>NZ_CP085530.1:2137500-2512500 GCF_020616155.1 Vogesella sp. XCS3 | reverse complement strand
TCGATGGGAAACGGGTTAATATTCCCGTACTTTTATGCAGTGCGATGTGGGGACGGAGAAGGTTAGGTTAGCGGCCTGTTGGAATAGGTCGTTTAAGCCGGTAGGCTGGTGCGGTAGGCAAATCCGCTGCACCTTAAGGCCGAGAGGTGATGACGAGGGTCTACGGACCTGAAGTAACTGATACCACGCTTCCAGGAAAAGCCACTAAGCTTCAGCTGCATAAGAACCGTACCGCAAACCGACACAGGTGGGCAGGATGAGAATTCTAAGGCGCTTGAGAGAACTCAGGAGAAGGAACTCGGCAAATTGACACCGTAACTTCGGGAGAAGGTGTGCCTCTGTTGGTGTAGGACTTCGCGTCCGAAGCTAGTAGAGGTCGCAGAGAATAGGTGGCTGCGACTGTTTAACAAAAACACAGCTCTGTGCCAACACGAAAGTGGACGTATACGGAGTGACGCCTGCCCGGTGCTGGAAGATTAAATGATGGGGTGCAAGCTCTTGATTGAAGTCCCAGTAAACGGCGGCCGTAACTATAACGGTCCTAAGGTAGCGAAATTCCTTGTCGGGTAAGTTCCGACCCGCACGAATGGCGTAACGATGGCCACACTGTCTCCTCCTGAGACTCAGCGAAGTTGAAATGTTTGTGAAGATGCAATCTACCCGCTGCTAGACGGAAAGACCCCGTGAACCTTTACTGTAGCTTTGCATTGGACTTTGAACAGACTTGTGTAGGATAGGTGGGAGGCTATGAAGCTGGAACGCTAGTTTCAGTGGAGCCGTCCTTGAAATACCACCCTGGTGTGTTTGAGGTTCTAACCTTGGTCCGTGATCCGGATCGGGGACAGTGCATGGTAGGCAGTTTGACTGGGGCGGTCTCCTCCCAAAGTGTAACGGAGGAGTTCGAAGGTTACCTAGGTACGGTCGGAAATCGTGCTGATAGTGCAATGGCAAAAGGTAGCTTAACTGCGAGACCGACAAGTCGAGCAGGTGCGAAAGCAGGACATAGTGATCCGGTGGTTCTGAATGGAAGGGCCATCGCTCAACGGATAAAAGGTACTCCGGGGATAACAGGCTGATTCCGCCCAAGAGTTCACATCGACGGCGGAGTTTGGCACCTCGATGTCGGCTCATCACATCCTGGGGCTGTAGCCGGTCCCAAGGGTATGGCTGTTCGCCATTTAAAGTGGTACGTGAGCTGGGTTCAAAACGTCGTGAGACAGTTTGGTCCCTATCTGCAGTGGGCGTTGGAAGTTTGACGGGGGCTGCTCCTAGTACGAGAGGACCGGAGTGGACGAACCTCTGGTGTACCGGTTGTGACGCCAGTCGCATCGCCGGGTAGCTAAGTTCGGAAGAGATAACCGCTGAAAGCATCTAAGCGGGAAACTTGCCTGAAGATGAGACTTCCCTGGAGGCTTGACCTCCCTGAAGAGTCGTTCGAGACCAGGACGTTGATAGGTCGGGTGTGGAAGCGCTGTGAGGCGTTAAGCTAACCGATACTAATTGCTCGTGAGGCTTGATCCTATCATTTGAGTTGCTTTGTTGATGATGAAGCGCTGGTTGATACAAGAAAATTCTACCGGCTGGAAGGTTTCCAGCCTGGCTTCTTCAAGTTTGTGACAGTTTATGTCTGGTGGCCATAGCGAGGTGGTCCCACGCCTTCCCATTCCGAACAGGACCGTGAAACGCCTCAGCGCCGATGATAGTGCAGATTCCTGTGTGAAAGTAGGACACCGCCAGACGCCCCATACAGACGCCCAGACCATAGGTCTGGGCGTTGGTTTACCCAGCGAGGTAAACAAACAGTTTTTCTGGTGACCATAGCAGAGTGGCTCCACGCCTTCCCATTCCGAACAGGACCGTGAAACGCTCTAGCGCCGATGATAGTGCCGATTGCCGGTGTGAAAGTAGGACATTGCCAGAACCCCATGACGAAGCCCGGACCCTATGGTCCGGGCTTTTTGCATTGGGTACGGCGCCATACGGGTGGTATGCTTGCGCGATTACAAAGAGACGATGGCCATTGTGTAGCCTGTGGTGTGCACAAGTGGCAGAAAGGATGAGCATGTCGTACCCCTCGCCGGATTTCGAACAAAAAATCTGTCCTCCGGAGCAGCTCGCTGAAAAGCTGGCGGCTTTGCCACGGCCGGTGGTATTTACCAATGGCTGCTTTGATATTTTGCACCGCGGCCATGTGACCTACCTGGCGCAGGCCCGGGCGCTGGGTGCCAGCCTGGTGCTGGGCCTGAATACCGATGCCTCGGTCAAGCGCCTAGGCAAAGGGGATGATCGCCCCATCAATAACGAACTGAATCGCGCCGCGGTGCTGGCCGCCTTGCAAAGCGTGGATCTGGTGACCTGGTTTGATAGCGATACCCCGGCCGAGTTGATAGAGTTGGTCAAGCCGGATGTGCTGGTAAAAGGTGGTGACTGGGCGCCGGACAAGATCGTCGGTAGTGCCGAAACGCTGGCACGTGGCGGTAGCGTGCATTCCATCCCGTTTTTGTTTGCGACCTCTACTACCGAAACCATCAAGAAAATCCGTACCGTGGAAGGCCAATGAGCGACCTGGCTTTTGCGGTATTGCGTACGCTGGCAGATGGCAAGTTCCATTCCGGTGAGGCCATGGCACAGCAGCTGGGCTGCTCGCGCACTTTGGTGTGGCAGGCGGTGCACCAGCTGGAAAACGAGTTCGGCCTGACAGTATTCAGCGTGCGTGGTCAGGGCTATCGTTTGCCACAGCCCTTTGCCTTGCTGGATGTGGCCAGCATTCGTGCCGCGCTGGATGAGTATGCGGCCAACGTGTTTACCCTGGCACTGGCCGAGCAGATTGACTCCTCCAATACCCAGCTGATGACCCGTGCCGCACAAGGTGCGCCGCATGGTCTGGTGCTGGCCGCCGAGAGGCAGACGGCTGGCCGTGGCCGGCTGGGGCGGCGCTGGCAGATGCGCCTGGGCGCAGGCTTGACCTTCTCCTTGCTGTGGCGCTTCGAGCGGGGTTTGTCCGGTTTGGCCGGCTTGTCGTTGGTGGTGGGGATTGCCATGGTGCGTGCTCTGCGCGAGTTTGGCGCCCCGGTGAGCCTGAAGTGGCCTAACGATGTATTGCTGGATGGCCGCAAACTGGCGGGTATCCTGATCGAGCTGTCTGGCGATGCCTTAGGCCCGGCAGCCGTGGTGATTGGTATCGGCCTGAATGTGGCTAACCCGGGTGAGGTTGACCAGCCGGTGGCTAACCTGGCGGATGCCGGCATCAAGGTTGGCCGCAATGAACTGATGGCGGCGCTATTGAACCAGCTGGCGCAAGTATTGAGCCAGTTTGACCGCGAGGGTTTTATTGCTTTCCGCGACGAGTGGCTGGGTTTGGCCGCCTACCTGCAGCAACCGGTACGGCTGACTTTCAGCCACGGGCAGCCGGTGGACGGTATGGCTATCGGGGTGGATGAGAGCGGTGCCTTGCAGGTGGATACCGCCGACGGGCCGCGCGTGTTCCACGTAGGTGAAGTCAGCCTGAGGCCGCAGCCATGAAGCTGCTGATCGACGCGGGCAACAGCCGGGTCAAGTGGGCGCTGTGGGATGGTGAAACCTTGTCCCCGGTACAAGCCTTGCCGCATGCGGATCTGGGCCAGTTGGCCGCGCATTGGCACAGCCTGGCAGTAGACGCTGTATTGGCAGCCAATGTGGCCAGTAGCAGCGTGCGTGCAGCTATTACAGACGCCGCACCCTGTGCCGTGCAATGGCAGCGCGCACAGCCGGCCGCACTGGGTGTGCGCAATCACTACCGGCAAGTGGCCGAGCAGGGGGCCGACCGCTGGCTAGCCGTGCTGGGTGCCCGTCAGCTCTGTGCGGATGATGTCGTGATTGCCAGTGCAGGTACCGCGCTGACGATTGAAGTGCTGACGGCCGACGGTGACTATCTGGGCGGTGACATCCTGCCGGGCTACCGCCTGATGCTGCAGGCACTGGCGCACAATACTGCGCAACTGGATCGAGCGGCAGGGCAGGTGTGTGACTTTCCACAGGGTACGGAAGACGCATTGGCTACCGGGGTGGTCGATGCCTTGTGCGGGGCGATAGAGCGTGTGGTACGCAGGTTGGCCGCACAGCGGCAGCAGGCACCGCAGGTGCTGCTCACCGGTGGTGACGCGGCTTTGTTGCGGCCACACCTCCCGTTTGATGCCCGTATCGTGGATAATCTTGTCATCTATGGTTTAGCAAACGTGGCGAACGGCTCATGAAGTGGTTTATTGGAACGCTGGTAGTGGTCAACCTGTTGGCCGCGCTGTATGGCGCGCTGAAACAAAAGCCCGAAGTGGATATTCACGCGCAGGAAGTCAATGCAGCACAGCTGAAAATGCTGCCGGCTAACTGGAAGCCGCTGCTAGCCAGTGCGCCAGAAGCCAGCGCGCCGGCGACCGATATCGCCAGCAGCATGCCGCAGGCCGAGGCCATGCCGGCGCCACCCGCTGTGGCCAGTGCCACTGCAACGGTAGCTGCGCCGAAAGAGACCAAGCCCGCAGTGCTGGCCGCCAAGCCTGAAACCAAAGTGCAGGAAGCTAAAGCAGATGACAAGGCTGCGAAACCGGCCGAGACCAAAGTCGCTGATGCCAAACCGGCCGCCGCGACACTGTGCTACAGCTGGGGTGGGCTGGACCCGCAACAGCTGGCGCGTGTGCAAGGTGGTGTGCCCTTGCTGAAGTTGTCCAGCCCGCCACAGGCCAGCGTCGTAGACCAGCGCCGTGGCTCGGGCAAGACCTGGGTGTTCTACCCGCCGCTAGCCACACAGGCAGAAACCCAGACACTGGTAGCCGAGCTGAAGGCCAAAGGTTTTGACAGCTACATCGTGCAGACCGCCGGCGAGTTCAAGGGCCATTTGTCGCTGGGCCTGTTTGGCCGCGAAGAGGGCGCGCAGGCACTGGTGAAGCGTCTGAAGGCCGCCGGTTACGACAAGGCCAAAGTGGATAGTCGCGGTGATGTGGTGAAAGTCACCACGCTGAGCTTCCGCCAGCTGGACGAGGCTACCGCCAGCAAACTCAAAGCGCTACAAAAGCGGCTGCTACCAGGCATACCGGTCCAGGCGTGCCGCTAGGCGGGAGACAAAGGCAGACGAGAGTCTGCCTTTTTTATTGCGGCCAACCATGACGTGTCATGTTATGGACATATTGCCTTGATCGTACTGTCACAAAGATACCTTAAGGTTGCAACGTTCATTTCAACGCTTGCAGCGATGGGGTCCCACATGTCAGACGGCTACAAAATCAAACACCACGGTGTGAATGACACCGCCAATACCTGTAATAACCCGGCACTGTCCGATGTGCTGGAAGCGCGCCTGTCGCGCCGCGGCCTGTTGCAAGGTACCGGCGCACTGGGTATGGCCGGCTTGTTTACCGGCACATTTACCACGCTGGCCGAAGCAGCACAGGGTGTCGGTACCCTGGCGGCACCCAAGCTGGGTTTTGCACCCGTGCCATTCGGTTTTGAAGACAAGGTAGTCGTACCGGCAGGCTACACCGCTGAAGTGTTGTACGCTTGGGGCGACCCGGTGGGTATTCCCGGCAATATGCCGGCGTTCAAGCAAGACGCCTCCAATACCGCCGCCGAGCAAGAAGCCCAGGCCGGCATGCACCACGACGGCATGCACTACTACCCGCTGCCACTGGGTGCCACCGGCTCCAAGCACGGCCTGCTGGCGATTAACCACGAATACACCGACGACGGCCTGCTGCACGTAAACGGCATGAACGGCTGGAGCGGCGATAAAGTGAAGAAAGCCCAGGCCGCGGTGGGTGTTTCCATTGTTGAAGTGGAAGCCACCGGCAAAGGCTGGCAAGTTGTGCGTCCGTCCAAGTACGCCCGCCGCATTACCGCCAATACCCCGATCGCCATTGGCGGCCCGGCACGTGGCCACGACCTGATGAAAACCGAAGCGGACCCGCAAGCAGTAGAAATCCTGGGTACCTTCCAGAACTGTGCTAGCGGCCCGACCCCGTGGGGCACTTACCTCACCTGCGAAGAAAACTTCGACGGCGTATTTGCCAACGAGTCCGGCAACCTGACCGACCTGGAAAAACGCTACGGCATTTCCCCTACCGGTGCCGGCTATAAGTGGGCGTGGGAAGACTTCCGCTTTGACCTGCAGCTGAACCCCAACGAAGCCAACCGCTTTGGCTGGGTGGTAGAAATCGACCCGTTCGACCCGAAAGCCAAGCCGGTGAAGCGCACCGCACTGGGCCGTATCAAGCACGAAGGCGCCACCACCACCATCGCGGCCAACGGCCATGTGGTGGTGTACATGGGCGACGACCAGCGCTTCGAATACATCTACAAGTTTGTTTCCAAGAACAAGTACGACCCGAAAAACCGCAAGGCCAATATGCAGCTGCTGGAAGAAGGTACGCTGTACGTGGCGCGTTTCGACGCGGACGGCAGCGGTAGCTGGCTGCCGCTGGTGGCCGGCCAGAACGGCCTGACCGCCGACAAGGGCTTTGCCAACCAGGGCGACGTGGTGATCAAGGCCCGTATGGCTGCCGACATTGCCGGCGCCACCAAGATGGACCGCCCGGAGTGGATTGCCGTTAACCCGCGCAAAGCTGGCGAGGTGTACTGCACACTGACCAACAACAGCGATCGCGGCAAGGAAGGCAAGCCGGGTGCCGATGCGGCCAATCCGCGTAATGCCAACCTGTTCGGCCATATCATCCGCTGGCAAGAAAACGGCGGCGATGCCACCAGCGCTGGTTTCAAGTGGGATATTTTTGCACTGGCCGGCCGCCCGGACGCAGCCAAGCAAGAACACGTGGGCAATATCAAGGGCGATGCCTTCGGTAGCCCGGACGGCCTGAAGTTCGACCAGCTGGGCGTGCTGTGGGTGCAAACCGACGTGTCGACCTCTACCGTCAACATGAAAGAATACAAGGACATGGGCAACAACCAGATGTTGGCCGTGGTGCCGGAAACCGGCGAATTCCGCCGCTTCCTTACCGGGCCGAATGGTTGTGAAATCACCGGTCTGGCCTTTACCCCGGACAACAAGACCATGTTCGTCAACATCCAGCACCCGGGCGAACCGGCTGACGAGCGCAATGACCCGGCCAAGCCGCTGGCCATTTCCAGCTGGCCGGATGGCCCGAAAGCCGGCCGTCCACGCGCCGCCACCGTGGTGGTGCGCAAGCTCGATGGTGGTGTGATCGGCAGCTAAGTCTACCGTAGCGCAAAGGCAGACCGCCCCGAGAGATCGGGGCGGTTTTTTCATGGCCGCGTGCCAGCATCAGGGCACGCCACGCATGGCCAGCGCCCGGGGTGTGTCTGCCATCAACAGGCCAGGATGGATGCTGTGGCGATCATGGTGATAAAACTTGCCGTGTGGCGCCGCTGGCGTCACACTTCGCGCTGCGTGCCGCGGGGTGCGCCAGCCTCAAACCGTCGGCTGTACAGATGGACGGTAATCGCCGTGGCGTCACTACGGCGTGCTCTTTTTGTGGAGCGAACATGTCTGACGATCAAATCCGTGGCGACGGTGCCATCCGCCGCCAAAGCCTGTACGGCTCTTCCATCGAAAACACCTACGCTGGCGTGCTGTCCTTCATGCGCCGCAACTACACGCGCAACCTGGAAGGCGTGGACGTGGTGGTATCCGGCATTCCGCTGGACCTGTCGGTGACCTTCCGCAGCGGTGCGCGCATGGGCCCGCAGGCCATCCGTGCCGCCAGCGTGCAGCTGGCCGAGCTCAAGCCCTACCCGTGGGGCTTCGACCCGTTTGAAGACCTGGCCGTAGTGGATTACGGCGATTGCTGGTTCGATGCGCACAACCCGCTCACCATCAAGCCGTCCATCATCGAACACGCGCGTACCATCCTGGCCAGCGGCGCCAAGATGCTGACCTTCGGCGGCGACCACTTTGTCACCTACCCGCTGCTGATTGCACACGCCGAAAAGTACGGCAAGCCGCTGGCGCTGCTGCACTTCGATGCGCACTGTGACACTTGGCCGGACGACGAGCCGGACAGCCTGAACCACGGCACCATGTTCTACAAGGCGGTGAAAGAAGGCCTGATCGACCCGGCCAAATCGGTACAGGTCGGCATCCGCACCTGGAACGACGACTTCATGGGCCTGAACGTGCTGGGCGCGCCGTGGGTACACGATAACGGCGTGGACGCTACCATCGCCGAGATCAAGAAAACCATCGGCGACGCGCCGGTGTACGTCACCTTCGATATCGACTGCCTGGATCCGTCCGCCGCGCCGGGCACCGGCACGCCGGTACCGGGCGGCCTGACCACCGCGCAGGCGCTGAAGATCATCCGCAACCTGGGCGACCTCAACATCGTCGGCATGGACGTAGTGGAAGTAGCGCCTAGCTACGACCAGAGCGAAATCACCGCCATTGCGGCGGCGCACATCGCCTGTGACATGCTGTGCCTGATGCGCAACAAGAAGGTAGCGGGCCAGCTCTGACGCTAGACCCGGCGGCCAAGGTTGGCCGCACTACCCGCACCGCGCCCGGCAGCCTGCCCGGCGCGGTTTTTCATGCCTGCGGTGGCGGGCTGCCCCAGCGCGGGCGGCGGCCGCTGAGGCCTACCCAGCCGAACAAGACGCCGAATACCAGCGCCAGTACGCTTCTATCACTGGCGAGCAGGCTGGTCAGCAGAAACAAGGCGGCCGCGATCAGCCATAGCGTGCGTTGCGGCCAACCTAGCGCCAGCGTGCCCTGTTGACGCCAGGCCAGCGTTTGCGTGGTGACTATCCAACAGCTGAACACGACATCGAACAGCAGCGTGGCTTGCGGTAGCAGCCACGGCAGCGTCAGGATGGGCCACACGGCCAGGTTCAGCGCTTGCTGCCAGCGTGACGGCGCGGCGGGCAAGGCTGACCATGGCAGCGGTTTGATGCGCAGCGCCAGCAGCAGGCTGAGCAAAACGCCGCCGAGCAAGACGGGCAGGGCAGGCAGCGCGAAGTGCGCTACCACCCACACGAGCACGGTGCTGACTGGGATGACGATGACGGCCGCCAGGCCAAAGCTGTCGAGTTTCATGCTGGATATTGAGAATGGTTTTCAATATCTCATCATGATGACATGTTTCATGTCAATGCGATCAGTGTGCTGCCACCACCAGCGCCAGCAGCAGCAGGCTTTCGCATACCTCGATGCCGGCACCCAGACAGTCTCCGGTCATGCCGCCCAGTTTGCGCTTCAGGTAGGCCCACCAGAACACCCCTGCCAGTGGTGCCAGCAGTAGTACCGGTGCCAGCCAGGCGCTGGCGGCTGCCAACAGCAGGCCACACAGCCAGAAGCTCAGCCAGTGCGGGCGCCAGGCAAAGCGTTCG
Source organism: Vogesella sp. XCS3 (assembly GCF_020616155.1). Lineage (NCBI taxonomy): Bacteria > Pseudomonadati > Pseudomonadota > Betaproteobacteria > Neisseriales > Chromobacteriaceae > Vogesella > Vogesella sp. XCS3. The sequence continues at coordinate 2,503,176 of NZ_CP085530.1, read as the reverse complement.
CCGCTACCCGCCGCCAGGCTTGGCAGCGTGGCCGACCACGCCACGGTGAACAGCCGCGCCCAGGCTGGTACCAGTACCAGCCCGCCCAGCGTGGCGGCCAACCTTTTCAACGCTGCGATGCCGTCCTGGGCGCCGTGGTAGCCCGGATAAGCCGCAGACACATCCGGGGAAACCAGCGTACCCGGCAAGCCGCCCAGGCCAGTCGCGCCCAGCTTCACCAGCAGCATCAGCAACACCAGTTTCACTATCAGCTGCGTGGCCAGGCTCAGTACGCCAAAGCTGCCCAGATGCGGGTCTTTCAGCACCTCAAGAAAGCGTTCGCGCGAGCGGTGCGCTGCGCCCTGCGCGTCGGCCAGGTCGGCCAGACCGTCGATGTGCAGGCCGCCAGTGACCCACAGCCAGGCCAGCAGGCCGGCCAATGCGGCCAACCAGGGATCCACCAGGCTGCCCGCCAGCACCGCCAGCCATACGATGGCACCCACCAGCACACCCACCGGGGCAAACCAGCGCGCGGCGTCGGCCAGCCACGCCGGGTCGAAGGTTTTCAGCTGCGGCGTGGGCAGGCGGGTAAGAAACTGGATCGCCAGGATGAGGGTGCGCATGGGCAATAAGCTGTGGATAAGGTTGTGGGTAAGCGGTGGGCTGCCCGTGGGTAGCCTGTGTGTGGCTTGTGGGCTAGCTGGCTGGCTGCGGCGATTCCAGCCGTGTCAGGTAGGCCGGGTGGCCATCCAGAATCGATAGCTGGGCAAAGCCGCCGCGCTGTACCGCCATCAGCCGGGCCACGTTGAACTCGGTGCCCAGCAGCTCGGCCAGCAGCACATTGATGACGCCGCCGTGGCTCACCAGTACGCGGTGGCTGCCGCGTGCCTGCTGCATCCACTCGGCAAAGCCGGTGAGCACACGGGTGCGGAAAGCATCGAAGCTTTCCCCGCCTTCCGGCGTGAGCAGGCCGCGCGCCAGTAACGTTTGCCAGTCTGGCGTGGTGGCGCTGATATCGGCCAGCGGGCGGTTTTCCCAGGCGCCAAAGTGGCACTCGGCCAAGGCCGGGGCCACGTGCAAGGGCACGCGGCTGGCCAGCGCTTGTTGTACAGCAAATTCGCGGCAACGCAGCAGTGGCGAGGTGGCCATGCAGCTGACCGGCGCCAGCTGCACGATGCGCTGCCAGCTGGCCGCCATATCGGCCTGGCCTTGTGCGGTGAGCGGCAGGTCGGTGTGGCCGATCAGCCGCCCTTGGTGGTCGATGTCGCCGTGGCGCAGCAGGGTGAGGGTATAGGGGTTCATGCAGCAAGCCTCCTGGCCACAAAAGTACATGAGAAACGCCGACTCGCCGCAGCAGGCATTTTGGGCCCGCCTGCGGCGCAGCTTTGGCAAGGATACCCGTCAGTGGCCACCCGGGCGATGGCCTTGTGGCGGTTATCAGGCGCTTTTGCCCGCCACGCCGGCCTCGGCAAAGGTGGCCATGCCGGCGTGCAGCGCGATGGCTTGCTGTAGCAGTGGCAGCGCGGCGGCGGCGCCGCTGCCTTCGCCCAGGCGGAAGCCCAGGTCGATCAGCGGGCTCAGGCCCAGCGCCTGTAGTGCCAGCGCGTGGCCGGTTTCCTGCGAGCAATGGCTGGCCAGCAGCCATGGGGCGATATCGGCGTCGATGGCGTGGGCTACCAGCGCGGCAGCGGTGCTGATGAAGCCATCCAGCAACAGCGGTACGCCCTGGCGCGCGCCTTCCAGATAAAAACCGGCCATGGCGGCGATTTCCAGCCCGCCCAGCTCGGCCAGTACGCCGTGGCCGTCCAGCGTTTGCCCGGCCACGCGGGCCAGCGCATCGGCCACGACCTGGCGTTTTACCGCCAGGCCGGCATCGCTGACGCCGGTGCCGCGGCCCACAATGGCCTCCACGCTGTGGCCGGTGAGGCGGCAAATCAGCGCGGCAGACGGCGTGGTGTTGCCAATACCCATGTCGCCGGCAATCAGCAGCGTGGCACCGTCGGCTATGGCGCGGCGGGCGGCGTCGCGGCCAACCTGCAGCGCGGCTTCGGCCTCCTGGCGGCTCATGGCCGCTTCACGGCGCAGGTTGCCGCTGCCGGCACGTACCTTGGCGTGCACGATGGGCAGGGCGGACAGGTCGCTGGCCACGCCGGCATCCACCACTTCCAGCCGTGCCTGGTTGGCACGCGCCAGTACGCTGATGGCGGCACCGCCGTGGACGAAGTTGGCCACCATGGCGCCGGTGACTTCTGGCGGGAAAGCCGATACGCCCTCGGCGCAGGCGCCGTGGTCGCCGGCAAACACGGTAATGGCCGGCGACAGCGGTAGCGGGATGTCGCGCCCCTGCAGCCCGGCCAGGGTGATGGCGAGCTGCTCCAGTTTGCCCAGGCTGCCGGCGGGTTTGGTCAGCTGCTGCTGGCGGGCTTCGGCGGCTTGGCGGGTAGACAGATTGGGGGCGGGGATACGTGGCATGTGGGGTCCTTGCATGATTTCCTGGCCTGCAGGGCAGGCGAACGGGCAGACCATACGACAGCGCAGCGCAGCTGGCAATGGGGGCTTCATGCAGATGGTTTAATTTCCCGCGCTGGCGTTCTGCGGCGCAGCATCCCGTTATAATGGTCGCTTGCAGGTGCCTGCCACGCCCAGACGGCGTGGGCAGGTGAAACGGGAAGCCGGTGAAAGACCGGCGCTGCCCCCGCAACGGTAAGGCCTGAGCGTACGCGCTCCAGGCATCGTACAAGCCACTGCCCCGCAGGGTGGGAAGGCACGATGCCGAATGGCCCAGCCCGGAGACCGGCCTGCAATAGACGCGGCGGAATCGCGTCTTGCTGGAGTATCGCGGGGAGGCGATAAGACAGCCTGCTACCGGTGCCTGCCGGCAGTGCGCTTGTGTCCTTTTATTTCTCCGCACTCCCTTTTTGTCATTACGGAGTGTGTCTACATGTTCAAAAGCAAACCCCTGGCCACGCTGGTAGCGCTGGCCTGTGCCCAGGCCGCCATGGCCAACCAGCCTGTCACCCTGGATGAAGTGGTCGTAACCGCCACGCGTACCACCACCCCGGTGGCCAAAGTGCTATCCGATATCACCGTGCTGGGCCGCGAGGAAATCGCGCAGTCCGGCAACCTCACCGTCGCCGAGCTGCTCAGTCGCGAAGCTGGCGTGGAGTTCTACAGCAACGGTGGCGAAGGCAAGAGCAGCAGCCTGATGCTGCGCGGCGCTACGGCCAAACAGACCGTGGTGCTGATTGACGGCGTGCGCGTTGTTTCGGCTACAGCAGGGACGACCTCGCTGGAATACCTGAACCCGGACGCCATCGAGCGCATCGAGATCCTGCGCGGCCCGGCATCCAGCCTGTACGGTGCCGACGCCATCGGCGGCGTGGTGCAGATCTTTACCAAGCGCGGCAGCGGCGCGCCAGCGCTGTCGGCCAACGTGGGCGTGGGTGCCGAAGGCAAGCGTGTCGTGGGCGCCGGTATCTCCGGCAAGGTAGACCGTACCGCGTTCAACCTGGCCTTTAGCCATAATCGTACCGAAGGCATTTCGGCGCGCAGCAACCGTCTGCCTACCTATAACCCGGACCGTGACGGCTACGAGAACACCACCTACAACGCCAGCGTGCAGCACCAGCTGGCGCCTGGCCACAGCCTGAACCTGACGGCGTTCCAGTCGGAAAGCGTTAACGAATACGACGGTTCGGCCAAGGCGCAGGACGAAGCCAACTCCCGCTTGGTAGGCCAGAGCCTGGAGCTGAAAAACCGTCTGGGCGAACACTGGAACAGTAGCCTGCGTTACAGCTATAGCGCCGACAAGTCGCTGAACTATACCAACGGCAACTTCGTGAAGCCCAGTAGCTACTATGAAACCCGCCAGAATGAGTGGCAGTGGCAGAATGATCTGAGCCTGGGCAGTGCCGGCCTGCTGGCGCTGGGTTTGGTCAACACCGAGCAGCACGTCCTCAGCAGCACGGCCTTCACCCAGACCCGCCGTAGTGTGAACGCCGCGTTTGCCGGCTATCAGGGCGAGTTTGGTGCCCACCGCCTGCAGGGTAGCGTGCGTTATGACGACAACTCGCAGTTTGGCGGCCATCGTACCGGCCAGGTCGGCTACGGCTTTGTTCCTGCTGCCGGCTGGCTGCTGCGCGTGGGTTACGGTACAGCGTTCAAGGCGCCAAGCTTCAATGACCTGTACTGGCCTTTGTCCTTTGGCTACCAGGGCAACCCCAAGCTGAAACCGGAAGAAGCGCGTAACCGCGAGCTGTCCGCGCAGTGGCGCCAGGGTAGCAACAGCGTGAAGTTCACCGCCTTTGATAACCGTATTGAAAACCTGATCGCCGGTAACGCCGACTATTCCAGCGTGATCAATATCGATAAAGCCCACATCACCGGCCAGACGCTGGAAGGCAGCACCGTGATCGCCGGTATCAACCTGGCGGCCAACGTGACCTCGCAGCGTGCGCGCGACGAGAAAACCGGCAAGATACTGCAGTACCGCAGCAAGCTGCACGGTGGCGTTACCGCCAGTCTGGCGCTGGACCGCACTACGCTGAGCGCCGAGCTGCGTGCCGCCGGCAAGCGCCCTACCAGCACGGCCAATACCGAGTACCTGCGCGGCTACGGCGTGGTGAACCTGGGTGCCGACTACCAGCTGGACAAGCAGTGGACGCTGAATACCAAGCTGACCAACGTGGGTGACAAGCGTTACGAAACGGTAAAAGACTACAATCAGCCGCGCCGTGGCTGGTTTGTCGGCGTACGCTACGCCCAGTAAGCCCACGTGCCTGCACCCCGCTGGCGCGGGGTCTTGCCTGCTGGCCGCCCGTGTGCGGCCAACCCCGCCCCGCTTGCCTTGGCAGCGGGGTTTGTCTTACCTTGCCCGCCCCGAGCCGGTTTTGACAGGAATACACACCATGACCACTACCCACCTGATCAGCGGCGGTGCCCGCAGCGGCAAAAGCCGCTACGCCGAAAGCCTGGCGCTGCAGCACGCCGGCGCCGTGTGCTACGTGGCCACCGCCGAGCGCCGTAGCGATGCGGCCTTTGCCGAGCGCATCGCCCACCATCGGGCGCGACGTCCGGCGCACTGGGGCCTGGCCGAGGTTGGCCGCAAGCTGGGCGAGGCGCTGCAGCAGGCCGCCCCGGGTAGCCTGGTGCTGGTGGATTGCCTGGGCATGTGGCTGATGCGCTTTTTCGACGAGCACGGCCAGTTCGACGCCGACGCCTGGCAGCAGCAACGCAGCAGCTTGCTGGCGGTGTTGGCCGCGCCGCCGGCGCAGATCGTGCTGGTGAGCAACGAGGTGGGCTGGGGCGTGGTGCCGCTGGGGGCGGAAACCCGCCATTTTGTCGACGAGCTGGGGCGGCTGAACCAGGACGTGGCAGCGGTATGCCAGCGCGTCACGCTGGTGGCCTGCGGCCAACCTTTGGTCTTGAAAGGCGCGGCATGAGGTGGCGGCTATGGGCGGCTGCGCTATGGCTGGCGGCGCCGGCCATGGCGGCGGTATCGGTGCGCGATGCGCAGGGCAATAGTGTGGTACTGCCCGCACCCGCGCGCCGTGTGGTGGCGCTGGTGCCGCACGCGGTGGAAAACCTGTACGCCATTGGCGCGGGTAGCCAGCTGGTGGCGGCGGTGGATTACAGCGATTACCCGCCAGCCGCGCGCCAGCTGCCGCGTGTCGGCGGCTATAGCGGTCTGAGCATCGAAGCCATCCTGCAACAACAGCCGGATCTGATCGTGGCCTGGCGCGATGGCGGCAACCCGCGCACCGTGCAAAAGCTGCGCGATATGGGTGTGCCGGTGTATATCAGCGCCCCGCTGCAGCTGGCTGACATTCCGCGTGAGATGCGCGATCTGGGCCAGTTGACCGGCCACGCCGCCCAGGCCGACGCGCAGGCCACGGCGTTCGAGCGCCGCATCGCCGGCCTGCAGCAGCGTTATCGCCGTAGCGCGCCAGTGTCGGTATTTATGCAAATAGGCGACAACCCCGTTTTTACCGTGAGCAAGCACAGTTTTCTGGGCTCGCTCATTACCCTGTGTGGTGGCCACAATGTGTTTGCCGGGGCTGCCCTGCCTGCGCCGCAGGTCAGTATCGAGGCGGTAGTACTGGCGCGCCCGCAGGTCATGCTGGCGTTTAATGCGGCCAACCATGCCCGCTGGCAACGTTGGCCGCAGCTGCCCGCCGTCGCGCAAGGCTTGCAACTTACCCTGGATCAGGACACGATAAGCCGTCCCGGCCCGCGTCTGGCCGGGGCTGCCGAACAACTGTGTAGCACTCTGGATCATGCCAGGCGCAAGCTGGGTTTGACGCCCCCGTAGCGCTTGGCTATTCTCGCCGCCATGGAACACGAACTCGAATATCTGGAAGGCCGTGTCGCTGCGCTGATTGCGCGCATTCACGAGCTGGAAACCCAAAATAGCCGCTTTGCCTCGGCGCTGGCCGAAGCCATGCGTGAAAACGCCGAGATGAAGTTCAATCTGGAAGAAACGCGCCACCGCGTGACCCTTCTGATTGACCGCTTGCCGAAGGAGAACGAAGCATGAGCGACGTGGTTCAGGTGGACGTTACCCTGCTGGGCCGCCATTTTTCCATTGGCACCCCGGCAGAAGAGCGCGAAACGCTGGAGCAGGCCGTGCGCCTGCTGGGCGAAAAAATCGATAGTATTCAAGCCACTGGCCGCGTGATGGATACTGACAAGGTCGCCATCATGGCTGCGCTGAACATTGCCCACGATCTGTTGAAAGTGAAAGTAGGCGATGGTGGCTTGGAGATGGCCGCAATCCAGCGTAAAATACGCAGTATGAGCGAGGCAGCAGACCAGGCGCTAAGCGCCGGCCAGCAAGGCCTGCTCTCGTAGTACAGAACATCCGTCTACCCCCTGCGGTGTTCGAGAAGGCTCCCAAATTCCTTTGTACCAATGCGTTCGCTACGGTTGCTAGCCATGGTTGCAGGTGTGCCGCGTCCCTTAGCCGGATGTGCCCGAAGCAACGGGCGGGCGACCACCCTGGAAACAGGGTACAAGCGAATTTTGCCGGATCGACACTCGCGGGGGACTCCCCCCGTTTTCCCTCTGATACCCGATGACAGCCGCCGACCTGCTTAGCGCCAAGGCACAGCTGCGCAAAACGCTGCGCCGCGCCCGTATGGCCTTGCCGCGTGCCTATCGCCAGCAGGCCGCCCGCGCCATTGCCCGCCATGCCTCGCGCTTGTTATGCCGCGGCAAGCACCTGGGTGCCTATATCGCCGCCGGCAGCGAGCTGGACATGGCGCCGCTGATGGCCGCCGCGCGCGGCCGTGGTGCGGCGCTGTACCTGCCGGTGATCCCGCAGCGCGGGCGCCGGCTGTGGTTTGCCCGCCTGGGTGCGGCCAACCTTTGGTATACCCACCCGCGCTACGGCATTGCCGAGTACGCCGGCCCGCAGCTGCGCGCCGAGCGGCTGGACGTACTGTTTGTGCCCTTGCTGGGCATCGACGCCGACGGCTACCGCATGGGGCAGGGCGGCGGTTTCTACGACAGCACGCTGGCCTTCCGCCGCCGTCACCCGCGCTATGGCAAGCCGCTTTTGGTGGGTGTGGCCTACGACTGCCAGCGCGTGGCCCGTGTGCCGCGCGAGCCGTGGGACGTTCGCCTCGACTACCTTCTGACCGAAAGCGGCCTGCATCGTTTTGCCTGAGCGCATGCCGCGCGTGAAAGGACCCTCATGGCCTACTGGCTGATGAAATCCGAGCCCGACGATGTGGGCATCGACCACCTGCAAGCCGCGCCGCAGCGCCACTTTGTGTGGACCGGTGTGCGTAACTACCAGGCGCGCAACTTCATGCGCGACCAGATGCAGCCGGGCGATTTGCTGCTGTTCTGGCACTCGTCCTGCCCCGAGCCGGGTATTGCCGGCATTGCCGAGGTGGTGGCGCCTGCGCACGACGACCCCAGCCAGTTCGACCCGGCCAGCCCTTACTTCGACCCCAAATCCCCGCCCGACAAGCCGCGCTGGCAATGCGTAGACGTACGTTTCGTGCGCAAAACCCGGCTGGTGTCACCGGCTGAATTGCGTCAGCATGAGTCCTTGCAGGACATGACCGTGCTGGCGCGCGGCAACCGTTTGTCTATTACCCCCGTCACGCCCGAACAATGGGCCTATCTGCAGGAGCACGTTTTCTGATGTTGTCTTTAACGATGTTTGCCGTACTGCTGGGTTTTGGTGCCATTGCCGGCTTTCTGGCCGGCTTGCTGGGTGTGGGCGGTGGGCTGGTAATTGTGCCGGTGGTGGTTGGCGTGCTGGAGGCCGCAGGTTTGGGCGGCAATTATGTACAGCATCTGGCGGTGGGTACCTCGCTGGCGGTGATGGTGTTTACCAGCGTGGCCAGCGTACGCGAGCACCATAAAAAGGGCGCGGTAAGCTGGGCCATCGTGCGTGGCATGGCGCCGGCCATGGTATTGGGCACCTTTGCCGGCAGCCTGCTGGCAGGGTTTATTCCCAGTAATGGCCTGAAGTGGTTTTTTGTGGTGTACGCCTACGCCATTGGCGCGCAAATGTTTCTCGGCGCCAAGCCGCCGGCCAGCCGGAATATGCCAGGCCTGGTGGGTAAAGGCGCCGCCGGTGGCGTCATCGGGATGGTGTCCAGCTGGGTGGGTATCGGCGGCGGCTCCATGAGCGTACCGTTCATGAGCTGGTGTAACGTGCCGGTGCATACAGCTATAGCCACCAGCGCCGCGCTGGGCTGGCCGATTGCGGTATCCGGCGCGCTGGGTTACCTGTCCAGCGGCTGGAGTGTGGCGGGCTTGCCGTGGGGCAGCCTGGGCTTTATCTACCTGCCGGCCATGCTGGCATTGATGTTGATGACCGTGCTGTGCGCCCCGCTGGGTGCCCGTGCCGCGCATACCTTGCCGGTGGCAAAACTGAAAAAGGCCTTCGCCGTGCTGATGGTGGTGATGGCCAGCGAAATGCTGTGGACGCTGCTGCGCCACGGCTGAAAGGACACACCATGAAGCGCACGTTGATCGCGTGCCTGCTGGCCGGCTTGGCCGCAGGCACCGCCCAGGCCGATAGCGGGCCGCTGTATACCGGGCAGCCGGGCGAGCTGCCGGTACAAGTGGCGCTGGCCTACCTGGCGCCCGACATGGGCCGCGATGGCCAGTTCGAGTACGCCCGCCTGCGCATCAGCCAGCGCAGCCAACCGGAATCGTTCGACCGCGTTAGCATGAGCGTCCAGCAAGATGGCTTGCTGGACGACAGCGTGCGCGCGCGGCGCTGGTCGCTGCAGCTGATTCGTGGTGCCGATAGCCGCTGGTACATCACCCGACAGCTGGCCGAGCAGCGCTGCTACCGTGGCCCGCAGGGCTGGCAGCGCAAGCCCTGCCCCTGAGTGCCGGCCGGCTATGGTCTTTTTCGCCAGGCTGCCAGCTGCCGTGTAGGCACTGGCAGCCTGCGTCGTTATAATGTCCCGATTGAATTTTCACGCTTTTTTGCGCCAAGAGATCCCCATGCAAGAACAATACAGCCCGCGCGAGCTTGAAGCCGCCGCCCAGCAGAAATGGCAAAAAACCGCGGCCTTCAAGGCCGTGGAAGACAGCACCCGCCCCAAGTACTACGCCTTGTCGATGTTCCCGTACCCGTCCGGCAAGCTGCACATGGGCCATGTGCGTAACTACACCATTACCGACGTGCTGGCCCGCTTCAAACGCGCGCAAGGCTTCAATGTGCTGCAGCCCATGGGCTGGGATGCTTTTGGCCTGCCGGCAGAAAACGCCGCCATGAAAAACGGTGGCGCACCGGCCGCGTGGACCTACGCCAACATCGAGTACATGAAAAAGCAGCTGGACAGCCTGGGCTTTGCCCTGGACTGGGAGCGCGAGCTGGCCACCTGCAAGCCCGACTACTACCGCTGGGAACAGTGGCTGTTCACCCGCCTGTTCGAGAAGGGCATCATCTACAAGAAAAACGGCGTGGTGAACTGGGACCCGGTAGACCAGACCGTACTGGCTAACGAACAAGTAGTGGATGGCCGTGGCTGGCGCTCTGGCGCACTGGTGGAAAAGCGCGAAATCCCGATGTATTACTTCGCCATCACCAAGTACGCCGACGAGCTGCTGAACGACCTGGACAAGCTGGATGGCTGGCCAGAGCAGGTGAAAACCATGCAGCGCAACTGGATCGGCAAGAGCTTCGGCTCCGACGTGTCCTTTGCCTACGACGTAGACAGCATCGGCCACGCCGGCGAAATGAAGGTGTACACCACCCGTCCGGATACCCTGATGGGTGCCACCTATGTGGCAGTGGCTGCCGAGCACCCGCTGGCCACCCAGGCCGCCGCGGCCAACCCTGCGCTGCAGGCATTTATTGCCGAATGCAAAGCCGGCTCCGTGGCCGAGGCTGACGTGGCCAAGATGGAAAAGAAAGGCGTGGACACCGGCCTGTTCGTGGTGCACCCGCTGACCGGCGCCAAGCTGCCGGTATGGATTGCCAACTACGTGCTGTGGGGCTACGGCGAAGGCGCGGTGATGGCCGTACCGGCGCACGACGAGCGCGATTTCGAGTTTGCCAACAAGTACAGCCTGCCGATTACCCAGGTGTATGCCCCGGCTAGCGGCGACGACAACTTCGACGCGACTACCTGGCAAGACTGGTACGGCGCCAAAGAAGGCCTGATCACCCGCAACAGCGGCAAGTACGACGGCCTGGCCTTTGCCGCCGCCTTCGACGCCATCGTGGCCGACCTGGAAGCCAAAGCTGCCGGCGCCAAGAAAACCCAGTACCGCCTGCGCGACTGGGGTATCAGCCGCCAGCGCTACTGGGGCTGCCCGATTCCTGTCATCCACTGCCCGTGCTGCGGCGACGTGCCGGTGCCGGAAAAAGACCTGCCGGTAGTACTGCCGGAAGACGTGATTCCGGACGGCGCCGGTAGCCCGCTGGCCAAGATGCCGGCCTTCTACGAAACCACCTGCCCCAAGTGTGGTGGCGAAGCCCGTCGCGAAACCGACACCATGGATACCTTCGTGGAGTCCAGCTGGTACTACGCCCGCTATGCCAGCCCGCAGTGCGACACCGCCATGCTGGACAAGGCTGCGGCCAACTACTGGCTGCAGGTAGACCAGTACGTGGGCGGCATCGAACACGCCATCCTGCACCTCTTGTACGCGCGCTTCTTCCACAAGCTGATGCGCGACGAAGGCCTGGTGGACAGCGACGAGCCATTCAAGAGCCTGCTGACCCAGGGTATGGTGATCTGCGAAACCTTCTACCGCGACCTGCCTAACGGCAGCAAGGACTGGATCGCGCCGCAAGACGTGGTACTGGAACGCGACGCCAAGGGCAAGATCATCGGCGCGACCCACCGCGTAGACGGCCAGCCGGTAGTGGTGGGCGGCGTGGAGAAAATGTCCAAGTCCAAGAACAACGGCGTGGACCCGCAGGAATTCATCGAAAACTACGGCGCCGACACCGCGCGCCTGTTCATGATGTTTGCCGCCCCGCCGGAGCAGAGCCTGGAATGGTCTGACGCCGGTGTGGAAGGCGCGTTCCGCTTCCTGAAACGCCTGTGGAAGCTGAGCCGTGAACACGTGGCCGCCGGCATCACCGCGCCGTACAGCGCGGGCGAGCTGAACGCCAGCCAGAAAGAGCTGCGCTTCAAGCTGCACAGCACCATCCAGAAAGTGGCCGACGACTACGGCCGCCGCCTGCAATTCAACACCGCCATCGCCGCGGTGATGGAGCTGCTGAACACCTACGACAAGGCCGATACCAGCGGTGACGTTGGCCGCGCCGTGGCGCAGGAAGTGCTGGAAGCCGCCACGATCTTGCTGTCGCCTATCGTGCCGCACATCACCGACGCGATCTGGAGCGCCCTGAAACCGGGTACCGAGTTGCTGTCCCAGGCCTGGCCACAGGTGGACGAAAGCGCGCTGGTGAAGAGCGAGATCGAACTGATGGTGCAGGTGTGCGGCAAGCTGCGTGGCAGCGTGACCGTAGCTGCCGACGCCGGCAAGGACGTGATCGAAGCCGCTGCGCTGGCGCACGAGAACGTGATCAAGTTCATGGAAGGCAAGCCTGCCAAGAAGATCATCGTGGTGCCCGGCCGCCTGGTCAACATCGTGGTTTAAACCCGTACCCAGGCCCTGGCATACGCTGCCGGGGCGGGTGCACGGCGCGGCCTGGCCCGCGCCGTTTTCATCGGTAACACGCCATGAAGCGAACTTTGCATTGTGCTGTTCTGGCCGTGGGTATCAGCCTGCTGGCGGGCTGCGGCTTTCATCTGCGCGGCATGTCCGCCCCGCTGGGGCCGCTGTCGTTCAGCAGCCTGAACCTGCAAAACACCGGCTCGCTGGATGAGGCCCTGCGCGCAGCGCTGCAACGCGATGGCCGCCTGACCTTGCAAACGGGTACGGCACAGGCCACGCTGCGAGTGGAAGACGAAGAAAGCCGCAAGGACATTCTCACCATCAACCGTGGTGGCAAGGTCAACGAATACCTGCTGATCTACCGTGTGAACGCCACCGTACAGCGCCTGACTGACAGCGCGCCTGTGCCCATGTCTGTGGTGGTGCGCCGCGAGATGAGCTATAGCGATGCCGCGGTACTGGGCAAAGAGCGCGAAGAAGCCCTGTTGTGGGCCGATATGCGCCGCGACGCCGCCGAGCAGCTGGTGCGCCGCCTGTCCTATCTGCCGGCGGTGACGCCTGCCAAGCCTGCCAATGCCAGCACTCAGCCCTGATGCCCTGAAAGAGCAGCTGGCACGCGGCCCGCTGGCACCGCTTTATGTGGTGTATGGCGAGGAGGCGTTGCTGGCGCTGGAGGCGGCAGATACCCTGCGCGCCAGCGCCCGCCAGGCAGGCTATCTGGAGCGCGAGGTACTGACGGTAGAGGGCGGCCATTTTGACTGGTCTCGCCTGCGTGATGCCATGAGCAGCGTGTCGCTGTTTGCCAGCCTCAAGCTGCTGGAAATCCGCATCCCGGGTGGCAAACCGGGTGTCGAAGGTGCCGAGGCGCTACAGCAGTTGGCCGCGCAGCCGCCGCAGGACACCATCACGCTGATCCAGCTGCCGCGTCTGGACAAGACCCAGCAAAAAGCCAAGTGGTTTGCCGCGCTGGAAAAACACGCTGTACTGGTAGAGGCGCGCCCGGTTGGCCGCAACGAGCTACCCGCCTGGATCAGCCGCCGGCTGAAAGCGCAGGGGCAGAGCGTGGCGCACGACAGCGCTGCGTTCTTTGCCGATCGAGTAGAAGGCAACTTGCTGGCCGCCAAGCAGGAAATCGACAAGCTGGCGCTGCTGTACCCCAAAGGCGAGCTGAGCTTGGCCGATATCCGCGATGCGGTGGCCAACGTGGCGCGCTTTGACGTATTCCACCTGTCCGAAAGCTGGCTGGCTGGCGATGCCGCCCGTGCGACCCGAATGCTGGACGGGCTGGAAGCCGAGGGCGAAGCGCCGGTGCTGGTGTTGTGGTCGTTTACCGAAGACGTGCGCATGCTGATCAAGCTGGGTCGTGGCCTGAAAGATGGCCGCCAGGTGCGCGACATGGCGGGCGAGCTGCGCCTGTGGGGTGATAAGCAAAAGCTGGCAGCGCCGGCGGTGCAGCGTATCGGCCCGCGCCGTCTGACCGATGCGCTGGCCACCTGTGCGCGCATCGACCGCCAGATCAAGGGGGTAGAGCAGGGCGATGCCTGGCATAGCCTGAAAAGGTTGGCCGCCAGTCTGGCGGCACGCTAGCGCGAGAAAATAAAAAGGCCGGATCGAAAGATCCGGCCTTTTTGTTGCGCAGGGCGCAAGCTGGCTTACAGCGGTGTATCCGCCGGGAAGGTCACGCGTACCCGGCCGCCTACAGTGGCGGTGCTTGCAGGCAGCAGGCTCTGGCCTGTGCGCTTCTCGTAGGAAGCCAGTACCTTGGCCACGTACATCCGTGTTTCCGGGTAGGGCGGGATACTGTTGCGGTACTTGCTGACACTGCCCTCGCCGGCGTTATAGGCGGCGATGACCAGGGGCATATCGTGCTTGAACTCTGTCAGCAGGAAGCGCACGTAGCGCGCACCGGCTCGCAGATTGTCCAGCGGGTCTGCCGGGTTACTGGCGCCAAAACGGGCAGCAGTTTGCGGCATCAGCTGCATCAGGCCTTGCGCACCCTTGGGCGACAGGGCTTCCGGATCGTAACCGGATTCCACCGCAATGATGGCGTGTAGCAGCTGGGGATCGACTTTTTGCTCGCGGGCAACTTTTGCGATCAGTTTGTTAAAAGTGGCAGCCTGGCGCGCATCGAAAGATGGCGCTTTGACTACCGGGATATCGAGCGCTTTGATGGCTTTGACGGCCGGTGGCTTACGGAAAGGCGGTACTGCCTCCGGGTTTAGCTTGGTACCCAAGCCCGGCGCAATGGCGTCATCCAGCTCGCGGTAAAGGCCTAAAGCGTGATCGGTTTGGATATCACTCCAGCTGTCGGCATAGGCCGCAGGCAGGGTGGCAAAGGCGATCAGCCCGGCCAGTATCGGTCGTATAGTCATGAGTAAAGAACCAATGCCCTTGCGGGCGGAACATGCATGTTACTGATTATCTTGGTGAATTTCCAGTTTTTGGGTGAATTTATAAAGACAGGGTCTGTAGCTAAGGGGCATTCTTATGGCTTAAAGCCTGCTATAGCTGGCTTTGCGGGGTGTTGCCTGGGCAAAATTTTTTTGCCTAAAAAAAAGGCAAAAGGGTGCCGAAGCACCCTTTTTTGACCGGATCAGGCTGGCTTAGTGACTATGCGCCGGGCTGGCGGGCGGGGTCAGTTTTACCCCTGCCGCGGGTTTGGCCGCCGCTTTGCCATCGGCTGGAATCTCATCCCAGCGAGTCTCGCCCTTCGTGCATTTTTGTACCACTTTAAACCAGGCGGTTTCACCTGCCCCGGCCGGCAGCGTGCCACGGAAAACAAATTCGTCGTAGAAATCGTCGGGCAGATTGCCGCCACGCCATTCGATTTCACTCACATCTTCACGCACGGTGGTGCCGTGGTTGTCGAACGGTTCCACCGTTTTCTTGACCGTGCTCAGCTGCCAGCCCGCCTTGGGCATGGGTTTGGCCAGGCGGAAGCCTTCCGGCAGCAGTACGCGGATACTGGTGGTGGGGCTGCCATCACAGCCATGCGGCACACGTAGCACAGCCTTGTAGCCGCTGCCGGCAACGGCTTGCTGGGTTTCCAGGGTGACGTGGGCCAGGGCGGGCATGGTGGTGAACGCCAGCGCGGCGCCAAGCAGCAGGATTTTCATTGAATGGGCTCCAAACGGATCGGTTTGGCGTCGCAGTCTAGTCTGCATGGTACCGGCTGGCCATGCGGCAAATTGTCGCAGGTTTGCTTGTGTTACAGCGATGCAGCGTGGCAATGCGCCCCACTCCATCGCCCAGTAGAGTCATGCGGATAGCTGCAACGTGGCGCTACTCTGTTTAAGTCCTAGCGGCAGCATTTCAGTGCAGTTTCTGGTTCTACTTAACCAAAATACGTAAGTTCGCACGGAGCCATTTGCCTGGCAGGATACGGTTTGTACTGGTCCAGTATGATGAGTTGATCATTTTTATTGCATTTGTCATTTATCAAATTACAATTTATTCTTTTTGGCTTAAATTGCCATGAGCGGTATCTACCCCAATTTTATGACTTTGGCAATTTTGATTGCAGGAGACCAGTAAATGACTCGAATGACGTTGATGGCGCTAGCGGTGGCAACAGGCCTCAGTGCTTGTGGCGGTGGTGGTGGTGGTGTGGTAGGCGGTCCCGCGACGCAGGAAACTGGATCAGTCAGTTTGAGCGGTAAGGTAGTGGACGGGTATCTGCAAGGTGCCGAGGTATGCCTGGATACCAATGCGGATAAAGTTTGTGATACCGACAAGGTATTGACTGACGCAAGCGGTAACTACAGCATAACCCACAAGTTGACTGGGCCTGCCCTGGCAGCTGCTCATGTGCTGGTGCAGGTTCCCGACACTGCCAAAGATGCTGACGATGGCGGCAAAACCCTGAAAGAAGCCGGCAAGGCTGCTTTCGAGCTGCTTGCACCTGCAGCGCATCCCCAGGTTGTTTCACCCCTGACGACTCTGGTTTCGGAAGACATGCTAAGCAACGGGCTGACAGCTGCAGAGGCAGAAACCAAGATTATCGGTACGCTGGCGCTAGGTAGTGGCACGTCGCTGCTCGGCCAGCAAGCAGACTTTGTTGCAGCCAAGGATCCCAAGTTGCAAAAGTTGGCACAGACCACCGCCGTATTGCTTGGGGAAGTCAAAAAAACGGTTTCCACGACGCTTGTTGCCAAGCCAGGCATCGTCAAACCAGCAGAGCAGTTGCGTGTGGAAGTAATGGCCGCGCGACAAATGCTCAGTACCTTGCTCGGTAGTGGCACCAGCCTGGAGACACTGACTGACGGGCAGAAGATTGATCCGGCAAAAGTACAGTCGCTGTTGAGTACAACCTTGAAAACGCAGCTACAAGACTTGCAATCGACGGATCACCTGACGAAACAGGCGCAGCTTGCCGCAGCGCCATCGGCGTCGTTCAATATCAACCAACTGATCGGCCAAACCTTCTTCGACGTGACGGTGGACGGTAGCTATGCCTCGGTCTGTCGCGACCCGTTGGCTAATGGCAAGACGGCCAGCACTTGCTTTAACACCAACCTGGACGCGCAGGGCAAGTGGGCCAACTGGCGTATTGAAGATCAGTCTTCGATCCTGACTACGAAGGGATGGCTGCCAGACAGTTACGGTTGGCTTTATGATTACCAGCCGGATACGAGTAGCACGCTATTGATGCAACCGAGCGTAGCGTTGCCTACCGAGCTGAGTTACGTCATGAAGACCAAGGGTGCTGTCTCGCCGCAAGCCTGGTTTCCCAAAGTCGGCTTTGCGGCAGAAGACGTCGCTTATCCGATGTACATGTCGCCCAAGCAAGTAGCGTACAAGTACAGTATGTCTGGCCGGAATCCGATGAGTTGTCATGATAGCCAAGGGAACGGTTCTGATTGCGCTTCATTTGCCGCCTTGCGTCAGAGTTTCTCGGGTATCGTTATGAATGGCCAGACTGTTACCGGTTTTAACTGGCTGGCATTCAGTAGCTTTGATGATAAGCGTGATCTGGTGATGGGATTTAACGGTAACAAACTTGCCTTCTACCAGATCAAGAAGACGGCTAACCCGGGTGGTGGCTACAGCGTCCAGTATCAAGCGACACTTGCTGAAGAGGGTAGCTGGAAAGAAGAAACCGTGGCGGGTGTGCCCGTGTTGACGCTCACCGTCCCTGAAGCCCTGAAAGCCCGTTTGGGTATCCAGCAGGGGCGCGACCCGATTTATACCCTGCATAACGGAAAAGTGTACCAAGGTACCCGCAGGCAAGCGCTTGGCTTCGATTGGGTATGGATGAATGCTTCCGCGTTTGCCAAGATCCGGCAGCATTACCAACTACCTGCATTACCTGATTGATCAAGCCCGCTGAGGTTGCCCGGCTGTTGCCGGCATGATGTGTCCTGGCCCCGCGCAGTAGGCGGGGCTTTTTCATGTGCACCCCTGGCTACCTACTGGCCACGGGTTGGATGCAATAGTTGGCAGGACCTCGTAAGCAAAACCTTTAGTACACGACGCAATGCTGCCTTGTATCACCTACTCCCTGTGGTAAGGGTGGTTATTCAGGATGGAGTAGGCGCGGTACAGCTGTTCGGCCAGCAGCACGCGCACCATGCCGTGGGGCAGGGTCATGGCAGATAGCTGCAGCATGATGTCGGCACGGGCTTTCAGTGCTTGCGACAGGCCGTCGGCCCCGCCGATGACGATGCAGATATCGTCGCCGCCGGCCATCCACTCTTTCATGGCGCCCGCCAGCTGTACCGAGGTCCAGTTTTTGCCGCGTTCGTCCAGGATGACCAGCTTGCTGCGCGGCGGAATGGCGGCCACGATGCGTTCGTGTTCGGCGGCAATGCCTTTTTCGGCGGTGACGCCGCCGCCGCGTTTTTCCGGCTTGATTTCTTTGAGCTCGAACTGGATGTCGCGGCCAAAGCGTTTGGCGTAGTCGCCAAAGGCGTCGTCTACCCAGCGTGGCATCTTGCTGCCTACGGCTAGCAGGGTGATTTTCATGGGTGCATCCCCAAAAAAGGTTGGCCGCAGCGCCTTGCGGGGCTGCGGCCAACGGTTTACTGCATGGGCTTAGCTTAGACTGCAGCGTTCCATGGGCGGCCGCCTACCGGCACGAAGGATGGCTTTTCGCCGCCCCACAGTGCTTCGATATCGTAGTAGTCGCGTACGGCGGGCAGCATCACGTGGATCACTACGTCGCCGGCGTCTACCAGTACCCATTCGCCGCTTTCGTGGCCTTCGGTACCCACCAGGTCGATACCTTTTTCTTTCAGGGTCACGGCCACGTTATTGGCCAGGGCTTTTACCTGGCGGTTGGAGTCGCCGGTGCACACGATCAGGCGTGCAAACAGCGAGGTCAGCTGGGTGGTGTCCAGCTCAACGATATCTTTGCCTTTTACGTCTTCCAGGGCTTCTACAGCCAGCTTGGCGATGTCTTGAACTTGCATGGTATTCCTTGAGTAGTGTGTCGGGGACGTAATGTCACGTCAGCGTCCGGTGCCAACAGAGGTCCCGTAAAGAGCAAACGGCCGCGGGACGGCGGCACGTGCAATCAATAGCCTGCCACCGTCTACCGGTATAGCTGGTGCTGGCGGATATAGGCCAGTACCGGCTTGGCAATCAGCCCGCTGCAGTCGCTGCCACTGGCGAGGCGGGCTCGCAGTTCGGTGGCAGAGAGGGGGACGGGTGGCAAGGTCAGGGCGCGGATTGTACCGGAAGGCGCGCTGTTTGAAAAATCAGATACTTGCGCAGCCTGCCAGCGGCTGGCGATATCGGGGTGCAGGCGGGCCGGGTCGAAGCCCGGCCGGATGGCCACTGCCAGGTTGGCGACGTCCAGCAGTGCGTGCCAGCGGTGCCAGGTGTGCAGTTTTTCCAGCGAGTCGCCGCCCACCAGAAACCACAGTGTGCTGCCCGGCGGCAGCTCGGCGCGGATTTCTTCCAGTGTTTCAATGGTATAGGCGTGGCGGCCGCGTTGTACTTCGCGCCCGTCAGCCAGCCAGCCGGGCCGGCCGGCTATGGCCTGCTGCACCATGGCCAGACGCTGCGTGGCGCTGGCGACGGGGCCTTGCTGGCGGTGGTAGGGTTGGCCGGCGGGGATCAGGTGCAGGCGCGTTAGCGCGCATTGCTGCCAGAACGCGTCAGCCATGCGCAGATGCGCGGCGTGGATGGGGTCGAAGGTGCCGCCAAACACGCCCACGCAGCATGTGGTGTGCTTAGCTGGCGTAGCCATCCAGAATCAGGTCGAGCTGGCCGGTGGCAGGGTGGATCACCAGGCCGTGTACCGGGATGTCTTTGGGCATCAGCGGGTGGTTGCGGATGGTGTGCACGGTGTGGCGTACGCTGTCCTGCACGTTGTCAAAACCTTTCAGCCAGCCGTCCAGGTCGATACCGGCACCGCGCAGGGTGTTGATGGTGTCGGCGCTGACGCCGCGCTCTTGCGCATTGGCCAGAATACGGGCCGGGTCGATGGCGCGCATGCCGCAGTCGTGGTGGGCAACCACGCAGATTTCTTCCGCGCGCAGCTCGTATACCGCTACCAGCAGGCTGCGCATGACCGAGCCCCACTGGTGGGTGACCAGTGCGCCAGCGTTTTTGATGAGCTTGGCGTCGCCGTTTTTCAGACCCATGGCCTTGGGCAGCAGCTCTACCAGGCGCGCATCCATGCAGGCCAGTACGGCCAGGTTTTTATCGGGGAATTTGTCGGTTTCGAATTGTTCGTATTCGCGCGCTTCAACGAAGGCACGGTTGTGCTCCAGCAGGGTATTCAGCAGTCCCATCGGGGTCTCCAGTGTGACAGTTACCCGGCTCTCGTCGCGGGGCAGGCGACGCATGGCAGGCCGGACAGCTGGCTTGGTTCACGCCACGGCAGCCAGGTGGGGTGCCGTGTTGCAGCACGTGGCAGGCCGCGGATGGCGGCTGCCGCTACGGGATGTTGGTATGTTTGCTCTATATCTGGCGGGCGCCATGCTACCACGGGCAGGGTGTTTTATGGTGTCAGCCGCTTGCGCAGGCATAGCTGGCGTTTGGCCACGTGGTAGCCCTGCTGCTGGTAAAAGCGGTGCGCGTCGGTACGCTGTTCGTGGCTGCGCAGCGAGACCAGTGCTACGCCTTGCTGGCGTGCCCAGCTTTCGGCCGCGGTAAGCAGCTGGGCGCCAATGCCTTGGCCGCGTGCACGCTCTGCCACCACCAGCCCGCCTATTTCCAGTGCCGGGTCTGATTCCAGTAGCGGGCGGATGTAGCCGTGTATCCAGCCGCACAGGCCGCTATCGTTTTCGGCCACCAGCAACAGGTGGGTGGCAGGCTGGGCGAGTAATGCGGCCAACCTGGGGGCCAGCTGCCCGGCGCTGGCCGGGTAGCCCAGCTCGCCGCATAGCGGGGCCAGTGCGGCGATATCGTCAGGGCGGGCGGGGCGCAGGTTTACCATTTGGCGTAGTGGTCTTCGGTAACGCCCACCAGCTGGCTCACCGGATAGGCGTGGCCGCTCTCGGGGTGGATCAGGGTACCTTCAAAGGTACCGATGGGCTGGATATAGCGGCTGGCGGCAATGAACAGGTCTTTGTTTTCGCCGCGTGCACCTTCGGGGTAGAACTGCAGGTCTACCGCGCCATCTTCGGTATGGATGCGCCACGGTGCCAGCGGGTTGGCCGCATCGTAGCAAAAGTGGGCGGGGCCGACAGCCAGTAGTTCTCCATCCAGCCAGATGGCGTTTTCCGCGTCGCCCATATAGCCGGCTTGCAGGTTAAAGCCTAGCGTCGGGCTGTGCGCGCTGGCCCAGCGCCAGCTGGTTTCGCGAGCCAGCAGGCCGTTCGAGGCGTCCAGGCTGGCGACGGCACCGTCCAGCGAGAAGCGCTGGCTTGCGCACTCGGCAAAGCCGCTTACCGCTAGGGCGCTGCTTTTGTGGGTGGCGTGGGCTTGCCAGTTGGCCGGGGCGATCACGGCCAGCGTCTGCGCCGGGTCGGGCAGGGCAATGTGTGCGGCCAACTTGAGCGCATCGGTATTGATGGTGAGCTCGAGGCGGTTATCGGCGCGGCGAAAGGCGATGCGCTGTTTGCCGCGCTGGAAGGTGGCATCGCCAAAGGCGCGGTTTTCCATTTGCGTAGCCAGCAGCGGCAAGCCATCGGAACTAAAGCTGGCCAGCAGCGTGCGCTGGCGGCGGTCAAACAGGTAGGCGAAGGCGCTGCTGATCCAGCCTACATCCACCACGGCCACACCGATAAAGTAATGCTCGTGGGCCAAGGCGGCGTATTGCCAGCGCTTGTGGTGTAGCGGGCGTAGCAGCTGCCGGAGGGGCGGCATGCGTAAAGCTTGCCAGCCAAGCTGCTTGACAATGCCCTGGTAAGTACCAAAAGCCGGTATGCCGCGTTCGTGTACCAGGCGTGCCGGCGCAGGGGGAAGTGAGCTGGTTGCCATCAGGCCGGGGCGGACTGCCGCCCATGTGTAAGAGGACACCCGAGTCTAGCGCACATTGCGCCTGCTGCGCGCGATGGCAGCATGTTGGCCGCCAAAGCGCGCAAGATGGCGGCAGTATGTGGTGGCCTGGCGCCAGAGGTGTTGCCCGCTTGCGACACGGAGCCTGACCGCTGGCGCAGGTGCCGGGCAGTGTTGTGCACATGTCAGGTGTGGCGCTTTGCCATAATTTGTTACATTGTGGCCAGACTTGCTGCTGTACCGCGCGGCCAGGTGCAGCAGCAGGCGATAGTGTTGGCAAGCGGCTTCTTTTACACTATCAATAAATAAATAATATTTGCGTTCCGTCAGAACGACAAAAACAGACATTAGAGGGTCATCACATGGATTTGACTGTGTTGCACGATAACGCAAACCGTGCCGCCAGCCTGCTAAAAAGCCTGGCAAACCAGGACCGGCTGCTGCTGTTGTGCCAACTGGTAGCCGGCGAGCGCACGGTATCCGAGCTGGAAAAGCTCACCGGTATCCGCCAGCCTACCCTGTCGCAGCAGCTGGGCGTGCTGCGTAACGAAGCGCTGGTCAGCACGCGGCGTGAAGGCAAATGGATCTACTACCGCGTGGCCAGCCAGGAGGCCATGGCCATTCTGGAAACACTCTACGGCTTGTATTGTGGTGCCCAGCAGGACAACCCGGTCTGCGAGCTGCCCCCCTCCGCCGCCTAGCAGCCAGGCAATCCAGTTCTGGTACGCCGCATATGCCCTCTGTACGCCAGCCTTGTCCGGGCTGGCGTTTTGCATGGGTAGCGCCATCGGGCTGTTTATCTTGCGTGCAACTTTTGCCGCAGGGGCCCTATCATAGCGGCATGACCTTGCGCCCCCGTCTTGTCGCCCTGGCGACCTCACTGGCTCTGATCTGGCCAGCCGCCCCCAGTACCGCCCATGACCTGCCCAATCTGGGTACGGTTGCCGAGTCTGCCTTGCCCCAGGCCGAAGAAAACCGTATCGGCCGCGATATCCTGCGTAGCCTGCGTGACGATGGCGACGTGATAGATGACGCTGAAGTCGGCGACTATCTGGCCGACCTGGGCGGAAATCTGGCAGCCACGGCACAGGCGCCTTTGCTGCGCTTCAGCTTTTTTACCGTGAACGATCGCAGTATCAACGCTTTTGCCCTGCCCGGCGGGGTGATCGGTGTACACAGTGGCCTGCTGATGGTGGCGCAGAGCGAAGGGGAGCTCGCTTCGGTATTGGCGCATGAAATTGCCCACGTAACCCAACGCCATCTGGCGCGCATGCAGGAGAACCAGGGCAAGAACCAGCTGTGGCTGTTGGCCGCCGTGCTGGCTGGTGCTTTGGCGGCCTCGCGCAGCAGTAATGGTGATGCCACGTTTGGCGCGCTGAACGCCGGTGTGGGCCTGTCTATCAGCCGCCAGCTGGCCTATAGCCGCGATTTCGAACGCGAAGCTGACCGGCTGGGCATGCAGTATCTGGCCGCGGCCGGTTTCGACCCGCGCGCCATGCCGGCGTTTTTCGAGCGACTGCAGCAGGAGCAGCGTCACAACGACAACAACGCGTTAGGCTTT
Source organism: Vogesella sp. XCS3 (assembly GCF_020616155.1). Lineage (NCBI taxonomy): Bacteria > Pseudomonadati > Pseudomonadota > Betaproteobacteria > Neisseriales > Chromobacteriaceae > Vogesella > Vogesella sp. XCS3. The sequence continues at coordinate 2,480,138 of NZ_CP085530.1, read as the reverse complement.
TTGCGCACGCACCCGCTCACTGGCGAGCGCATTAGCGAGGGCCAGGGCCGCGCGCAAAGTTACCCGGTGAAGATGCGTGCCAACAGTACAGACTTTGTGCTGATGCGCGAAAAGCTGCGCATCGTGACGCTGGGTGCGCAGGATGCCTTGGCGTACTACCAGACGGCATTGGCCAGCGGCCGTTATCTGAACCGCGGCGCGGCACTGTACGGGCAGGCACGTGCCCTGCTGGCGCAGGGCCAGACTGCTGCAGCCCAGGCATTGCTGCCTGCGGTACGCCAACAGCTGGGTAGCCACCCGTCTGTCTTGTTGCTGGAAGGGGATATCCAGCGCGCTGCGGCCAACCTGCCGGCGGCCATCCAGACCTATCATCAAGCCTTGCAAACCTGGCCGGCCCGCCGTGCCTTGCGTCTGGCCGAGATCGACACCCTGTTGCAGGCCGGTCGCAGTAGCGACGCGCGTCAGGCCATAGACGCGGCGCTGCTGCGCTACGGTGACGACGCCCAGCTGTGGCGGCTGTCGGCACGCAGCTACGGCGAGGCCGACGCCTTGCGCTACCATGCCGCGCTGGGCAATGCGTTCTTTTTCGAACAAAAGTTCGATTCCGCACGCGTGCAGTACCAGCTGGCCAGCCGCGCACGCGGTGAAGACTTCTATTTGCGTTCATCGATTGAAGCGCGGCTGCGCGAGCTCGACACCCTGCTCAAAACCAGCCCTTGAGTGCACGGTGGAGCCGTCTTTGCCCTGCCATTTTGGCGCGGGGTGCGCTATACCGGGCAAAAGCTTGCCAGCTGCGCCGGGCGTAGTGTTGTGACAACATGACAATGGCACAGCGCAATCGCAAAAATACAACATGATGCGGCGCAATATCCCTGATTTTAAAGCTGGTTTTGAGTGAAAACCCCAATAGCCTATTCCGCCCGATCACAGGCAGGATTTACACTCTGCACCGTGTAAGAAAGTTTTCGTTTCCGCAAATTTTATTTGCGAAAATGTTCGCTTATAATCCGTGTTGACCTGAAGCGGCCTCTACCCGGGGCTGAAACGACATGCAGGGCGTCGCCACAAGATGCCCCTAACAATAATGTGAGGATGTGAGATGGCAGCAATCTACCCTGACGATATCGACCCGATTGAAACCCATGAGTGGACCGATGCGCTGGAGTCCGTACTGGACAGCGATGGCGCTGAACGCGCCCATTTCCTGCTGGAAAAAATGGTTGAGCGTACCCGTCGTCGCGGCGCCCACCTGCCATTCGAAGCCACTACGGCTTATCAGAACACCATCCCGGTAGGCAAAGAGCAAAAGTCGCCGGGCAACCACGAGATGGAGCACCGCATCCGCTCGATCAACCGCTGGAACGCCATGGCCCTGGTGCTGCGTGCCGGCAAGAAAGACCTGGAGCTGGGTGGCCACATCGCCTCCTTCCAGTCGTCTGCCACCCTGTACGACGTAGGTTTCAACCACTTCTGGCGCGCCCATAACGACGAGCAAGAAGGCGATCTGGTGTACTTCCAGGGCCATATTTCCCCGGGCGTGTACGCCCGTGCCTATCTGGAAGGCCGCCTGAACGAAGAGCAGCTGGACAGCTTCCGCCAGGAAGTGGACGGCGGTGGCCTGTCGTCCTACCCGCACCCGTGGCTGATGGAAGACTTCTGGCAGTTCCCTACCGTATCCATGGGTCTGGGCCCGTTGATGGCTATCTACCAGGCACGCTTCCTGAAGTACCTGGAAAGCCGCGGCCTGGCCAAGACCCCTGGCCGTAAAGTGTGGTGCTTCTGCGGCGACGGCGAGATGGACGAGCCGGAATCCCTGGGCGCGATCGCCCTGGCTGCCCGCGAAGGCCTGGACAACCTGGTATTCGTGATCAACTGCAACCTGCAGCGTCTGGACGGCCCGGTACGCGGTAACGGCAAGATCATCCAGGAACTGGAAGGCGACTTCCGCGGTTCCGGCTGGAACGTGCTGAAAGTGATCTGGGGCTCGCGCTGGGACCCGCTGCTGGCCATGGACACCAAAGGCCTGCTGAAAAAGCGCATGGACGAGTGCGTGGACGGCGACTACCAGACCTTCAAGTCCAAAGACGGCGCCTATGTTCGCGAGCACTTCTTCGGTAAATATCCGGAGCTGCGCGAGATGGTGGCCAATATGTCGGACGAGGAGATCTTCAACCTCAACCGCGGCGGCCACGACCCGCACAAGGTGTACGCGGCGTACCACGAAGCCACCCACAATGCCAACGGCCGCCCGACCGTGATCCTGGCCAAGACCATCAAAGGTTACGGCATGGGTTCCAGCGGCGAAGCGCAAAACGTGGCGCACCAGGCCAAGAAAATGGCGCTGGAAAACCTGCGCAAGTTCCGCGACCGCTTTGCCATTCCGGTGTCCGACGAAGACCTGGAAAAAGTACCGTACTACAAGCCTGCGGAAGACAGCCCGGAAATGCAGTACATGCGCGAGCGCCGTGCCGCGCTGGGTGGCTACCTGCCAGCCCGCAAACCGGTGAAAACCCCGCTGGCCGTACCTGGCCTGCACGTGTTCGACAGCCAGTTCAGCGATTCCGGCGAGCGCGAGTTTTCCACCACCATGGCGTTTGTGCGTCAGCTGGGCATCCTGCTGAAAGACAAGAACATCGGTAAACAGATCGTACCTATCGTGCCGGACGAGTCCCGCACCTTCGGTATGGAAGGCATGTTCCGCCAGTACGGCATCTGGTCCACCCAGGGCCAGAACTACGTACCGCAGGATGCCGACCAGCTGATGTTCTACAAGGAATCCAAAGACGGCCAGATGCTGCAGGAAGGCATCAACGAGCCGGGCGCGATGTCCTCGTGGATTGCGGCAGCCACCAGCTACGCCAACCACGGCATCCCGATGATTCCGTTCTACATCTACTACTCCATGTTCGGCTTCCAGCGCATTGGCGATCTGGCCTGGGCTGCGGGCGACATGCGCGCACGCGGCTTCATGCTGGGCGGCACCGCCGGCCGTACCACCCTGAACGGTGAAGGCCTGCAGCACGAAGACGGCCACAGCCACATCCAGGCCGGCCTGATCCCGAACTGCATCAGCTACGACCCGACCTTCGCCTACGAGCTGGCCGTGATCCTGCAGGATGGCCTGCGCCGCATGTATGTAGAACAGCAGGACGTGTTCTATTACATCACCCTGATGAACGAGAACTACACCCACCCGGCCATGCCGCAGGGCGCCGAAGACGGCATCCTGAAGGGGATGTACCTGTTCAAGGACGGCGGCGACGCCGAGGTGAAAGTGCAGCTGATGGGCTCCGGTACCATCCTGCGCGAAGTGATCGCCGCGGCCGACCTGCTGCGCAACGACTTCGGCATCGCGTCCGACATCTGGAGCGTGACCTCGTTCAACGAGCTGCGTCGCGACGGCATGGAAGCCGCCCGCCACAACCTGCTGAACCCGCTGGGCGAACAGCGCCTGTCCTACGTAGAACAGCAGCTGGCAGGCCGTACCGGCCCGGTAGTGGCTTCTACCGACTACATCCGCAACTACGCCGACCAGATCCGCGAATACGTACCAGGCCGCTACGTGGTACTGGGTACTGATGGTTATGGCCGCTCCGACAGCCGCGCCAAGCTGCGCGAGTTCTTCGAAGTGAACCGTTACTACGTGGTGGTAGCCGCCCTGTCGGCGCTGGCACGCGAAGGCAAGATCGACGCCGCCCGCGTACAGGAAGCCATCACCAAGTACGGCATCAACGTGAACAAGCTGCCGAGCTGGAAGGTATAAGCCGCCTGCGGCCAACCTTGGGGAAGGGCGCGCCGCACGGCGCGCCCTGCACAAGCCGAATAGTGGCAGCCGGCGTTTACCCGCCCGCTGCCCCACGATGTGGATAAAGCCATGAGCAATCTGATCGAACTGAAAGTGCCCGACATTGGTGGGCACAGCAATGTAGACGTGATCGAAGTATTCATCCAGCCGGGCCAGACCGTTGCCGTAGACGACAGCCTGATCACGCTGGAAACCGATAAAGCCACCATGGAAGTACCGGCCGAAACCGCCGGCGTGGTGAAAGAAGTGCGCGCCGTACTGGGTGGCAAGATCTCCGAAGGCGACGTGATCGCCATTATCGAAGTGGGCGCCAGCGCTGCAGCCCCGGCCCCGGCTGCTGCCGTAGCTGCCCCTGTTGCGGCTGCGCCGGCCCCGGTAGCCGCACCCGCTCCTGCTGCAGCCCCTGCCGCTGCAGCCAACGTTGGCCGCAGCGAGATCCGTATCCCGGATATCGGCGGCCACAGCGGCGTGGACGTGATCGAGGTATCGGTCAAAGTGGGTGACGAGATCAAGGTAGACGACAGCCTGATCACCCTGGAAACCGACAAAGCCACCATGGAAGTGCCGGCTACCGCCGCAGGCCGTGTGGTAGAAGTGAAAGTAAAAGTAGGCGACAAGGCCAGCGAAGGCGACCTGATCGTGGTGGTAGAAGGTGCCGGCGCTGCTGCTGCACCGGCTGCTGCCGCCCCGGCGCCTGCTGCCGCGCCAGCCGCCCCAGCCGCGCCAGCCGCCGTAGCCGCCCCGGCTGCTGCACCTGTGGTGGCTCCGGTAGCCGCTGCTGTGGCTGCTGCGTTCAACGAAGCCGGTTTTGCCAAGTCGCACGCCGGCCCGTCGGTACGCAAACTGGCGCGCGAGCTGGGCGTGGACCTGTCCAAGGTGAAGGGCTCCGGCCGCAAAGGCCGTATCGTCGAAGACGACGTGAAGGGCTTCGTGAAAGCCGTGCTGCAGAACCCGGCTGCGCTGGCACCGGCTGCTGCCGCACCGGCAGGCAGCGGCGTGGGTCTGGACCTGCTGCCGTGGCCGAAGGTGGACTTTGCCAAGTTCGGCCCGATCGAAACCAAGCCGCTGTCGCGCATCCAGAAGATTTCTGGCGCCAACCTCAGCCGCAACTGGGTGATGATCCCGCACGTTACATTCAATGACGAGTGCGACATCACCGAGCTGGAAGACTTCCGCAAGACCATCGGCAAAGAGTGGGAAAAGTCCGGCCTGAAGATCAGCCCGCTGGCCTTCATCATCAAGGCCGCCGCCGAAGCGCTGAAGGCTTTCCCTGCCTTCAACAGCTCGCTGGACGGCGACAACCTGGTGCTCAAGCAGTACTACCACATTGGCTTTGCCGCCGACACGCCGAACGGCCTGGTGGTACCGGTGATCAAGAACGTGGACCAGAAGGGCATCAAGCAGATCGCCAAGGAACTCACCGAGCTGTCCGCGCTGGCGCGCGACGGCAAGCTGAAGCCTACCGACATGCAGGGTGCCACCTTCACCATCTCGTCCTTGGGCGGCATTGGCGGCACCAGCTTCACCCCGATCGTGAATGCGCCGGAAGTGGCCATCCTGGGCGTGTGCAAGTCGCAGATCAAGCCGGTATGGAACGGTAAAGAGTTCGCACCGCGCCTGATGTGCCCGCTCTCGCTGTCCTTTGACCACCGCGTGATCGACGGCGCCGCTGCGGCCCGCTTCACCGTGTACCTGGGCAAGCTGCTGTCCGACGTACGTCGCCTGATCCTGTAATCATGCCTGGCGCAGGTTGGCCGCGTCCAACCTGCCCGCCATTGCGGATGGAAAACCATGAGCAATCTGATTGAACTGAAAGTGCCGGACATCGGCGGCCACAGCAATGTGGACGTGATCGAAGTGTTCGTGAAAGTAGGCGACACCGTTGCCAAAGACGATAGCCTGATCACGCTGGAAACCGACAAAGCCACCATGGAAGTCCCGGCCGAACAAGCCGGCGTGGTGAAAGAAGTGCGTACCGCTGTGGGCGGCAAGATCTCCGAAGGTGACGTGATCGTCATCATCGAAGCCGCTGGTGCTGCCGCTGCGGCCAACCCTGCACCTGTGGCCGCCCCGGCTGCGGCTGCGCCCGCCGCAGCCCCCGCCCCCGCGCCGGTCGCTGCCCCGGTAGCAGCCAGCCACGCTGGCGCCGCCGATATCGAGTGCGACGTGCTGGTCCTGGGCGCCGGCCCTGGCGGCTACTCTGCCGCCTTCCGCGCGGCCGACCTGGGCCTGAAAGTGGTCCTGGTCGAGCGTTACGCCACCCTGGGCGGCGTGTGCCTGAACGTAGGCTGCATCCCGTCCAAGGCGCTGCTGCACAACGCGGCGGTGATCGACGAGGTGAAACACCTGGCCGCCAACGGCATCAAGTTTGCCGCGCCGGAAATCGACATCGACATGCTGCGTGGCTACAAGGAAAAAGTCATCGGCAAACTTACCGGTGGCCTGGCTGGCATGGCCAAGGCGCGCAAGGTGCAAGTGGTGCGCGGTGTCGGCCAGTTCCTGGACCCGTACCACCTGCAGGTGGAAACCACCGAAGGCAGCGGTCAGGACAAGACCGGCGCCAAGCAGGTGATCAAGTTCAAGAACGCCATCATCGCCGCCGGTAGCCGCGTGGTGAACCTGCCGTTCATCCCGCAAGACCCGCGCATCGTGGATTCCACCGGCGCACTGGAGCTGAAAACCGTCCCCGGCAAGATGCTGGTGATCGGTGGCGGCATCATCGGCCTGGAAATGGGCACCGTGTACTCCACGCTGGGCGCGCGCCTGGACGTGGTGGAAATGATGGACGGCCTGATGCAAGGCCCGGACCGTGATCTGGTGAAGGTATGGGAAAAGTACAACGCCCATCGCTTCGACAACATCATGACCGGCACCAAAACCGTGGCGGTAGAAGCCAAGGAAGACGGCATCTACGTGACCTTTGAAGGCGCCAAAGCCCCGAAAGAGCCGCAGCGTTACGACCTGGTACTGGTTGCCGCCGGCCGTGCGCCGAACGGCAAGCTGATCGGCGCCGAAAACGCCGGTATCGCCGTGACCGACCGTGGCTTTATCGAAGTAGACAAGCAGCAGCGCACCAACGTGCCGCACATCTACGCCATCGGCGACATCGTTGGCCAGCCTATGCTGGCGCACAAGGCGGTGCACGAGGCGCACGTGGCAGCGGAAAACTGCGCCGGCCACAAAGCCTACTTCGACGCCCGCGTGATTCCGGGTGTGGCCTACACCGACCCGGAAGTAGCGTGGGTAGGCGTGACCGAAGAGAGCGCCAAGCGTGACGGCATCAAGATCGAAAAAGCGGTGTTCCCGTGGGCTGCCTCCGGCCGCGCCATCGCCAACGGTCGCGACGAGGGCTTCACCAAGCTGATTTTCGACGCCGAGACCCATCAGGTGATCGGCGGCGCCATCGTGGGTACCCACGCCGGCGACATGCTGGGCGAGATCTGCCTGGCCATCGAAATGGGCTGCGACGCCACCGACATCGGCAAAACCATCCATGCGCACCCGACCCTGGGCGAGAGCATCGGCATGGCCGCCGAAGTGGCACACGGCAGCTGCACCGACCTGCCGCCGCAACGCAAGAAGTAAACCCCGCGCCTGCGGCCAACCTTGGCCGCACGGCCAGGCAAAAAGGGCAAGCCCACGGGCTTGCCCTTTTTCATGCAGGCTGTTTGTGCTGTGGCTGTCTGTCAGGGCGTGTCGTCGCTAGTGCTTAACCCCAGTCTGCGCCACAGTTCCGGCCATTGTTCGGCCCAGCAGCAGCTGTGATCAGTACCGGGAATGACCATGATGGATTGCTGTCTGGCGGGTGCCCGTTGGGCGAAAGCCTGTGCAATTTGTATCGGCATCACCGCATCTTGCTGCCCCACCAGATGCCACTGTAGGGTGTTGTGTAGCGAGGCGGCGACGTCCCCCGGATTCAACGAGCTATCCAGCGGGCTGATACGGTGGTGTGCCACCCATTGTTGTGTTTCCAGGTTGCCAGCCACGGTTACCAACGCGGCAATATCGTACCGTCGGCTCGCCACTAGCGTGGCGATCGCCCCCCCGCCGGAGTACCCCACCAGTATCAAGCGTGTGGCGCCGTAACGTGCCTTGAGCTGGCTGATGGCCTGGTTGGTAGCATCGACGGTTTCGTTGGCAAAGCGGGTGTGGGTCCAGTATGGCATCTGGCACAGCGGGTCTGGCCTGGCCTGGTATTGGCATGGCCTTGCCAGGTAGGCGGCCTGGCCTTGTGGTTGGGCCAGTGCCAGCCGCAGGGCTAGCGGATTCAGCGGAGTAGGGTCGAACGAAGGTTGTCTGGCGGAGAGCCAGGCCAAGCCGTCACCTTCTATGTAGATGCTCAGTGTCTGATACGTTTGGCCAGGATGCGGCCCGAAGCCTTGCAGGGTAAAGGTGGTGCTGGGCAGGGTGATGGTTTGCCAGTCCTTGGCCTTGGCCAGTTGTTGCGCAGTGTTTGTGCGTACTGCCAGGTCTGGCAAGCTCTGACAGGCTGCCAGCATCGGCAGAAGCACGCAGGTCAACAGGTGTTTCAGCGCACGGCGAGCATTCATGGGCGGCAGGGTAAGCGGCAACGGCCACAGCGTAGAGGGCTGTGGCCGGTTTGCTAAGGTGTTTAGAAAGACCAGCGAGCTTTGAGCGATGCAGTCTGGTTCAGGAAGGCTTCACGGTGTTCAGCATCATAGCGCAGGGTGATTTCCGTCCCTTGGCTAGTTACGTGCGTGATACCCAGCCCGGCGCGCGCAGTCCACGGGTCCGGGTCCAGACCGTAGGTGGTAAAGGCCGCGCTACTGGCACCGGCAAAGCTGGCAGTAATGCTGGAGCGTTTGGCCAGGGTGTTGTACCCCACGCCCAGGTTGGCCGCTATGCTGGTGTGGTCATTAAGTTGATGGCTGAGTTTGCCATCAAAGCCTAGTACCAGCTCCTCTGTATCGCGGCTGTCCACATTGAGGTTCAGTAGACCGGCTCCGGCTTCTTTATATGCTTGATCCTTGATCCATGTATAGTCTGCGCGCAGCGATGGCGAGAGTGTGGTTTTTGCGTTTAGCTGATAGGCGCGCTCGATACTGGCTCCCAAGTGGCTGGTATAGCTGCGGAAGTCCGATTTTGCTGTCGTGTTGGTGAAGGCAATCGTGCGTTGTCCCTTGCTGTTGTTTTGCCCCACGTCAGCCTGGAAGTTCAGCTCGGTGTTTGTGCCCAAACTGTAGCTGCCATAGCCTACCAACTGGAACACCTCTACGTCGGCACTTTGTTTGGCAATAGACGAATTGCTGTCCACGTTGGCGTTGGCGTAGGCGGCTGCCACCCCCAGGCGCAGTCGGTCATTCAGGCTGCCATCCACCCCAAACGCCATGCCTGTGGTCGTGGATTTGAAGCCAGATACACCCTGCTGGTCATCCTGTTTGGCCCAGGAGCCAAAAGGTTTTACCCAGACATACTTATCGCCAAAGAATTGTTCGCCAGATGACAAGCCACGACTAGAGTCCAGACGAGACTGGATGACACGGTTAATGCCGGCCAAAGCATTGCCTGTAGCTGCCATCGAGCCGCCGGTGAGTAGCGGCAATACTTGTGATGCCGCGTTGGAGACTGCTTGGTCGCCAGACAGATTGGCATTAGTAAAGATGGCTAGCAGGTTGGAGTTGGCATCGATCACCGCGGCTGCACCAAAAGCCGGGTTGTTTTTGGTGTTGTTGCTGGCTACCAGTACACGCAAACCACTGCCGCCGCCGCCGCCGCCGCTGGCGATCTGACCCTGTTGTGCCAGGTAGGCAATCAGGTTTTTCACAAAGTCGCTGATGCCAGGGTAGTTCGGGTTATCCAGGTAGTTGGTTTGCAGAAAATTTACGTCCAGTACAGAAATTACGGTGCCGGTCGGTGCGTTGGCCAGCGTGCCTACCCCCCAAGCAACTGCGGCACAATCGGCAGTAATACAGGTGCCGGTACCTGCCGAGGGAAATAGCCCACTGGCAGGAAACTTCACACTGTTTGTCTGGTTGTTGATACGGAACGCGTCGTTCACAGTTGTCGCCGTAGTGCTAGTGGCTGTGATTGCACCAAGCGTACCGCCACCCAGACTAGCGATGAGCTCGACGATCGCTGCATTGCGTGTGGCACCAAAACCAGCGTTTTCCCCCATCAGAAATAGCGTACCGCCACTGTTCAGGTAGCTGGTGTAAGCCGCGCGTTGCTCGGTAGAGATCGGCTTGTTTGCTCCAAGGTCCCAAACCTGGCCGTAAGACGACAGGCCTGTTGGTGTATAGCTCGCGTAGTTGCTGCTGATATCTATAGTTGTCGGCGTATTACCCTGAGCAGTTTGTACCGAAGCAAGGCCCGTGGCTTCGTTACCGGCAGCGCGGTAATCGTAGATCAGCACATTGGCAGCCATAGCAGACAGGGGGAGTGCCAAGGAGCAGGCAAAGGCGATGGTCTTGAGTTTCATGCAGGATCTCCAGGAGTGGCTCGCGTGTTGTTACTCGCGTGTTGTTATATGTTTCAGCCTAGAAAATGAATCGATACATTTCAATAAAATGTATAAAAACATATGTTCTATTTAAACTGAAATCAAATTAACTTGTGCGATATCGCGCCACTTACCCATGTCGAAAGGTCTTGCCGACACGTGGCTTGGCGGGCTAGGGCCGCGTCGCACAACGGCTATCACGCCGCTTGGATTGATGCCAAATCGTGGCGGAGAGCGGGTATGAGCTGGATGACTGGTGCAGCAGGGTGCCAATCAGGGCCGGTCGGCGCGTCGGTTATGCAGTGGGTAAACGGTATGCCAGGGGAACCGCTAATACGCAGCGGGATGGGATGTAGCAGGGCAGCGTGCCAACCCGGTTGTTGACGTCTGGCAGCCCGCTATGGCGGATGGGGCACCGGCATGACGCGTAGACCGATGCCGTGAGTAAGTACGCGGTAGCACATGTTCTTGGCCGTAAAGCCAGACAAGGCAAGGTGGTATGAAAATGAACAGTGCTGATGCCTGGCGCCATCGATTAATCCCTATCGTCATTGCGCTCATGGTGCGCTAGACGACAGCGGCCAGTGTGGCCAGCTAGCGGGCTGCTTGCAGCCCGGTTTGTACCCAGCGCTGTATGTTGGCCGCATCCATCGCGCCGGCCTGGCGTTGTACTTCCTGGCCGTTCACAAAAAGGATCAGTGTGGGGATGCTGCGGATGTTGAAACGCTGCCCCAGCGTGGTTTCGCTCTGGGTGTCGATCTTGGCAAAGCGCAGCTGCGGCATGGCGGCGGCGGCCTGGGCGAAGGCCGGGCCCATCATCTGGCAGGGGCCGCACCATGGGGCCCAGAAGTCCACCACGACCGGAATGTCGTTGCGGCTGAGGTGGCGTTCGGCGTTATCCACCGTGAGCGTGAGCGGTTTGCCGTGCAGCAGCGGCTGGTGGCACTGGCCGCATTTGGGCTGGTCTTGCAGGCGCGCGGCGGGCAGGCGGTTGATGGCGTCGCAGTGAGGGCACACCAGGTGCTGGTGAGGGCTGGTAGTCATATGCGGGGTTCCGTGGGCTGTCTGGTTTGCATATCGGTGCGGGCCCGACAGTTTCAAGGGTGACAGAATGTTGGCCGCAGCTCTGCCAGTTTATTGGCATAATTGCTGGCTAACGCAGGGAGACACGCATGAAAAAATGGTTGGGCACGAGCTTGCTGTTGCTGGCCGCGGCGGTGCAGGCGGGGGAGGTGGCGGGGCATTACTACCTGAGCGGCGTGCGCGAGGTGGGTTCCGAGTTGCTGCTGCGCCCCGACGGCGCATTCCAGTGGATGATCAGCTACGGCTCGGTCGACCGCTTTGCCCAGGGGCGCTGGCAGCGCCAGGGCGACAAGGTGCAGCTGAAGGCCAGCGCGCCCGAGGCCGAGCCGGTATACCGCGTGTTCGATGAGGGCGAGTTGAACCTGCGCAAGCCCCCGGCAGATGGCCGCTGGGTGGCGATTGTGGGCATGCCGCGCGTGGGGCCGATGAGCGGGGTGGAGGTGCACTTTGTCGGCCAGAGCGGCCGCGAGCTGCGCGCGGTAACCGACCGCAATGGCGATGCACAAGTGACGGTGCCGGCCGGTGATAGCTGGGTGCGGGCAGGCCTGCGCCGTGCCGGTAGCCAGGCGGCACCGCAATGGCTGGCGGTACCTGAGGCGCGCAGTCGCGAGCGCATCGCCGCCTTTGCGGTAGATGACACCGCCTATGTGCTGCCGCAGGCATTTCGCGAGGCTACCCTGCGCGTAGAGGGCGAGGCCCTGCTGATGGAGCTGGAAGGGCAAGCGCTGCGTTATCAGCGTTAGCTAGCAATTGCCAGATCAGGGGCGGGCGGCTGGTAAAACACCGTTGTGCAAGGTTGGCCGCAACACCGTCTGCGCCAGCGGCGCCGTGCCCTGCGGCGGCCAACCTTTGCCAGATAGGGCGGCGCTGTTACGCACCCGCAGCAGGGGCGTGCCGTTGCTGCAGGTCCCAGCGGTTGCCGTATAAATCTTCGAACACCACCACCCAGCCGTAGTCCTCGTGGCGCGGGCTTTCGCAAAAGCGTACCCCGGCGGCCAGCATGCGCTGGTAGTCGGCGTGGAAGTCGTCACTTTCCAGAAACAGCCACACCCGCCCGCCAGCCTGGTGGCCGATAAAGCCGGCCTGCACCGGGTTGGCCGCACGTGCCAGCAGTAGTGCACAGCTGCCGCCGGGTGGCGCCACCACCACCCAGCGTTTATCGCCCTGGGGGGTGTCTTCCAGCAGGCTAAAGCCCAGTTTGCCGGTAAACCAGGCAATGGCTTCGTCGTAGTCGCGCACCACCAGGGCCACGCGTGAAAGCAGGGTAGACATAGGGCTCCTTTGCCATGGTCAGAGGGGTTTTGTTGCCAATAGCGAAGTTTATCGCTGAAAAGCCAATTGCCAATTATCGAAAATTGCCAGGATGGCAATATTACCGAGTGGCTGGTTTTGCATTAAGCGCTATCTGCTCTAACATGGAGCGTCCTGCTCACCCCCGTCTGTCATCATGCGCCGCGCCCTGCTATTGCTTGCCTTGCTGTCCCCGTCTGCCTGGTCCGCTCTGGATTACCAGGTAGAAATTGTTGCGCCTGACAGCCTGAAAACCCTGCTGCAAAACAACCTCGACCTGACGCAATTGCGCGAGGACGAGGCGCTGCGCGAAAGCGACCTGCAGGCCATGATTGCCAGCACTCCGGACGAAGTGAAAAAGCTGCTGGAAACCGAAGGCTATTTTGCGGCCAACGTTACCGTGCAGCGCGAGGGTAATACCGTACGGGTGCAGCTGGAGCCGGGCGAGCCGGTGATGGTTTACGACGTGAACGTCAGCCTGCAAGGGCCGGTACGGCAGGAAGAAGACTACGGGCGCTTCATCAGTACCGCGCTGGCCGAGTGGGTGCTGCCCATTGGTGGCCAGTTCCGCCAGGACGACTGGGATAGCAGCAAGAAAGGTGTACTGCGCCCGCTGCTGCTGGAACGCTTTCCACTGGCTAAGATTACCGAGGCTCGGGCGGATATCGACCCTGCCAAGCATAGCGCCGAGCTGAATGTAGTGGTGGATAGCGGCCCGCGCATTAGCTACGGCCCGCTGCAGATAGAAGGCGCGCAGCGCTACCCGGAACAGGTGATACGCGGGCAGGCCAACTTCCGCGAGGGTGGCCCGTACAAGCAGGCCGATATGCTGGACTACCAGGCCAGCCTGGAGCGCGACAGCCACTACACCAATGTGGTGGTGGCGCCGCTGTGGGAAGAACGCCAGGATGACCGGGTGCCTATCCAGGTCAAGGTGACCGAGATGCAAAGGCAAAAGCTGGATACCGGCCTGAACTACAGTACCGGCGACGGTGCCGGTATCCGCCTGGGATACGAGCACTACAACATCTTCAAGCGCGGCTACACCGGCTCGGTGGTGTACGACTGGAAAAAGTCGCGCCAGCAGCTGGACCTGGGCCTGGGCTTTCCGCGTACCGCTAGCGGCTACTCCCACGCCATCGGCCTGAAGCAGCGTCATACCGAAGCCGACAACACCGTGACCGACGCCAGCGAGGCGGGCGTTTTCCGTATCCGCCAGGTCGGCAATATCGAGTCGCGGCTGGGGCTGGAGTATCTGGTGGAAAAAGAAGCCCTGGCCCAGACGCGGACCCGCGACAACCGCGCCATCCTGGTGTCCTATGGCTGGACGCAGCGCGCCATCGACAACGCCCTGCGCCCTGGCCGCGGCTACCTGATCGAAGCGCAGGCGGCTACCACGGTAGGGAATGTGGCCAGCGATACCCGCTTTAGCCGCGGCTACCTGCGCCTGTCCAATTACTGGACGCCGGGTTTTCTGCCGCGCAGCACACTGGTTACCCGCGTGGAAGCCGGCCAGGTCTGGGCGCAAGACAGCACGGAAGTGCCGGTTTCGCGCCTGTTCAAGGCCGGTGGCGTCAACAGCGTGCGTGGCTACAACTACCAGAGCCTGGGCGTCTCCGATAGCACTGGTGCCATTACCGGCGGGCGCGTGCTGGCCACGGCCAGCGTGGAATACCAGTACGCTGTCACGCGTGACTGGCGGGCCGCGCTGTTTTACGACGCTGGTGATGCGGCCAACAGCTGGCAGGACGTGCGCGTGGCCAAGGGCTGGGGCGCCGGTGCGCGCTGGCTTACCCCCATTGCGCCACTGGCGTTTGATATTGCCCGCGGCGAGCGCGACCACCGCTGGCGCTGGAACCTGAACCTGGGATTGGCATTTTGAACCCGCAACACCCCACCCCCGATACGCCGCCAGAAGACACCATGCCGGCGCTGCCGCGCCGCCGCCTGCTGGGGCGCTTATTCTGGCTGCTTTGTTTGTTGCCGGTCTTGCTGCTGGGTGCCAGCGGCTGGTGGTTGACTGCCACCCCTAGCGGCTTTGCCACGCTGTGGCGCTGGGCCAGCCAGCTAAGCGCCGGCCAGCTACAGCTTGGCCGCGTGCAAGGCACGCTGTGGCAGGGCTTTACCCTGCAAGACCTGCGCTGGAAAACACCGGATAGCCAGCTTGGCATCAGCCGGCTGGCGCTGGACTGGCAGCCGCAGGCCTTGTGGCAGCGCCAGCTGCACATCCGCCAGCTGGCGCTAGGCACGGTCAGCTGGCAAAGCCGGCCCGACCCGCAGCCCAAACCGGCGCAGCCGCCGGCTGACCTGAGCCTGCCGCTGGCCATCCGCCTCGATAGCCTGAGTCTGGCGCAGCTGCAGCTGCCGGCACAAAAGCTGCAGCTGCAAAATCTGCAGGCCAGTTACCGCTACCAGGCAGCGCAGCACCAGCTGCAGCTCGCGCAGCTGGGCACCCAGTGGGGGGCGCTGGGCGGGCAGCTGGCACTGGGCGACGCCTCGCCCTTTGCCCTGCAAGGCAAAGTGCATTACCAGGGGCGGCTGGACGACGTGGCCACACAGGGCCAGCTGGGCATGAGCGGCAGCCTGCTGCTGCCGCAGCTGCAGGGCGAGATCAACGCCCGCGGCCTCTTGATTGCGCTGAACGGCAAACTGGCACCGTTTGACGTAACCCCGCTGCGCCGCCTGCGCCAGCTGGACTTGCGCGTGGGTGGCATCAACCCGCAAGCCTTCCAGCCCGCCTGGCCGCAGGCGGCATTGGCGCTGTCGGTACAGCTGAAGCCGCAAGACGCCGACACGGTTGCCGGTGGCCTTAGCCTGGTAAACAGCCAGCCGGGTGCCTTATCGGCCAAGCGCCTGCCGCTGTCTTTGCTGTGGGGCGATTTCCGTATTCATAAAGACACCTTGCAGCTGCCCGGCCTGACGGCGCAGCTGGCCGGTGGCCAGGTCACCCTGCGCGGCCAGGCCAGTGCCAGTGCGCTGGCGCTGCAGCTGGGCTTGTCCGGGCTGGATAGCCTGGCGGTGGATAGCAGCCTGCCGGCGCATAAGGTGTCCGGTACCGTGGCGGTGAGCGGCAGCCCGCAGCTGCCGGCACTGGCCCTGAAACTGGCCAGTGGCAAGCTGGCGGTGGAAAGCCGCGTGGCCCTGGCCGAGAAACCGCGCCGGGTAAAGCTGGACGACTTGCTGCTGCGCACCGGGCTGGGCCGTTTCCAGGGCAAGGGGCAATACCTGATCGACGACAAGGCGCTGGGGTTTGACGGCCGCTTTATCAGCTTCGACCCCGGCCTGCTGGATGCCCGCCTGCCACGTGGCAATATCAACGGCCAACTCTTGGCCAGCGCCCGCCTGGCCAGCCAGCCGCAGGGTGATGTATCGCTTAAATTTGCCCCCAGCCAGCTCGGTGGTGCCGCACTGGGTGGCCAGCTGGCGCTGAAATGGCAAACGCAGCGTATCAGCGCGGTCAACGCCGACCTGAGCTTGGGCCGCAACCGCCTGCAGGCGCAAGGCGCTTACGGCGTGGCGGGCGATACCCTCAAGCTGCAGTTGGCCGCACCCGACCTGAGCCCGCTGGGGCCCGCCTTCTCCGGCGAGCTTAACGCCCGGCTGGCGCTGGCCGGCACACCGGCGCGGCCGGATATCAGCGCGCAAGTGCAGGCTAGCCGCCTGGCCTTGCCCGGCGGGGTACAACTGGCCAGCCTGGACGCCGACGGCCGCAGTGGTACCGCCGAAGACAGCCCCTTCCGCCTGATGCTGCAAGGGCGCGGCCTGCAGGCCGGCGGCCAGCGCCTGGACGACATCACCCTGAACAGCAGCGGCGTACGCGCCGCGCACCAGCTGAGCTTGGCCTTGCGTGGCCAGCTGCAAGGCAAGCCGCAAACGCTGAGCCTGGCGCTGCAAGGCGGGCTGGATACCCACACCCTGCGCTGGCGCGGTACGCTGGCCAGCTTGCAGGCAGACGGTACCGTGCCGCTACGTTTGGCCGCCCCGGCCGCGCTACAGCTGGCACAAGACAGCGTGACGCTGGCGCCTAGCCGCTGGCAGGCGCTGGGCAGCAGCTGGCAGCTGGGCGATACCAGCTGGCAGCAGGCAGCTGGCTGGCGTAGCCAGGGGCAGGTTAATGCCCTGGCGCTTTCGGCGCTGGCGCCGTGGTGGACGCCCCCGCTGCAGCAAGACCTGGTGCTGGCCGGGCAATGGTCGCTGGCCGGCCAGCACGGCCTGCCGCAGGGCAAGATTGCGCTGCAGCGCCTCAGTGGCGACCTCATCCTGCCGGCGCAGGGCAGCCACCCGGCACAAAGCCTGGGGCTGAGCCGTGCCATGCTGCAGCTGGGGCTGGGGGAAAACGCCCCCTTCAGCCTGCAGCTGGATACCCGTTTTGGCCGTGTCGGCGGCGAAGGCAGCATCAATCTGCCGGCAGGCAGCACCAGCCTGGATGGTGCCAGCATCAATGGCCGCCTGAATGCCGCCGTGCCCGCGCTGGCGATATTGCAAAGCCGCATGCCGGCCGGTACCGAGCTGGATGGCAGCCTGGCGGCCAACCTCACGCTGGCAGGCCCCTTACTGGCGCCACAGCTGGGCGGTACGCTCGGCGGCCAGGGCTTGCGCTTTGTGGAGCGCAAGAACGGCATCCGGCTGGAAGAAGGCGTGCTGGCGGCGCGGCTGCAAAACCGCAGCCTGCTGATCGACCGCTTGCAGTTTGGCCGCGCCGCGGAGCTGTCGGCCAGCGGCGAGCTGGCGCTGGATGGCAATACCCCCATGGCCGCCGTCACCCTGAAGCTGAACCGCTTTGCCGTGCTGGACCGCCCCGGGCGGCGCCTGCTGGTGTCGGGTAGCAGCAAGATCAGCATCGAGCAGGGCCGGGCCATGGTGCGTGGCAACTTTACCGTAGACCACGGCCGCTTCGACCTGCCCAAGCTGGGCGGCCCGCAGCTGTCGTCCGATGTCTACGTGGTAGGGCGCACGGTAGACGAAGGCGGCAAGACCCTGCCCTTGGGGCTGGATCTCACGGTGACGCTGTCGGACGACGTGCGTTTTGCCGGTAATGGCCTGGACGCCTGGCTGGGCGGCGATATCCGCCTGCTGGCCGAGCCTGGCGGCCAACTGCAGGCGCGCGGGCAGATCCGCGTGGACAAGGGCCGTTTCAAGGCTTACGGCCAGGATCTGGACATCAACCGTGGCGTGGTGAGTTTTACCGGCGCGCTGGATAACCCGTCGCTGGATATCCGCGCCAAGCGGCGCATGTCGCAGGTCGGTGCCGGGGTGGAAATCACCGGTTCGGTGCTGACGCCCACGGTAAAACTGGTGGCCGACGAGGCCATGTCGGAAAAAGACAAGCTGTCCTGGCTGATCCTGAACCGTGCCGCCACCAGCGGCGAGCGCGACAGCGATATTGCCGGCGCCTCGGCCGGTGGCCTGCTGGCAGGGATGGTGAACGACAAGGTTGGCTTGTTCGACGATGTGGGCGTGCAGTCGCGCGCCGAAAGTACCAGCGCCACCGGCACGGTCAGCCCGGCCGAGCAGGTGGTGGTGCTGGGCAAGCAGCTGACGCGCGAGCTGTACGTGGGCTACGAGTACGGTCTGCGCAGCGCGGAGCAAGCCATCCGCCTGAATTATCAGCTGTCGCAGAAGCTGTCGCTGGTGGGGCGCCTGGGCTACGAGGTGTCGTCGGAGCTGCGCTATACGCTGCGCTTTGACTAGCCGCCGCTACCTTGCCGTGCCGGGCCGCAGTAGCCTGGCACGGCAGGGGCGGGTGCGTCAGGGCCGGGCGGTAGCCGCTACCAGCCCGGCGGCGCTATCCAGGGTCAACGGCCGGCCGGTCAGGTAGCCTTGCACGGCTTCGCAGCCCAGCCGCGCCAGTGCGGCCAACTCTTCCTCGGTTTCCACCCCTTCGGCCAGCGCTTCCATCTTCAGGCTCTTGGCCAGCGTGATGATGGCCAGCACGATGGCGGCGTTGTCGTGGCGGTTTTGCAGGTCGGTCACAAAGCAGCGGTCGATTTTTACCGTGTCGGGCGCAAAGTCTTTCAGATAGGCCAGGCTGGAATAGCCGGTGCCGAAATCATCCACCGCCAGCCGCACGCCCAGCGCTTTCAAGCCATCCAGTGCCGCTTTCACGTTGCCGGTGCGCTCCAGCAAGGCGCTTTCGGTGACTTCGATTTCCAGCTGCGCTGCCGCCAGGCCGGTGTCGCGCAGGATGCTGGCTACCAGCTCGGCAAAGCCCGGCTGCGCCAGCTGGCGCGGGGAGACATTCACCGCCATGGTCAGCGCGGTACCGTTGGCCGGGGCGGGCCAGCTGGCAGCCAGCTGGCAGGCCTGGCGCAGCACCCAGCTGCCGATTTCGACAATCAGGCCGGACTCTTCCGCCACCGGGATGAACTCGGCCGGCGAGGTGGCTACGCCGTCAGCATCGGTCCAGCGCAGTAGCGCCTCGAAGCCGGACAGGCGGCGGTCGGCTACCCAGAACTTGGGCTGCAGCATCAGGTGCAGCTCCTGGCGTGCCAGTGCGCCGCGCAGACGGTTTTCCAGCAGCAGGCGCTGGCGCACCTCGGCGGTCATGCGTTCGGTAAAGAAGCGGTAGTTGTTGCGGCCCTGTGCTTTGGCTTCGTACATGGCCATGTCGGCATTTTTCAGCAATAGCTGGGCGTCCTTGCCATCGTCCGGGCTGATGGATATGCCGATGCTGGCGGTAATCACCAGTTGGTGGCCATCCAGCACAAAGGGCTGGCGCAGGGTGTCCAGTACGCGCTCGGCGATCAGTGCGGCCTGGGCGTTGTCGGCCAGCTCGGGCAGGATCATCACGAACTCGTCGCCGCCGGTGCGGCCAACGGTGTCCATTTCGCGCACTACGGCGCGGGTGCGGCGTGCCACTTCTTGCAGCAAGGTGTCGCCGGTGGCGTGGCCCAGGGTGTCGTTGATGTTCTTGAAACGGTCCAGGTCCATGAACAGTACGGCCACCTTGTGGCGGCTGCGCTCGGCCACGCGCAGCGATTGCTGCAGGCGGTCCATCAGCAGCAGGCGGTTGGGCAGGTCGGTCAGGTAGTCGTACTCGGCCAGGTGCTGTACGCGCGCTTCGGCTTCCTTGCGCTCGCTGATGTCGGAGAACAGCGCGATATAGTTGGTGAGCGTGCCGTGGCTATCGCGCAGGGCGTTGATGCTGAGCCACTCGGGGTAGACTTCGCCGCTTTTGCGGCGGTTCCAGATCTCGCCTGCCCACTGGCCGCGCGCCGTCAGGTGGTTCCACAGGTCGTGGAAGAAGTCGGCGTCGTGCTTGCCCGAGCTGAGCAGGGCCGGGGTCTGGCCCAGGGCCTCGGCTTCGCTGTAGCCGGTGATGGCGGTAAAGGCCTGGTTCACCGCCACGATACGGCTGGCGGGGTCGGTAATCACGATGGCTTCGGTGCTGGCTTCAAATACCTTGGACGCCAGGCGCAGCTCGCGTTCCTGTTCGATGCGCGAGCCAATGTCACGGGCGGTGGCGCAG
This sequence comes from Vogesella sp. XCS3, assembly GCF_020616155.1. Lineage (NCBI taxonomy): Bacteria > Pseudomonadati > Pseudomonadota > Betaproteobacteria > Neisseriales > Chromobacteriaceae > Vogesella > Vogesella sp. XCS3. The sequence continues at coordinate 2,460,032 of NZ_CP085530.1, read as the reverse complement.
CGGTATTGCTCCCCCCGGTAGTCTACCGTGCTGAGTTTCACTTCCAGCATCACCGGCCCGTGGCAGCACATCAGCTGCAGCTCGGCGCTATCGCCATCGGGCAGGGTGCTGGCAAACAATTGCTGCAGGGTGTCCTGCTCGCAGCCGTCAAAACATTCGCGTGCGCGCTGGTTGCGGTAAGCCACCTGGCCTTGCGCATCGCACAGCACGATGATGTCGGCCGCACTGTCGCTCATGTAGCGGGTCAGCTCGATTTCGCGCGCGTTTTGCTCCAGCGCGTTTTGCCGGCTTTCAATTTGCTGGCGGTAGCCATCGGCCAGCTGGCGCATCCAGCGCGAGAAATACAGCGAGAACAGCACGGCCAGCAGCAAGGCAGCCACAAAGATACCCAGCGTGGCCAGTACGCGGGCCTGGGTTTGCTCGCCTAGGCGATGCTGCAGCTTGTCGTCCGTCCCTAGCAGCATGCTGCTGGGGGCGACGGCAATCACGCGCCAGCCCCAGGCGGCCATGCGGCCAACGTAGGCGGTGTATGGCACGCCTTGCAGGCTGAAATCGACGAAGCTGCCAAGTGGTGCATGCTGCAGGCGTTGCTGCAGGCGGGTTTCAAGCGTGGTCTTGCCAGGCAGAAAACCTTGCAGTTGCCGGCCTTGCTGGTCCAGCACGATAAAGCCGCCGCGCTGGCCGGTACGCATTTGCGCCAGCAGCGCCAGGCCCTGCGTTTGCAAGTCTTTGGCCACATTGTCTACGTATTCGCCACCACCGATCAGCCAGCCCAAGGGCTCGAAACGCCGTGCGTAGGCTACTTTTTCGGCCATGCGCTTTTCGCCGGGGCGGTACCAGCGGTAGCTGGCAAAGCCTGCCCCCGCTTCGTTCTGGGTGGCGGCGATCAGGCTGCGCATGATGTAGGTGCCGGCGTCGTCACGGTTATTCAGTAGCGATGTTCCTTCCAGTGCCGGCGTGGTAGGCAGTAGTACGCAGTCGCCCTGCAAGGTATCGATAAAGAAATAGCCGCGGCCATGAAAGTAGCGCAGCGGGCGCAGTGCCTCGACGATTTCACGCCGCGAGCGGCTGGTAGGCTGGCTGGAGTGCGCATGGGTCAGATACAGCGCGGTAGCCAGGGCGTGGGCCTGGTCAACTTGCTCGCGGATACGCTGGCGCAGCAAGGTATGTGTCTGCTTATCCAGCGTGTCCAGCGTGATGATGGCGTCGTCACCCCAGGTGCGCAGGAAGGTCTGCCCGTGCTGCAGCGCTTGCTGTTGCACGGCTTGGCGGTTGCTCTGGTAATCCTGCCATTGCTGGTAAAAAAAGTAGCTGGCCAGCAAGACCACCACGGTAATTACCAGGCTCAGCATACCCGCCAGTTGCAGGCGGGCGAGGCGGGTCTGGTCGGGCAAACGTGACACGGCAACACCTAGTACAGAGAGGGGGAGGGTGCATTATAGAAACGCAGGCAGGCCAGGTATTGATATTTGTCAGTGCGTGCGGCGTTATGCCACGGTTTGCGGTACAATCCGCGCCGGGAAGTTGGACAGACAGTCGCCGCGTGCTTGCACGGGGAGGAAAGTCCGGGCTCCGCAGGGCAGGATGCTGGCTAACGGCCAGGCGCCGCGAGGCGACGGAAAGTGGAACAGAGAGCTGAACCGCCGATGGCCGCAGTAACCGCAAGGGTGCTGTAGCACAGGCAAGGGTGAAAAGGTGCGGTAAGAGCGCACCGCGGACGCAGTAATGCGCACGGCAGGCTAAACCCCATCCGGAGCAAGACCAAATAGGGGTACATTGGCGTGGCCCGCGCTGTACCCGGGTAGGTTGCTTGAGCTTGTCGGTAACGGCAAGACTAGAGGAATGACTGTCCAACGACAAAACCCGGCTTATCGGCCAACTTCCCGCCCCCCATTCCTGTCGCCCGCCACATGCTGGTGCGGCTCCGCCCTTTGCACCGCGAACGGGCATTTCTTTCTGCTATTGTCATTGCTCAAAAAATAGGCAAAAAGCTTTTTACCCGCCGCGTAAAAGGCAGTACAATGGCGACCCTTTTCACCCCATGTCCTTCTTTTTGCGATGCAAATCGGCCCTTACGTTCTGAAAAACCGTCTGATCGTCGCCCCCATGGCGGGCGTGACAGACCGGCCGTTCCGCATGCTGTGCAAAAAGCTGGGCGCGGGCATGGCGGTATCGGAAATGATTACCGCCAACAAGGCACTGTGGACCACGCCCAAGACGCTGCGCCGCGCCAACCACGAAGGCGAAGTCGAGCCCATCGTGGTGCAGATTGCCGGTGGTGATGCGCAGATGCTGGCCGACGCCGCCCGCCTGAACGTGGAACACGGCGCGCAGATCATCGACATCAATATGGGCTGCCCCGCCAAGAAGGTGTGCAATGTTGCCGCCGGTAGCGCCTTGCTGCGTGATCTGGACAACGTTGGCCGCATTCTGGAAGCGGTGGTGAAGGCGGTGGACGTGCCGGTCACGCTGAAAACGCGTACCGGCTGGAGCCAGGACGTGAAAACCGCGCTGCAGGTAGCGCGCATGGCCGAGGATGCCGGCATCGCCGCCCTGGCCCTGCACGGGCGCACGCGCGAAGACATGTACCGCGGCGCGGCCGAGTACGACACCATCGCCGCGGTAAAACAGGCCGTGCGCATGCCGCTGATCGCCAACGGCGACATCGACAGCCCGCAGAAGGCCAAATACGTGCTGGATTACACCGGTGCCGACGCCATCATGATCGGCCGTGCGGCACAGGGGCGTCCGTGGATCTTTCGCGAGATCCAGCATTATCTGGATACCGGCGAGCTGTTGCCGCCGCCGCGTATCGCCGAGATCAGCGCCATCATGCAAGCGCACCTGGCCGAGCTGTACGATTTTTACGGGGAGTACAGCGGCAGCCGTATCGCGCGCAAGCATATTGCCTGGTACACCAAGGGGCTGCGCGGCAGTAACGAATTCCGCCAGGCGATGTACCAGCTGGAAACCACGGCCGAGCAGCAGCAAGCCGTAGCGCATTATTTTGATAGCCTGGCCCGGCATTCGGACCGGCTGCAATACGTAGCAGACAGCAGCACCAGCGCCGAAGCCGACGCGCTGGCATAACCACCAAGACAACAATAACATCATGCAAAACAACGACGATATTTCCCTTAGCGTGCGCCTGGCCATGGAGCAGTACTTTCGCGATCTGGACGGCGAAGCGCCTGCTGCCATTTACGATATGGTGCTGGCGTGTGTGGAAAAACCGCTTTTGGAAGTCGTGCTGAACCACACGCAGGGTAACCAGACGCGGGCGGCCGAGCTGCTTGGCCTGAACCGCAACACCCTGCGCAAGAAGATGAAGGCCTACGACCTGATCTGACAGCCAAGCCACCCGTGCAAGCGGGTGGCTTTTGTTTTGCCTGAAACCTGTCGCACGGTGCGGCAGGCACTATAAAACCATGTGGCAGTGCACTGGCACTGCCGCTAACTCCCCTGCAAGGCAGGGGCGGGGGACGGGATCATTCAGCCAGGCCGTAGCGGCCCGTGCAGGCATACGCCGGCACAGCAGCACGGCCAGTATTTATCACGGCAAGGCAGTAGCCTGGCCACTGTTTTTTAGACTAGCGGTAGAGAACCATGACCAAGATCGAACGTGCGCTGATCAGCGTTTCCGACAAAACCGGTGTACTGGAGTTTGCCCGTGCCCTGGCGGGTTTCGGTGTAGAAATCCTGTCCACAGGCGGTACTTCCAAACTGCTGCGCGATGCCGGCGTGCCGGTAATTGACGTATCCGACTACACCGGCTTCCCGGAAATGCTCGATGGCCGTGTGAAAACCCTGCACCCGAAAGTACACGGCGGCATTCTGGGCCGTCGCGACCTGCCGGAACACGTGGCCACCATGCAAGAACACGGCATTGGCAACATCGATCTGGTGTGCGTGAACCTCTACCCGTTTGAAGCCACCATCGCCAAGGCCGACTGCCCGCTGGAAGACGCCATCGAGAACATCGATATCGGCGGCCCCACCATGGTGCGCTCCGCTGCTAAAAACTGGCAGCACGTGGCCATCGTTACCGACGCTGCAGACTACAGCGCGCTGGTAGCCGAAATGCAGGCCAACGCCGGCCAGCTGTCCAAGCTCACCCGCCTGAGCCTGTGCAAAAAGGCCTTCACCCACACCGCGGCCTACGATGGCGCCATCTCGAACTACCTGACCAGCCTGGCCGAAGGCGTAGACGCCGGCGTGCCGGACCGTGCCGCCTTCCCGGACCGCCTGAACGTGCAGTTCGTGAAAGTGCAGGACATGCGTTACGGCGAAAACCCGCACCAGTCCGCCGCCTTCTACCGCGACCTGGACCCGGCTGCCGGTACCATTGCCGGTTACCGCCAGCTGCAGGGTAAAGAGCTGTCGTACAACAATATCGCCGACGCCGACGCCGCCTGGGAAGCCGTGAAAACCTTCGACGCCCCGGCCTGTGTCATCGTGAAGCACGCCAACCCGTGCGGCGTGGCCATTGCTGCCGACACGCTTACCGCCTACCGTCTGGCGTTTGCTACCGATACCACCAGCGCGTTTGGCGGCATCATTGCCTTCAACCGCCCGGTGGACGCCGAAACCGTGGAAGCGGTAACCGGCCAGTTCCTGGAAGTGCTGATGGCACCGTCGTTTACCGATGAAGCCAAAGCCATCATCGCCGCCAAGAAAAACGTGCGCGTGCTGGAAGTACCGCTGCACGACGGCGCCAACCGTTTCGAACTGAAGCGCGTAGGCGGTGGTGTGCTGGTGCAAACCCCGGATATCCGAAACGTGGGCCTGGACGAGCTGCGCGTGGTAACCAAGCGTGCCCCGACCGAACAGGAAATGGCCGACCTGCTGTTCGCCTGGCGCGTGGCCAAGTACGTGAAGTCCAACGCCATCGTGTTCTGCAAAAACGGCCAGACTGCCGGTATCGGCGCCGGCCAGATGAGCCGTGTGGACTCCACCCGCATCGCCGCGCGCAAGGCACAAGACGCTGGCCTGGCGCTGCAGGGCGCCGTGGCCTCCAGCGATGCCTTCTTCCCGTTCCGCGACGGTATCGATGTGATCGCCGAGCAGGGCATCAAGGCCATCATCCAGCCGGGTGGCTCCATGCGTGACGACGAAGTGTTCGCCGCCGCCGACGAGCACGGCATTGCCATGGTGCTCACCGGCGTACGTCACTTCCGCCATTAAGCTTTTCTGCCGCAAGGTTGGCCGCGCTGTCCTTGCGGCCAACCTTGTAGAGGCAGTAGTTTTGATAAGAAACAGTTTTGTATTGAGCAGCCTGCTGCTGGTGGCAGCATCAGCACAGGCGCTGGAATGCGGTAGCAGTGATAGCTGGCTGGATAAAGGCTGTCGCCGCACCACCCAAGTGCTGAACGACGGCGAAACCGATATCTACGCCACCGGTTACGCCTACCATTTGCGCAGCATGTATAGCGCCGAGAAGATCAAGTCGTTCAACGAGCGCGCTTGGGGCGGCGGCGTGGGCAAAAGCCTGTACGACGAAGACGGCGACTGGCATGGCGTGTACGCCATGGCGTTTCTGGACTCGCACAAAGACGTGGAGCCCACTGCCGGCTATGCCTACCAGAAAATGGTGCCCATTGCGGGCGAGTGGAAGGTGGGGGCCGGTTTTACCGCCTTTCTCACCAGCCGTACCGATACCCTGAAAGGTTTGCCGGTACCGGTGGTGCTGCCGCTGGCGTCCTTGCAGTACCGCAAGAGCGCACTGATGGCGTCGTTCATGCCGGGGCCCAAAGGCAACGGTAATGTGTTTTTCCTGTTTGGCCGCATTCACTATTAACCTTGCGCGCTGCCGCAGGCAGCCGCACGACGACACCCATGTTTGAGGAAAGCAGATGAAAATCCTGGTAATCGGCTCTGGTGGCCGCGAACACGCACTGGCCTGGCGCATTGCCCAATCCCGCCGCGTGTCCAAAGTGTATGTGGCGCCGGGTAATGCGGGTACCGAGCTGGACCCGAATCTGACCAATGTGGCCATTACCGCCATCCCCGAGCTGGTAGCGTTTGCCCGTGACGAAAAAATCGAGCTGACGGTAGTCGGCCCCGAGGCGCCGCTAGCCGCCGGTGTGGTAGACGCCTTCCGTGCTGCCGGTCTGAAAATCTTCGGCCCCACACAGTACGCGGCGCAGCTGGAAAGCTCCAAGGACTTTGCCAAGGCCTTCATGCAGCGCCACGGTATCCCTACCGCCGGCTACGAAACCTTCAGCGACGCCGCTGCCGCCCACGACTACGTTGGCCGCAAGGGTGCGCCTATCGTGATCAAGGCCGACGGCCTGGCTGCCGGCAAGGGCGTGGTGGTAGCGATGACGCTGGACGAAGCGCACGCCGCCATCGACGACATGCTGGTAGGCAACAAGATGGGCGACGCCGGTGCGCGCGTGGTGATCGAGGACTTCCTGCAGGGCGAAGAAGCCAGCTTTATCGTGATGGTAGACGGCGACAACGTGCTGGCCATGGCCACCAGCCAGGACCACAAGCGCCTGCTGGACGGCGACAAGGGCCCCAACACCGGCGGCATGGGCGCGTACAGCCCGGCACCGGTGGTGACCCCGGAAATCCACGCCCGCGTGATGCGCGAAATCATCATGCCTACCGTGCGTGGCATGAAGGCCGACGGCCACACCTACACCGGCTTCCTGTACGCCGGCCTGATGATAGACGCCGACGGCAACCCGTTCACCATCGAGTTCAACTGCCGCTTTGGCGACCCGGAAACCCAGCCCATCATGGCGCGCCTGAAGTCCGACTTTACCGTGCTGCTGGAAGCCGGCGTGAACGGCAAGCTGGACACGGTAGAAGCCGATTGGGACCGCCGTGTGGCACTGGGCGTGGTACTGGCGGCTGATGGCTACCCGGAAGCCCCGCGCAAGGGCGACCTGATCAGCGGCATACCGGCGCACACCGAAGACACCATGACCTTCCACGCCGGCAGCACTTTCGATGCCGACAAGCAGCTGGTCACCAGCGGTGGCCGTGTGCTGTGCGTAGTGGGCCTGGGCGATAGCGTGAAGATGGCGCAGCAAAAAGCCTACGCCGTGGCAGACCAGATCCAGTTTGCCGGCAAGCAGCTGCGCCGCGATATCGGCGGCAAGGCGCTGAATCGCGCCAAGTAAGCCGCGTAACCGGCCCCGCCAACGGCACCGCAAGGTGCCGTTTTTTTATGCCTGTTTAACAGCGCGCCGGCTGTATTTGTCAGGCTTTGTTTGCCGTGCCCGCCAGATTGCCCTTCGCGCATCCTGTGACAGGCAAAACATGGCCTGCACAACGCCAAACCGATGGTGGCCACGCTGACGGCGATACTGGCGCCGCGAAAAACGCAGCGGGTGCCAGGTAGCTTACTGGCCGCGCCAGCCCCCGCGTTATGACCGCTGCTGTGCCTGGCAGCGCAGCCCGCCGAGCGGCCAAGAAAAATCGCAACTTGCCCTGCCACCCGGGCAGAAGCGCCTACACTGGTAACAAGGTGTTTGTTTCGGGAGCGTGCGCCATGAAGCAATTTCTATCGGTAAGCCTGTTCAGCGCTTGCCTTGGCCTGATACCGGCGCAGGCCGCCGACCCGGCGCACCTGAAGCTGCTGACCGAAGACTACCCGCCCTTCAATATGGCCGACGCCAGCGGCCGCATTACCGGGCTGTCTACCGAGATCGTGCACCAGCTATTGCAGCGCGCCGGTATCAGCCACGATATCGAGCTGTTGCCGTGGGTGCGCGCCTTCAATCGCGCCGTGCTGGAGCCCGGCACCTGCGTGTACTCCACCACGCGCACCGAGCAGCGCGAGCACCAGCTCAAATGGATAGGCCCCATCGTGGAAAACCCCTGGGTGTTGTACGCCCGTAGCGATAACAGAGCCGTGGTCACCACGCTGGAATCGGTGCGCCCTTACCGTTTGGGCGGTTATAGTGGCGACGCCATTGCGCAGTACCTGATCAGCAAGAATTTCGAGGTAGATTTAACGACAACCGACGCGCAAAACGTACGCAAGCTGGTGGCCGGGCGTATCGACTTCTGGGCTACCGGCAAATACAGCGGAGCTACGCTGGCTACCCGCGAAAAAGCAGCCGACATTCGCCCGGTGATGACCTTCAATACCACCTTCATGTACCTGGCGTGCCACCCGCGCATGGACGACCGCACCGTTGCCCTGCTCAACAGCACGCTAGACCGGATGCGCAAAGACGGCACTGTGGCTAAAATCACTGCCCGATACCATCAGGACTAGACGGAACCAAGCCACAGCGCGGCCGGTCTGTCCCCTTACCGAATTCCATAGCGCTGACCGTGAAAAAACCGTTTCCCCGCCTGCCGGCGCAGGCCCAGATAGACGCCGCCCGTGGCCGCTTTCGCGCCGGTGGCGTGCTGGCCTACGCTACCGAATCCTGCTTTGGCCTGGGCTGTGACCCGTTCAATGTACGTGCCATCCGCCGCATTCTGGCCATCAAGGCGCGCCCCACGCACAAAGGCCTGATCGTGATTGCGGCCAACCTGGAGCAGCTGCGCCCACTGATCCGCCCGCTCACCCCGGCGCAGCTGGCCACCGTGCAACGCTACTGGCCCGGCCCGTACACCTTTTTATTGCCGGCATCGCGCCGTGTGCCCACGCTGCTACGCGGGCGGCATGATAAAATTGCCGTTCGCATCAGCGCCCATGGCGAAGCCGCTGCGCTGTGCCAGGCGCTAGGCTCGCCGCTGGTGTCTACCTCGGCCAACCGCGCCGGGCAAAAGTCGCTGAAAACCGCACGCGCCTGTCGCCAGGCATTTGGCCGCGAACAGGTGCTGACGCTCAAAGGCCGCATCGGCAAGCGCCGCAAGCCTTCCACTATTATCGATCTCGACAGCGGGCGCGTACTGCGCTAGCGCTGCAAGGAGCCACGAGTGCAGGAAATTTCCATCCTTAGCCTGATCATGCACGCCAGCCTGCCAGTGCAGCTGGTGATGGCTGGCCTGGTGCTGCTGTCCCTGATGTCCTGGGGCATCATCTTCAACAAGATTGCCGTGCTGGGCCGCGCCCGCCGCGCCACGCAGGAGTTCGAGCAGCAGTTCTGGAGCGGCACCGACCTGAACAGCCTGTTCGAGAAAAACCGCGCCAACGGCGACGCCGTGGCCACCGAAAAGCTGTTCCAGGCCGGTTTTGCCGAGTTTCTGAAGCTGCGCCGCCAGCCTGGCGTCGATAGCTCCGACCAGCTGGACGGTGCCCGCCGCGCCATGCGCGCCGCTGCCCAGCGCGAGCTGGACGCGCTGGACCACCACAACAGCTTTCTGGCCACCGTCGGCTCGGTCAGCCCCTACATCGGCCTGTTCGGCACCGTGTGGGGCATCATGCACGCCTTTATCGGCCTGGGTAACGCCGGCCAGGCCACGCTGGCTACCGTGGCGCCGGGCATTGCCGAAGCGCTGATCGCCACCGCCATCGGCCTGTTTGCCGCCATCCCCGCCGTGGTGGCCTACAACCGCTTTGCCGCCGATGTGGACCGCTTGGCCGGCCGTTTTGACTCGTTCATGGAAGAGTTTTCCAACATCCTGCAGCGCCTGGCCGCCAAATAAGCCGGGCAGCTACCACGCAAAAGCCGCTATCCACAGATAGCGGCTTTTTGTTTGCCAAGCTTGGCCGCAAGCGCCGCTCAGGCCGCCTGCAGCTGGTCGATCAGCCGGTGCAGCGCGTCGGTTAGCGCGCGTACCGAGCCGGGCAGGTCCCAGTTATCGTCGCCCGGCTGCACCACGTTGGAGATGGCGCGCAGCTGCAGAAAGCGCTGCCCTTCCTGCAGGCAGACGTGGAAGAACGCCGCGCCCTCCATGTTTTCAATCTCCACCGCGCTGTTATCGATAAATGGCGCCATCGCCACGTTCAGCGACGCGCTGCGCGCCCTGCGCCAGCCACCGTCCGCCGGCAGGTGCGGGCAGGCCAGCGTGTGGCGGCGCTCGAAATCCATGTCCAGCGGCAAGTGCGCCAGGTGCACAAAGCCGTCCGGCGTGTGAAAGCCCAGGTCGGCCTCCACTTCGCTTTCCACCAGCACCACGTCGCCAATGGCCAGGTCGGCGTGCGGGTAGTAGCCGGCCACGCCGGCCAGAATCAGCCAGTGCGGCCGCCCGGTGTGCAGCGTTTTCAGTGTCTGGTAGGCGGTGGCGGTCAGCCCCACGCCGCTCACCAGCGTGGTAACGCCGTCGCGCTGGAACAGGCTGGCTTCGGTGGCAGTAGGAAACAGCACGGTGATCTGCATATGAGGTTGGCCGCAATAAAAGGGGATAGGCGATTCTAGCGCCCCCGCGCTGCGGCCAACAGCCACCACCGCGCTACAATGCCGCATGGCAGACATCAAATACCTAGCGGGCTACCCGCCGCACCTCATCGAACAAGTCGCCGGCCTGTTGCAGGCCGGCACGCTGGGCGCCTGGGTGGCCAGCCGCTACCCAGGCAGCCACGACATCCAGACCGACCGCGCGCTGTACGACTACGTTATCGAGCTGAAGCAGCGCTACATGAAAAACGCCGGCGCGCTGGCCAAGGTGGTGTACGACAACAACCTGCACCCGATGCGCGGCACGCTGGGCACCAACGCCTTTGTGTCGCGGGTGCAGGGCGGCAAACTCAAAAGCAAAAACGAAATCCGCATCGGGAGCCTGTTCCGCGACGCACCGGAAGCCTTCCTGCGCATGATCGTGGTACACGAGCTGGCCCACCTGAAGGTAAAAGACCACGACAAGGCGTTCTATCAGCTGTGCTGCCACATGGAGCCACACTACCACCAGCTGGAGTTCGACATGCGGCTATGGCTGCTGGCGCGCGAGGCGGAAGCGTAGCCGTTTGGTGCTTTGGTAGCCCGGATAAGCCGCAGGCGCATCCGGGGGAGGCCTACCTAGATTGCAACTTGAGCACAGGGTGAAAATGATGAGCGACGAGTTTCTTGCAAACGTTAAGGGCTTCAGCCGGACGTTCGTTATCCATTCCAACAATAATCCTTATATTGCTGCGGCTGCGATGGGAATGATGGCGGCTCGAAGCCAGGAGACAGGTCCTTTTTTTCGCGTCTCCGATTGTTTCATTCCGAATGTAGATAACTTTGCTATTGAGGAAAACAATATCGATTCTTCACCCAGCCAAATCGACGTAGATTTCAAAAATGATTGGGTGACGTACCTGCGATCTGTCGCTCTTCCTGCTTGCGACCTCAAGTACGAGGACTCCAGCAGCCCAGAACAAAACACCATACGCTATCTCAATGCATACGGCCGTATCCCAGCAATCAAGCCCCGCTCCATACATGAGTCTCGCGAACTTTTAATACCCCCGAGATATCAGTCAGATTACGGGCGTCTTGTCGCACTCATTCAAGCTGGTGGTGATCTCAAGCCATACCTTAGTCGCGATATCCTCAAGAAGAAGCGTTCTGACAAGAACGACGGTTTGCTAAACGCGTGGGGAATTCAACATCTGCATTTTCGTCCTGCTGGTACTGACCAACTATTGTTCTGCGTAATAGCGGAATCCGACGTGTTCATGATTCAGACGTTGCCTCACAATAAGGATCATCTCTGGGTCGATACACAACTTTTTCAAATTCTGCACGATAACTGGCCCAATCTGATCGCTTATGGAAAGCATAGTGGTTTACGCGCGGAAGATTTTCCAGCTGCCAAGCGCTCTTCACTGCGTGGCTACAATGCTAACTTTCCTATTACAGTTAGCGATGGCACCGTATATCTTCCGCCTACCGGTGGAACGGTTGCATCGGGTGACTCGAATGAGGATTGGGTCAACTGCGTTAAGATCTTCTCAGAGCTCGACTATTGGCAAAGCGTCATTACTCGGGAGGCTCTCGCAATTCGTACGGCACTTAATATGCCTGCTTCAAAAAAGCTGGTTGTTCATATGGCTTATGACTATCGTGTTTGCTGTTTTTACGAACCCACGCGTGCAATCCGACTCGGTGGGTTCGCCTCTTAACGACCTTCACGCCCGAGCTGTCGGTTTTCCTTCTTCTTACTTATTTGCCTATGTAATAGCCCATGCCTTGCCCACCGCAAAGGTTGGCCGCACCATGTTTGCACTTGGTTGCTGATTCCCCCCGGATACGCCTGCGGCTTATCCGGGCTACGGCTCGGGTGTGCACCACGTGCACTGTTGCCCAACCACCCGCGTCACCGCCCAAACAAAAAACGCCCCGTCTCGACGGGGCGTTTTGCGTGTGGCGCGGCCGGGTTGGCCGCAGGCTTACAGGCCGGCGTTGGCGTGGCGGTAGCGGCGGATCAGCGCTTTGGTGGAGCTGTCGTGCGGGGCGTCGTCCAGCTTGCCGGCCAGCTCGGCGTGGATGGTTTTGGCCAGCTGTTTGCCCAGCTCCACGCCCCATTGGTCGAAGCTGTTGATGCCCCAGATCACGCCTTGCACGAAGATCTTGTGTTCGTACAGCGCAATCAGGCTGCCCAGGTTGCGTGGGTCCAGGCGGTCCATCAGCAGGGTGTTGGTGGGGCGGTTGCCGCCAAACACCTTGTGCGGCACCAGCGCTTCCAGTGCGTCGCCTTTCAGGCCCTGTGCGGCCAACTCTTCGCGTACTTCTTCGGCGGTTTTGCCGCGCATGAAGGCTTCGGCCTGGGCAAACACGTTGGCCAGCAGGATTTCGTGGTGGCCGGGCAGGCTGGAGCTGTTTTGCAGCGAGCAGATCAGATCGATAGGCGAGATGTGGGTGCCCTGGTGCAGCAGCTGGAAGAAGGCGTGCTGGCCGTTGATGCCGGTTTCACCCCAGATGATGGGCGCGGTTTCAAAGTCTACCGGGCTGCCGTCCAGACAGGTCTGCTTGCCGTTGGATTCCATGTCCAGCTGCTGGATGAAGGCGGGCAGGCGGTGCAGGTACTGGTCGTACGGGGCGATGACGTGGCTGCCGCCGCCGTAGTAGTTGATGTACCAGATGCCGATCATGGCCAGCAGCACCGGCATGTTCTGTTCGAACGAGGCGTTGGCGAAGTGCTGGTCCATGATGTGGGCGCCGTTCAGCAGCTCGGTGAAGTTCTCTTCGCCCAGGTACAGCATGATGGGCAGGCCGATGGCGGACCACAGGCTGTAGCGGCCGCCGACCCAGTCCCAGAATTCGAACATATTGGCCGGGTCGATACCGAATTCGGCCACGGCTTTCTTGTTGGTGGACACCGCTACAAAGTGCTTGGCCACTGCTTTTTCGTCACGCGCGCGGGCCACGAACCATTCGCGGGCGGTCAGCGCGTTGGTCAGCGTTTCCTGGGTGGTGAAGGTTTTGGATTCCACGATGAACAGGGTGGTTTCCGGGTGGACTTTCTTCAGCGTTTCTTTGAGCTGTGCGCCGTCCACGTTGGACACAAAGTGCATGTTCATGCGCGGGTGGCCAAACGGCTTGAGCGCGCTGCACACCATCAGCGGGCCCAGGTCGCTGCCGCCAATGCCGATGCTGACCACGTCGGTAATGGGCTGGTGGGTGTAGCCCAGCCATTCGCCGCTGCGGATGGCGTGGCAGAACTTGCCCATGCGCGCCAGTACCGAGTTCACCTTGGGCATCACGTCTTCGCCGTCTACCAGGATGGGCGAGTTGGTGCGGTTGCGCAGCGCCACGTGCAGCACGGCACGGTTTTCGGTGCTGTTGATCTTTTCGCCCTTGAACATGGCCTTGAGCTTGGCCGGCAGGCCGGCTTCGCGCGCCAGTTGCATCAGGCCGGCCAGTGTTTCGTCGGTGATGCGGTTTTTGGAGTAGTCCAGGAACAGGCCGCCCACTTCCAGCGCGTAGCGTTCGGCACGCTGCGGGTCGCTGGCAAACAGGTCACGCATATGGTGATGTTTGGCGTCGGCAAAGTGGTCCCACAGGGCTTGCCAGGCGGGGAGCTGGGTGAGGGCGCTCATGTTTTCTCCAGGTTCTGTGTGGCTGCGGCCAACGTGGGGCGCAGCTTATTCGTCGTCGTTGTCGTTGCGCAGCCGTTTTTGCCTCAGGCTGCGTTTGGCTTTTTCCAGTTGCGTGGCGAGGCCAGGGCCGCGTTTGAGCGCCACGCCCACGGTCAGGATGTCGATCAGCACCAGGTGCAGGATGCGGCTGAGCATCGGGCTGTAGGTTTCGTTGTCTTCCGGCGAGTCCACTTCCAGCGTCACGGTGGCGCGTTCGGCCAGCGGCGTGCCCGGCACGGTGATGGCAATGACCTTGGCGCCGCTTTCCAGCGCGGCGTTGACGGCGTCCATCAGCTCGCGCGAGCGGCCGGAGCTGGAAATGGCCACCAGCACGTCGTCCGGCGTCAGCAGCGTGGCGGCCATGATCTGGATGTGGCTGTCGGCGTACGCTACGGTAGGGATACCGAAGCGGAAGAACTTGTGCTGGGCGTCGGCGGCGATGATGCCGGAGTTGCCCAGGCCGTAAAACTCGATGCGGCGGGCGTGCGACAGCAGGTCTACCGCAGCGTCTACCGCCTGCGGGTTCACGTCGTTACGGCACTTCAGCAGCGCGGTGACGGTGTTGTCGAACACCTTGGCGGTGATTTCCGACACCGGGTCTTCCGGGCGCACACTGGAGTGCACGTAGGGCACGCCGCCTACCAGGGTGCCGGCCAGCTTGAGCTTGAAGTCGGACAGGCCGGAAAAGCCCATGCTGCGGCAGAAGCGGATCACCGTGGGCTGGCTGACACCGGCGCTGGCGGCAATGTCGGACACCGCCGACTGCATCACGGTATACGGCTGCGCCAGCACTTGCTCGGCTACCCGGCGTTCGGCGCCGGACAGTTTATCCAGGTCGCTGCGGATTTTCTCAAGCATCGTGCTCTCCCAGGTGGCTGCGCAGTGCGGCACGCACGCCGGTTAGCGCGGGGTAGGGGCTGTGGATCACATACACCGGCATGGCACCGGTGTAGGCGGCAAAGCGGCCGGTAGCCTCGAAGCGGGCACGGAAGGCGGAGCGGGCAAAGAACTCGCCCAGGCGTGGCACCACGCCGCCGCCAATGTACACGCCGCCGACGGCGCCCAGCGTCAGCGCCAGGTTGGCCGCAGCGCTGCCCAGCATGGCGCAGAACAGCTCCAGCACGCGCACGCAGCGCGCATCGCGGCCGGACAGGCCGCGTTCGCTGATCTGCGCGGCCGACAGCTGGCCGGCGGCTTCACCCGCCTGCACGCTGAGGGCGTCGTGAATCAGCTCCAGGCCGGGGCCGGACAAAAAGCGTTCGGCGGAAACGTGCTCGCCAAAGCGGGTCTGCGCGTAGCGCAGCAGCGCAGCTTCGTCGTCGTTCAGCGGCGAAAACGCCACGTGGCCGCCTTCGCCGGCAATAGCCACCCAGTCGCTGCCTGCCGGCAGCAGGCCGGATACGCCCAGGCCGGTACCGGCGCCGATCAGCGCCTTGGCGCCGGGTTTGGCCTCGCCGCCGCCCACTTGCACCAGCTCGTCGGCCGGCAGGTGCGGCAGCGATAGCGCCAGTGCGGTGAAGTCGTTCAGCACCAGCAGGGTGTGCAGGCCCAGCGCTTGGCGGGTTTCCTCGATGGAAAACGACCAGTGGTGGTTGGTCATCTGCACGCGGTCGCCGTTTACCGGGTTGGCAATGCCGATGGCAGCGTGGTGCACCGCGCGGGTATGGGCGCCTTCCAGGTAGCTGCGCATGGCGTCGGCCAGCGTGGCGTAGCTGTTGCACGGCAGCACGTCGATGTCTTCAATCACGCCGGGGCCGGTTTCCAGCGCAAAGCGTGCATTGGTGCCGCCGATGTCGGCGAGCAGGCGCGGATAGGGATTAGGCTGCCCAGTAGACATGAAGCGGTTTCTCCGAAGGCTGCAGCAGGTAGCTGATGGGGTAGGTGTCGTTGACGCCTTGCAGGGCGGTGTCCAGCACGGCGCGTTTATTCGCACCGGCAATGGCCAGGTACAGCTTGCCGCTACGGCGCAGCTCGGCCAGCGTCATGCTGATGCGGGTATGCGGCGCGGCGGGGGGCACCACGGTGAGCAGGGCGTGCGGGTTGGCCGCATCCAGCCCGGCGGCTAGTTGCGCGGCAGCAGGGAAGAGCGAGGCGGTGTGGCCGTCGTCGCCCATGCCCAGTACCACCACGTCCGGCGTTTGCCACAGCGTGTGCGCGGTGGCCAGTTCTTGCTCGGGGTTGGCCGCGCTGTTGACCAGCGGCAGGAAGGCGGCTACGGCGGCCGGGCCTTGCAGCAAGTGCTGGCGTACCAGGCCGGCGTTGCTGTCGGCGTGTTCGGGCGGTACCACGCGTTCGTCTACCAGGGTAATCGTGACGCGGCCCCAGTTCAGCTGCGCTTGTGCCAGCGCCTGGAAAAACGGCACCGGCGAGCGGCCGCCGGAAACCGCCAGCGTGGCACGGCCACGGGCTTCGATGGCGGCAGCCAGGTCGGCGGCTACCGCCTGGGCCAGGGCCGCACTCGCGTCGGCGGCCTGGGAAAATTCATTCAGATGCATCTCTGTATCGTCCATGCAGGGGTCGTCTTGCGGCGACCTGGTCGGCCCGGTGGTCCGGGCTCGAAAGCTATGCTGGCGGCGCTCATGCGTGTCGGGGTGGGGCATGAGCGCCGCCGGGGTACTACCCGGCAGAGCCGGTGGCAAGCTTGGCCGCAGCGCGGTGGCCGGGCCAGCCTTATACCTTGATTAACATTCTTCGTGCCAGCTGATGCCGTCACGGCTCAGCAGCGCGCTGGAAGCAGCAGGGCCCCAGGTGCCGGCGGTGTACTGTTTGGGCGGGATGGTGCTGCGCGCCCAGTTGTCCATGATGGGTTCCACCCAGCGCCAGGCTTCTACCAGCTCGTCGCGGCGCATGAACAGCGCCAGCTTGCCACGGATCACGTCCAGCAGCAGGCGCTCGTAGGCGTCGGCACGGCGTGCCTTGAACGATTCGTGGAAGTCCAGGTTCAGGTGTACCGGCTGCAGGCGCTGGGTGTCGCCCGGCTCCTTGGACAGAAAGTACAGGCGGATGCTTTCTTCCGGCTGCAGACGGATCACCAGGCGGTTGGCGGTGTTCTGGCCGGTAGGGCTGGCAAACAGGTGGTGCGGTACGTCGCGGAAGTTGATGACGATTTCTGCCAGGCGTTCCTGCATGCGCTTGCCGGTGCGCAGGAAGAACGGTACGCCGGCCCAGCGCCAGTTGTCGATTTCGGCCTTGATGGCGACGAAGGTTTCGGTTTGGCTACCGGCCGGGATGCCTTGTTCCTGCAGATAACCGGTCACCGGCTGGCCGGCCACGGCACCGGCTTTGTACTGGCCGCGCACGGTTTTGCTGGCAACGTCTTGCTCGGTAAACGGGCGCAGCGCTTTCAGCACTTTCAGTTTTTCGTCGCGTACCGCGTCGGCGCCCAGGTTGGCCGGCGGCTCCATGGTGACGATGCACAGCAGCTGCAGCAGGTGGTTTTGCACCATGTCGCGTAGCGCGCCGGTGTCGTCGTAAAAGTCGCCACGCGTGCCCACGCCCAGGTCTTCGGCAATGGTGATCTGCACGTCGTGAATCCACTCGCGGCGCCACAGCGGCTCGAACAGCGCATTGGCAAAGCGGATAGCCAGCAGGTTCTGTACCGATTCCTTACCCAGGTAGTGGTCGATACGGTACAGCTGCTCTTCCTTGAAGTGGCGTGCCACCGCTTCGTTGATCTCGTTGGACGAATCCAGGTCGTGGCCCAGCGGTTTTTCCAGTACCACGCGTACCTGGTCGTGGTTTAGCCCGACAGCGGCCAGGTTGTCGCAAATGCCTTCAAACAGGTCGGGTGCGGTGGCCAGATAGCATACGGTTACGCGCTCGCCGCCGGCTTTGACGGCCTCGGCCAGCGCCGGGTAGTGTTCCGGGGTGGCAGCGTCTACTTTCAGGTACTGCACGCGGGCGAGAAAGCTGTTCCAGGCTTCGGCGGAGAAGTGTTCCTTCACGTGCACACGCGCGCTCTTTTCTACCATGGCCAGGTAGTCGTCACGGCTCATGTCGCGGCGGCCCAGCGCCAGGATACGGCCGGCTTCGTGCAGCAGGCCGGCAGCATGCGCCTGGTAAAGCGACGGCAGCAGCTTGCGCATGACCAAGTCGCCAGTGCCCCCGAATAGCACCATATCGAATGCCGGGGTGTGCAGGGTTGCGTTCTCCATCCTGATTATTCTCGCCCAAGGTTGTGATGTAGTTATATTACCAAACGCTGCTCGCTTGTCTACGTCGATTGTAGGGCAGGCTTGCTGGCGATTTTTATTGTTGCTGCTGGCCAACACTTACATAACTTTATGATAATAAAAAGATAAGTTGGATTTTTGAGAAAATAAAGCGGCTTTTTGTCGTGTAGCGCCTTGCAAACAGACTGTAGTAAAACTACCATTCAAGCACCTTCATCAGGGCCGATACCAATGAGTCTGCACCCCGTTCTGCACGCTGTTACCCAGCGCATCATCGAACGCAGCCGCGACACCCGCGCTGCTTACCTGGCCGGTAGCCAAGCCGCCATGCGCCAGGGCAAGGTCGAGCGTTCCCAGCTGTCCTGTACCAATCTGGCGCACGCCTTTGCTGCCATGCCGGACGGCATCAAGATTCATCTGAAAGAAGCGGCCCGCCCCAATCTGGCCATTGTGTCGGCTTATAACGACATGCTGTCGGCGCATCAGCCGCTGGAAACTTTCCCCGCCATCATCAAGGCCGAGGCTTTGAAAGTGGGCGCCACCGCCCAGTTTGCCGGCGGCGTGCCGGCGATGTGCGATGGCGTGACCCAGGGCTTCGAGGGCATGGAGCTCAGTTTGTTCTCGCGCGATGTGATTGCCATGAGTACCGCTATCGCGCTGAGCCACCAGATGTTCGACGCCGCGCTGTACCTGGGTGTGTGCGACAAGATCGTGCCCGGCCTGCTGATCGGCGCGTTGGCCTTTGGCCACCTGCCGGCGGTATTCGTGCCGGCCGGCCCGATGACTACCGGTATCGCCAACGACGAAAAAGCCAAGGTGCGCCAGCTGTACGCCGAAGGCAAGGTTGGCCGCGACGCGCTGCTGGAGTCCGAAATGGCCTCCTACCACGGCCCCGGCACCTGCACCTTCTACGGCACCGCCAACAGTAACCAGATGCTGATGGAAGTGATGGGCCTGCACCTGCCGGGTGCCGCCTTTGTCAACCCGAATACCCCGCTGCGCGACGCGCTGACGCGCCGTGCCGCCCGTGTGGCTGCCGAGATTTCGGCCCAGGGCAGCCGCTTCACCCCGATTTGCGAGGTGATCGACGAGAAAGCCATCGTCAACGGCATCGTCGGCCTGCTGGCCACCGGCGGCTCTACCAACCACACCCTGCACATCAATGCCATCGCCCGCGCGGCCGGCATCAACGTGAACTGGGACGATTTCGATGAACTGTCGGCCGTGGTGCCGCTAATCGTGCGCGCCTACCCCAACGGCAAGGCCGACGTGAACCACTTCCACGCCGCCGGCGGCATGGGTTATGTGATCCGCGAACTGCTGGACGCCGGCCTGCTACACGACGACGTGACCACCATCATGGGCCGTGGCCTGCGCGCCCACAGCCAGGAAGCCTGGCTGCAAGACGGCGAGGCCGCCTTCCGCGACGCGCCGGCGGTGTCCGGCGACGATGGCGTGCTGCGCCCGGCGGCCAACCCGTTCTCGGCCGATGGTGGCCTGAAAGTGCTGACCGGCAACATCGGCCGCGCCGTGATCAAGGTGTCGGCGGTGAAGGCCGAGCACCGCGTGGTAGAAGCGCCGGCGGTGGTGTTTCACGACCAGAACGAACTGCTGGCGGCGTTCAAACGCGGCGAGCTGGAAAAAGACTTTGTGGCGGTGATCCGCTTCCAGGGGCCGCGCGCCAACGGCATGCCGGAACTGCACAAGCTGACGCCGCCGCTGGGTGTGCTGCAGGAGCGCGGCTTCAAGGTGGCGCTGGTGACCGACGGCCGCATGTCCGGCGCGTCCGGCAAGGTGCCGGCCGCCATCCACGTGTCGCCGGAAGCGCTGCTGGGCGGCGATATCGGCAAGGTACGCAATGGCGACCTGGTGCGCCTGGACGCCAATACCGGCGAGCTGAGCATCCTGGTGAACGCGGCCCAATGGGCAAGCCGCGAACACGTGCAGATTGACCTGAGCGCCAACCAGCACGGTGTGGGCCGCGACCTGTTTGCCGGTTTCCGCCAGCTGGCCACCGCTGCCGAAGATGGCGCCATGAGCTTTGCCCACCCGCTGTGGGCGGGCCGCTAAGCGCCTGAGCCCACTGCCGTGCGGCGGTGGGCTATAAACACTGCATCGATTATTTACCGGGTTGGCCGCGGCCAACCCTAGCAAAGGACACACAATGGACGCACTGTCTCTGCTTCGCCAAGGCCCGGTAGTACCGGTTATCGTGGTCAACGACGCCGCCGTGGCGGTAGACCTGGCGCACGCGCTGGTTGCCGGCGGCATCCGTACGCTGGAAATCACCCTGCGCACCAAGGCCGCGCTGGCTGCCATGCGCCGCATTCGTGACGAGGTACCCGACGCGCTGGTGGGCGCCGGTACCGTGCGTACCCGTGCCCATCTGGAAGCCGCGCTGGATGCCGGTGCCCAGTTCGGCATCAGCCCGGGCCTGACCGCCGAGCTGGCCGCTGCCGCCCGCGCCTCGGGCGTGCCGTTCATCCCCGGTATTGCCACCCCGTCCGAAGCCATGCACGCGCAGGACGAGGGCTTCCATATCCTGAAGCTGTTCCCGGCCGAAGCCGTGGGTGGCGTGAAGCTGCTGAAGTCGCTGGCCGGCCCGCTGCCGGAGCTGCGTTTCTGCCCCACCGGTGGTATCGATGTGAACAGCGCGCCAAGCTATCTGGCGCTGCCCAATGTGCTGGCTGTCGGTGGCAGCTGGCTGACCCCGGACGACGCCATCGCGGCGCAGGACTGGGACCGTATCACTGCACTGGCCCGCGCGGCCAGCGCGCTGGTGGTACGCTAGGCATAGCCAGGCGGTGCTGCACTATGGCCGGAGCTGCCTGCGGGTAGCCTGTGGCGGCCAACGTGCAGGGCACATCGCCTGCTTGTGTCCGCTTGCCCCGTGATCCCTGTTGGCCGTAGCGACATGGCTTACAGGCTTTGAAGTTCGTTTTGTTGCATTCTCTTCTGGCTCTGCCGACTCTCCCCGGCAGAGCCTTTTTTTATGTGGCTATTGCTATGCTGTAAAAATATCAGCGTACAAGTGTAAAATGGCTCGGCTATGCACTGAAGATGCCTACCGCAATGGCTGTTGTGGCAAGTGCTGAATATTTTTGGGAAATTGAACATGACAATTCTGGTGACCGGCGGTGCTGGCTTTATTGGTGGCAACTTCGTGCTGGACTGGTTAGACGCAGACGATGAAACCGTGGTCAATCTGGACAAACTGACCTACGCCGGCAACCTGCAAACGCTGGCCAGCCTGCAGGGCAGCCCGCGCCACGTGTTTGTACAGGGTGATATTGGCGACCGCGAGCTGGTGGCTGGTTTGCTGGCGCAATACCAGCCGCGTGCCGTGCTGAACTTTGCTGCCGAAAGCCACGTGGATCGTTCCATCCATGGCCCGGGCGATTTTATCCACACCAATGTGCTGGGTACGTTCAACTTGCTGGAGTCGGTGCGCGCTTATTGGAGCGAATTGCCTGCAGAGGCAAAGCAAGCGTTCCGTTTCCTGCACGTGTCCACCGACGAGGTATACGGCACGCTGTCGCCACAAGACCCGCCGTTTGCCGAAGACAACCGCTACGAGCCGAACAGCCCGTATTCGGCCAGCAAGGCAGCCAGCGACCATTTGGTACGCGCCTGGCACCACACCTACGGCCTGCCGGTGCTCACCACCAATTGCAGCAACAACTACGGCCCGTACCACTTCCCCGAGAAGCTGATTCCACTGGTCATCCTTAATGCCCTGGCCGGCAAGCCACTGCCTATCTATGGCGATGGCCAGCAAGTACGCGACTGGTTGTACGTGAAAGACCACTGCAGCGCCATCCGCCGCGTGCTGGAGGCGGGCAAACTGGGCGAAACCTATAACGTAGGTGGCTGGAACGAAAAAGCCAACCTGGAGGTGGTACACACCATCTGCACGCTACTGGACGAGCTGCGCCCGAGCGCGGACGGCCAGCCCTACGCCAGCCAGATTACCTACGTGCAAGACCGCCCCGGTCACGACCGCCGCTACGCTATCGATGCACGCAAACTGGAACGCGAGCTGGGCTGGAAGCCGGCGGAAACCTTCGATAGCGGTATCCGCAAGACGGTGCAGTGGTATCTCGATAATCAGGACTGGGTGGCCGGCGTCACCAGCGGCAGCTACCGCGACTGGCTAAACCAGCAGTACGGAGCCTGAGCATGACAACACGCATCCTGATCACCGGTAGCAGTGGCCAGGTCGGTTTCGAGCTGAAACGGGCGCTGGCTTTGCAGGGCGAATTGATCTGCCCGGCGCGGCACGATTTCGACCTGTCACAGCCGGCTAGCCTGGTGGCGGCGCTGGATGCGTGGCAGCCCGACATTATCGTCAACCCGGCTGCCTACACGGCGGTTGACAAGGCGGAGGACGAGCCGGCGCTGGCGCAGGCCATCAACGCCGAGGCGGTGGCGGTGATGGCGCAGTGGGCGGCGGCGCATAATGCGCTATTGCTGCATTACTCCACCGATTACGTATTTGACGGCAGCAAAGCCGGCGCCTGGTGCGAAGACGATGCAGCCAAGCCGCAGTCGGTATACGGCAGCAGCAAATGGCAGGGCGAACAGGCCATCCGCGCCAGCGGCTGCCGCCATTTCATCTTGCGTACCTCGTGGGTAGCCGGCGTGTATGGCCAGAACTTCCTGAAAACCATGCTGCGCCTGGCTGCCAGTCGCGACAGTCTGTCCGTGGTCGCCGACCAGTTTGGTGCGCCTACGCCGGCCAGCCTGCTGGCAGACGTGGCGGCCAACCTAGTACAGCGGGCCCGCGTTGCACCGGATCAGCCTTACGGCACCTACCACGTGGCGGCGCAGGGGCGTACCAGTTGGCACGAGTACGCCAGTTACGTGATCGGGCTGGCGCGTGAATCCGGTTGGCCGCTACAGTTGGCTGCCGCACCACAGGCCATTCCCAGTAGCGCCTACCCGCAAAAGGCTCACCGCCCGGCCAATTCGCAGCTGGATTGCAGCAAGCTGATACAGACCTTCGACCTGCAGTTACCGCACTGGGCGCAGGCGATGAAACAGATCTTCGATACGCTGGATAATCTCAAATGAACACAAAAGCACGCAAAGGCATCATCCTGGCTGGTGGTTCCGGTACCCGGCTGTACCCGGCTACCTTGGCGGTGAGCAAGCAGCTGCTGCCGATCTACGACAAGCCGATGATCTACTACCCGCTCAGCACACTAATGCTGGCAGGCATTCGCGAGATCCTGATCATTTCCACCCCGCAAGACACGCCGCGCTTCCAGCAGCTGCTGGGTGATGGTAGCCAGTGGGGTATTCACCTTGAATACACGGTGCAGCCCAGCCCGGATGGCCTGGCGCAGGCTTTCATCCTGGGCGAGGCCTTCCTGGATGGTGCGCCGTCTGCATTGGTCTTGGGCGATAATATTTTCTACGGTAATGATTTCCCGCGCTTGCTAAAGCAAGCCACGGAGAAAGCACAAGGGGCGTCTGTGTTTGCTTACCACGTCCACGATCCCGAGCGTTATGGCGTTGTAGAATTCGACGCAACTGGCCATGCTATCAGCATCGAAGAAAAGCCAGCCCAGCCCAAGTCCAGTTACGCGGTTACCGGGCTGTATTTCTACGACGAACAAGTGGTGGAGATCGCCAAAGCGATCAAACCGTCGCATCGTGGCGAACTGGAGATTACCGACGTGAATGCCGTGTACCTCCAGCAAGGTACGCTGGATGTGCAGACCATGGGCCGTGGCTACGCCTGGCTGGATACCGGCACCCATGAGTCTATGCTGGAAGCTAGTCAGTTCATTGCGACAGTGGAGAACCGTCAGGGCCTGAAAGTGGCTTGCCCGGAAGAAATTGCCTATCACGCTGGCTGGATTGACGTTAACCAAGTGGAAAAACTGGCCGCCCCGCTCAAGAAGAATGCTTATGGCCAGTATTTGTTGAGCATGCTGCGTCAGCAGCAACGTTGAGCGGCTTCGTCCTTCATGCAAGGCTGTGACGTATGTCACAGCCGATTTTTATGGTTGTGATATGAACATCATCGATACCGCCATTACTGATGTCAAAATCATCGAACCCAAAGTGTTCGGCGACGAGCGTGGTTTTTTCTACGAAAGTTTCAGCCAGCGCCTATTCGACGAGGCCGTGGGCCATCGCGTTGACTTCGTGCAGGATAACCACAGCCGTTCGGCACGAGGTGTGCTGCGCGGCCTGCATTACCAGCTACCGCCCTATGCTCAGGGCAAGCTGGTGCGGTGCACTGTGGGCGAGGTATTTGACGTGGCGGTAGACATCCGTCGCAGTTCGCCTACCTTCGGGCAATGGGTGGGCGTGCACCTGTCGGCGGAAAACAAGCGTCAGCTATGGATTCCTGCAGGTTTTGCCCACGGTTTTGTCACCCTCAGCGAACACGCCGAGTTTTTGTACAAGACTACCCAGTACTACGCACCCAGCCACGACCGCGGGATCTTGTGGAACGACCCTGCCATCGGTATTGCCTGGCCGGACGCCGGTACGTTGCAGCTGTCCGGCAAAGACCAGGTGCAGCCTTTGCTGGCTGCGGCCGAGCTGTTTGACTAAGCGCCGCTAAATAACGCGTCTGACTTTGCCGTGTGCCGCCAGGCTGTACCATTTGTACGGCTTGCGCGGGTTTGTTCAGGTGCGGGTGCGCAGTGGTTTTGTTGCCGTTACGCGTGCAAACCCTCCTCTTTGGTGCCGTTTGGCGCTATCGTTACGCCTTGCTCTGCTCTAGCAAGGATTTCGCATGAAGCTTCTGATTGCCGAAGACGACGCCGTACTGGCCGACGCGCTGTTGACGCGGCTCGACAGGCTGGGCTTTAGCACCACCCACGCCGCCGATGGCCTGCTGGCGCAGCAGCTATTGCTGGCCGAGTCCTTTGACGCCGTGATTCTGGATATAGGCCTGCCGGGTCTGGACGGTTTGCAGGTGCTGCGTAATGTGCGTGTGCATAAACCGGCTTTACCTATTCTGATCTTGACCGCGCTGGATAGCATGGAAGACCGCGTGGCCGGGCTGGACGCGGGCGCTGACGACTATCTGGTCAAGCCGTTCGAGTTCCCCGAGCTGGAAGCACGCATCCGTGCCTTGCTGCGTCGGCATCGAGTTGCCGAGGCAGTGCGCGACGAGCTGCATTTTGCCGGCTTGCGCCTGGACCGTGCCGGCCAGCGCGTGTGGGCCGGGGAGCAAGCGCTGGATTTGTCAGCGCGCGAGTTGCAACTGATGGACATCCTGATGGCCAACGGTGAACGGGTGGTCACCAAAGAGCAGATTGCCGGCGAGTTGGCTACCGAGGGTGAGGAGGTCGGTGTCAACGCGGTAGAGGTTTACGTACACCGCCTGCGTAAAAAGCTGGATGGCTGCGGTGTGGGCATTCGGGCCGTGCGCGGCCTGGGTTATCTGCTGGCCGCTACCGACGATGCCTGAGCCGGCTGCGGCCAACCCTGGAGCTACCATGTCCCGCCCCCGCGAGCTTTCCCTGCGCCGCCAGCTACTGATGTGGCTGCTGTTGCCACAGCTGGTCTTGTGGCTGTCTGCGGCATTTCTCGCTTACAACATGGCGCTGGTATACACCAGTGAAGTCATCGATCGTACCTTGGCCAAATCCAGCAGTGCACTGGCACGCCAGGTCAAACCGTTCGGCGGTGGTTTCTATGTCGATTTCCCGCGGGCGGCGCGCGATATCCTGGAGCAGGATCCGGATGACCGCGTGCACTATATGGTGAGTTCGCCGCCCGAGGCATTCTTGCTGGGCGAGCCTGCCATGCCGCGCCCACCGGCGGGGGTGGCGGCCAAGGCGGGGGACAGTTTTTTTTACAATGCCCGCATGAAGGGCGTGGAAGTCCGCGTGGCCGCACAGTATTTGCTGGCGGGTACTGAAGAGCGGCCGCAGCTGATGTTGGTGCAGGTAGCCAAAAGCCGCGCGCTGAATGCCGAGCTGGCGCGCAAGATTCTGGTGGACATGGGGCTGCCGCTGTTGGGCCTGATGCTGCTGACGAGCGTGCTGGTGTGGGCCGGTATCAGCCGTGGCCTGTCACCGCTACGTAGCCTGCGCCGCCGTGTGGAGGACTGTAGCGCCCGCGACCTTGCCCCGATCGAGGTAGAAAACGCCCCCAATGAAGTGCGCTCGCTGACCGCTGCCATTAACAGCCTGCTGGACGAGGTACACAGTCAGGTAGCGCAGCAACGGCGCTTTATCGCCGATGCGGCTCACCAGCTGCGCACCCCCCTGGCTGGCCTGAAGTCGCAAACCGAGCTGGTACGTACCGAGCTGCGGGAGCGCGAACCCGACCTGCCGCGCGTGAGTCGCCAGCTAGCGCAAGTAGAAACCAGCGTGGCGCGCTCCATCCGGCTGGTGAACCAGCTACTGGCGCTGGCGCGCGCCGAACCCGAAGCGGGCCTGACCTTGCAAACGCTGGATTTGGCCCTGCTGGTGCGCGAGGTGACGGCAGAGGCAGTGCCCCGCGCCCTGAGCGCCCGTATCGACCTGGGGCTGGAAGCCGAGGCGGGTAGCATGATGATCCGCGGTCATGCCGGCTTGCTGCGCGAGCTGCTGGCCAACCTGCTGGATAACGCCGTGCAGTACACCCCGGCTGACGGCGAAGTTACCGTGCTGCTGCAGCGCCGTGGCCCGCAGGTGTACGTTGCCGTACAGGATAATGGCCCGGGTATACCGGCAGCCGAGCGCGAGCGTGTGTTCGAACGTTTTTACCGTGGCAGTGCCGAGGGTAAAGGCAAAGGCTGTGGCTTGGGGCTAGCCATCGTGCAGGAAATCGCCCGTCGTCACGGCAGCCAGCTCGTACTGGGCGACACCCCCGGTGGCGGGTTAAGTGCCAGCCTGCAGCTGGAACTTGTGGCGGGCTAAGCGCCGCTTTAGACGGTTGTGCCGGCACCACAGTCGTGTAGTTGACACACTAGATTTCCCCTTCATGGTGCGCCGCAGCAGGCGTGCCATGCCTTGTATCTGCTTGATTTGCCTGAATGTCATGCTGCCTTGCGTGCCGACCTGGTGCAAAACTTACAGCTGCTGCACTTAAAACTTACACAATTCTTACGGCTTGCAGCTATAGTTCAGCCAACTGCCCGGGTGCTGAGGAGAACAGCGCCCGCAGTTAAGCCAATAATCCGCCGCCAGGCTTGGCCGGCAAGGCGGAAAGACGCATCACAATCATGGAGATGAACATGAAGCTGAAAAGCCTGACCCTGGCCGTAATGGCCGCTACCCTGTTGCCTGCTGCCGCTTTTGCCGGCGACGTGGAAGTACTGCACTGGTGGACTTCCGGTGGCGAAGCCAAATCGGCAGCCGAGCTGAAAAAGATGATGACCGCCAAAGGTCACGCCTGGAAAGATTTCGCAGTAGCTGGTGGTGGTGGTGACAACGCCATGACCGCACTGAAAACCCGCGTTGTATCCGGTAACCCGCCAACCGCCGCCCAGATCAAGGGCCCGGCCATTCAGGAATGGGGTGCAGAAGGCGTACTGGCTGACATCGATTCCGTAGCTAAAGCCGGCAACTGGGACAAGCAGCTGCCAACCGTAGTCAGCAATGTGATGAAGTACAAAGGCAAATACGTTGCCGCCCCGGTAAACGTACACCGTGTGAACTGGCTGTGGGTTAACCCGGAAGCCTTCAAGAAAGCCGGCGCCACCGTACCGAAAACCTGGCCGGAATTCTTTGCCGCTGCCGACAAGCTGCAAAAGGCTGGTATCCAGCCGGTAGCCCACGGCGGCCAACCTTGGCAGGATGCCACCCTGTTTGAATCGGTAGCTCTGGGTGTGGGCGGTGCCGACTACTACAACAAGGCTTTCGTCAAACTGGACAAAGCCACACTGGCCGGCCCGACTACCGTGAAGGTGTTCGAGACCATGGCCAAGATCAAGACCTACATCGATAAAGGCGCTGCAGGCCGCGACTGGAACCTGGCGACTGCCATGGTGATCAACGGCAAAGCCGGCATGCAGTTCATGGGTGACTGGGCCAAAGGCGAATTCACCGCCGCCGGCAAAGTACCGGGCAAAGACTTCATCTGTACCGATGCCCCGGGTACCCAGAACGCCTTCACCTTCAACATCGACTCCATGGCCATGTTCCAGCAGAAGTCCCCTGCTGCGGTGAAAGCCCAGGCTGACCTGGCTGCCACCATCATGAGCCCGTCGTTCCAGGAAGTGTTCAACCTGAACAAGGGTTCCATCCCGGCGCGCCTGGATACCCCGATGGCCAAGTTTGACGACTGCGCCAAGAAATCCAGCTTCGACATGAACGTCGCTGCCAAGAGCAACAAGCTGGTACCGAGCTTCGCGCACAAAATGGCCATGCCTTCCGCTACCGAAGGTGCCATGGTGGACGTGATTTCGCAGTTCATGAACTCGAACATGACCCCGGCTCAAGCGACCGAGCGTCTGGCCAAGGCCGGCGCCGTACGCTAAGCCCTACGGCCCTGCTGCCCATTGGCAGGGCTGTTGTCTGATGTTGCGCACAGGCCGGCGCGCCCGGCCTGTTTCTGCCCCCTTATCCGTCTAGCCACCATGCTGCGCCCCGCGGCAGGGAAGCCTGCGGCCAACTATTGGGCAGAGAGCGTGTTTACCGACCGAGACAGCAAGGAATACACATGTCTGCCTCCCCCTCTCAAGGCCGCCTCAGCGCGCTGGCCGACCGCTGGCTACCCAAGCTGGTGCTGTCGCCTACGCTGGCCGCCAGCCTGATCTTCGTCTATGGCTTTATTGCCTGGACGGGGTGGCTATCTTTTACCGAATCCCGCCTGATGCCGCGTTACGACTGGGCGGGCCTGCTGCAGTACCAGGCGTTGTTTGAAAACGAGCGCTGGTGGACTGCTGCGGCCAACCTGGGCATTTTTGGCAGCCTGTTCATTCTGTTCTGTCTGCTGGTGGGCCTGCTGATGGCCATCCTGCTGGACCAGAAAATCCGTGCCGAAGGCGCACTGCGCACCATCTACCTGTACCCGATGGCGCTGTCCTTCGTGGTGACCGGTACCGCGTGGAAATGGATGCTGAACCCGGATATGGGCCTGCAAAAGGTGATGAACGACCTGGGTTTTGCCAACTTTACTTTCGACTGGCTGGTGAACCCGGACATGTCCATCTACACCGTGGTGATCGCCGGTGTGTGGCAAAGCTCGGGCTTCGTGATGGCGCTGTTCCTGGCCGGCCTGCGCGGCATTGACGACTCCATCATCAAAGCCGCCCAGGTAGACGGTGCCAGCCTGCCTACCATCTACCGCCGCATCCTGATTCCCAGCCTGCGCCCGGTATTCTTCAGCGTGTTGCTGATCCTGTCGCACATCGCCATCAAGAGCTTCGACCTGGTGATGGCGCTAACCGGCGGCGGCCCCGGTACCTCGTCCGATGTACCCGCCATCTTCATGTACCAGTTTGCCTTTACCCGTGGCCAGCTGGGCCAGGGTGCCGCCTCGGCCATGATGATGCTGTTCACTATCGTCGCCGTCCTCGTGCCCCTGATGTATATGGAAACAAGGAGTGCCAAACGTGTTTAAGAACCTCACCGTTGGCCGCGCGCTGGTGTACGCCGCGCTGCTCCTGATGGCCATCTATTACTTGCTGCCGCTGTACGTGATGCTGACCACCTCGTTCAAAAGCCTGGACGATATCCGCGCCGGCAATATGCTGTCGCTGCCGCAAGCCTGGCAGGGCGGGGCGTGGGTGAAAGCCTGGGCCGAGGCCTGCACCGGGGTGGAATGCAACGGCATGCAGGGCTTCTTCTGGAACTCCATCAAGATGACACTGCCAGCCGTCGCTATCTCCACCATCTTGGGGGCGGTAAACGGCTACGTGGTATCGATGTGGCGTTTCCGTGGCTCCGACGCGTTGTTCACCATGTTGCTGGTTGGCTGCTTTATTCCCTTCCAGGTTGTGCTGCTGCCGATGGCGCAGGTACTGGGCATGCTGGGTATCGCCAATACCACCACCGGCCTGGTGCTGGTGCACGTGGTGTACGGCACGGCGTTTACCACGCTGTTCTTCCGTAACTTTTACATCACCGTACCGGACGAGCTGGTGAAAGCCGCCCGTATCGACGGCGCCGGCTTCTGGACGATTTTCCTGCGCATCCTGCTGCCGATCTCCGGCCCGATTTTCGTGGTGTGCATCATCTGGCAGTTCACCCAGATCTGGAACGACTTCCTGTTCGGCGTGGTATTCGCCAGCGGCGAAGCCCAGCCCATTACCGTGGCGCTGAACAATCTGGTGAACACCTCTACCGGGGTGAAGGAATACAACGTGGACATGGCCGCAGCCATTATTGCTGCGCTGCCGACTCTGTTTGTTTACATGGTTG
Source organism: Vogesella sp. XCS3 (assembly GCF_020616155.1). Taxonomy (NCBI): domain Bacteria; kingdom Pseudomonadati; phylum Pseudomonadota; class Betaproteobacteria; order Neisseriales; family Chromobacteriaceae; genus Vogesella; species Vogesella sp. XCS3. Next base: position 2,429,631 of record NZ_CP085530.1, on the reverse strand, counting down.
CTGGCCGCTACTTCGTGCGTGGCCTGACAGCCGGTGCCGTGAAAGGTTAATGCGATGGCCGCTCTTTCCATCAACAATGTGTACAAGACTTACGCCAACGGCACCGACGTGCTCAAGGGCATCGACATCGCCATCGAAGATGGCCAGTTCCTGATTCTGGTTGGCCCGTCCGGCTGCGGTAAATCCACGCTGCTGAATATGATTGCCGGCCTGGACGATATCAGCAGTGGCGATATCGAAATCGGCGGCAAACGCGTGAACGACCTGTCGCCCAAAGACCGCGACATTGCCATGGTGTTCCAGAGCTATGCGCTGTACCCGTCGATGACCGTGCGCCAGAACATCAGCTTTGGCCTGGAAATCCGCAAGGTAGCGCAGGCCGAAATCGACGCCACGGTAAACCGCGTGGCCGAGATGCTGCAGATCACCCATCTGCTGGACCGCAAGCCGGGCCAGATGTCCGGTGGCCAGCGTCAGCGCGTGGCCATGGGCCGTGCGCTGGCACGCAACCCGTCCATCTTCCTGTTCGACGAGCCGCTGTCCAACCTGGACGCCAAGCTGCGTGTGGAGATGCGTACCGAAATCAAGCTGATGCACCAGCGCCTGAAGTCCACCATCGTGTACGTGACCCACGACCAGATCGAGGCCATGACGCTGGGCGACAAGATTGCGGTGATGAAGGACGGCATCGTGCAGCAGTTCGGCAGCCCGCAAGACATCTACGACAACCCGGCCAACCTGTTTGTGGCCAGCTTCATCGGCTCGCCATCGATGAACTTTATTCCGGCCACGGTGATTCAGACTGGCGACAGCATCGGTGTGAAGATCTGCGACGACAATGGCTGTGTGGTGTTGCCCTTGCCGCACGATAAAACCAAGCTGGCGCAGTTTGTCGGCGAGGAAGTGATCTTCGGCATTCGCCCGGAGCAGATCACCGACGCGCGCACCGCGCACCGTGAAGGCCTGCCGGTGATGAGCTGCCACATCGATGTCATCGAGCCTACCGGCCCGGATACCCTGGTGTTTGTCTCGCTGAACAACACCAAGGTGTGCTGCCGTACCCACCCCACCGAGGCCAAGCGCCCGGGGCACAGTATGGAGCTGGTGTTTGATGTGTCCAAAGCCGTGCTGTTCGACCCGAAAACCGAAGCCCGGATCGTGTAATGGCAGCACTGGCCCTGCAAAGGTTGGCCGCATCGGGGCCATTGCTCTCACCGGTGGCTGCTGGTGTCTGGCGTCTGGACGAATGGGAATTTGACGACGCCGCGCTGGCTGCCTGGGTGGAACACGCCCTGGCGCTGGGTATCACCACCTTCGACCATGCGGATCTGTACGGCGGCTTCACCTGCGAAGCGCTGTTCGGCCGCTGGCTGAAGGCCAACCGCTCTCGGCGCGACGAGCTGCAGCTGGTGAGCAAGTGCGGCATCAAGCCGCCGCTGGCCGAGCGCGGCTGGCAGGTGAAGCACTACGACACTTCGGCGGCGCACATCACCGCCAGTGTCGAGGCTTCGCTGCGCCAGCTGGGTACCGACTACCTCGACCTGCTGTTGATCCACCGCCCCGACCCGCTGCTGGATGCGGATGAAGTGGCCGATACCTTTCGCCGCCTGTTCGAGTCCGGCAAGGTGCGCCACTTCGGGGTATCGAACTTTACGCCGTCGCAGTACGCCTTGCTGGCCAGCCGTTTTCCGCTGGTGACCAACCAGATTGAGGCCTCGCTGCTGCACCTGGATCCGCTGTTCGACGGTACGTTTGACCAGTGCCAGCAGCTGCGGGTACGCCCCATGCTGTGGTCGCCGCTGGCCGGCGGCCGCCTGCTGGATGCTGCGGCCAACCCTGGCCTGTACGCAGCCTTGCAGCAGCTGGCTGTCGAGCTGGATGTCAGCGTGGCCACGGTGGTACTGGCCTGGCTGCTACAGCACCCGAGCATGCCGCTGCCCATTATCGGCTCGCGCCGCCTGGCGTCGCTGGACGATGCCGCCGCAGCCACCCGCCTCAAGCTCAGCCGCCAGCAATGGTTTGCGTTGCTGCAAGCGGCGCGGGGTGACGAGGTCGCCTGATTTTCTCTGTTGTAACGTGATGTTCGTTGTTGTGTTGTACGTTGCTTGCGCGGCCTTCGGGCCGCTTTTTTTATGCCGCAACCGCCCAGGCCAGGTGGCGGTTTTCATGCATTTGTTGTGATAGGGGGGTGTGGCGAATTTTCTGCGAAAATAGGCAAGCATGGCGTAATAATGCGCAAGAAACCCATGTAAAGCGGCTATTTCTTCGCAATAAGTAGCGATTAGGCCGGTGCTAAGCTTTCGACAGTTCTTCCGCTGCGAGGCGCACCATGCTCTACGATATCAGCCCCTCCTTGACGACCGGCATGCCGGTCTGGCCTGGCGATACACCCTTCCAGTCCCGTCCCCACTGGGTATTGGAGGCTGGCTGCCCGGTCAATGTGGCTTGCCTTACCTTATCGCCGCATAGCGGTGCGCATGCGGATGCGCCCTACCATTATCTGGCCAACGGTATGCCTATCGGTGAGGTGGCGCTGCAGCCTTATCTGGGGGTGTGCCGCGTGGTGCACTGCCTGTTACCCGGGCTGCAGGTCAGCCTGGCCCTGCTGCAGGCCGCGCTAGCCGGCACCGGGCCACTGCCGCCGCGCATCCTGTTGCGCACCTATGAACGGTTTCCGCATGAGCGCTGGGATGCGGATTTTCCCGGCATCGACCCGGCCGCCATTGACTGGCTGGCGAGCCAGGGCGTGCTGCTGATTGGCGTCGATACGGCCTCGCTCGACCCTTCCCATAGCAAAACCCTGGCGGCACACCACGCGGTAGCACGCCACGGTATGGCGATTCTGGAAAACCTGGTGCTGGACACGGTTGCGCCGGGTGATTACGAGCTGATTGCCCTGCCGCTGAAGCTGATGCATGGCGATGCCAGCCCGGTACGCGCCATTTTGCGCGACCTGCCTGTTCGTGCACCCAACGATTTGTTTTCACCGGCCTAGCCTGCACCAGGGTGCCGGAACCGCGCTACCCGTCCGGGTGGTATTCCCTTGAGCCAAGCAACGATGCCTGCGTAGACAGGCAGGGCTCTGTCACGCATGGAGAGTATTGGAGCAGAACATGAGCAGAAGTTTTCAGAAAATCAAAGACCGCGAACAGGGGCTGCAACGCCGCCTGACCGCGGGGCAAATGAGCATGATCGCCATTGGCGGCGCTATCGGCACCGGCTTGTTTCTGGGCAGCAAGTTTGCTATCGGCTTTGCCGGCCCCAGTGTGCTGCTTAGCTATGCTATCGGCGGCGTGATTACCCTGCTGTTGATGGGCTGCCTGGCAGAAATGACCGTAGCGCACGCCACGTCAGGCTCGTTTGGCGCCTATGCCGAACACTATATCAACCCGTTGGCGGGCTTCCTGGTGCGTTACGCCTACTGGTCGGCGATTGTGCTGGCCGTGGGGACCGAGGTTACCGCAATCGCCGACTATATGGCGTACTGGTTTCCCGGCGTGCCATCGTGGTGGTGGATATCACTGTTTTCCGGGGCGTTGATCCTGGTAAATGCCAGTAGTGTCAAAGCTTTTGGCGCGGTTGAGTACGGCTTTTCCAGTATCAAGATCGCCGCCATTCTGGGCTTCATCTTTCTGGGCAGCATGGTGGTGTGGGGGACTAACCGCCCCGAATTCGGCGTGCACCTGTACACCGCAGGCAGCGGCTTTTTGCCGCATGGCTGGTGGGGTATGTGGTTGGCCGTGATCATTTCTATCTTCAGTTACCTCAGTGTAGAAATGATTGCGGTAGCAGCGGGGGAGGCGGAAGACCCGGAGCGGGCGGTCAAGCAGGCTTTTCGCGCTACCATTGTGCGTTTGCTGGTGTTTTATCTGCTCTCGCTGGCCTTGATCCTGGCCATTGTGCCGTGGGAGCGTGTGGGAGAAGGCAGCAGCCCGTTTGTGACGGTAATGCAGGTGCTGGGCATACCGTATGCGGCAGATATTCTGAACTTTGTCGTGATCGTGGCGGCGCTGTCTGCCATGAATAGCCAGCTTTACATTACCACCCGCATGATGTTCAGCCTGGCCAGGGGGGGCGATGCACCCAAAGCACTAGGCCGGGTCAACAGCCAGGGTGTGCCGCTGAACGCGCTGATGCTGTCGTCTATGGGTATTGCCGTGGCCACGCTGCTGTACGTGCTCTACCCGCAGGATGCCTTCATCCTGATGATTTCGCTGTCGATGTTTGGCGCCATGTTCACGTGGATGATGATTTTTCTCACGCACCTGTTTTTCCGCCGCCAATACGAATCCGCCGGCAACCCGCCGCTGGCTTTCCGTATGAAACTGTACCCGTTTACCAGCCTGCTGGGGCTGGGGTTGATGCTGGCCACCATGGTGACGACGCTGTTTACCGACGAATTCAACATGACCCTGAAATTCGGCCTGCCTTTTCTGGTGGTATTGGTTTTTCTATACAAATTCGTGCGCAAGCCGCATGCCTCTTACGACGATGCGATGTAAGGCAATACAAAATTGTGTGTCGTAAGCCTTGCCCCGCGAATGCGGGGTTTTTTCATGACAGGTCTCCGCTGGGGGCCGTGGCAGCTTTGTTGGCAGGTACTTTCATGGCACGGCCTGGCGAGAAGATATTGATTTTGTGGCAAAATACCGTCCTCGCCCCGTCGATGTCGCCGGGGCATATTTTTTTGCAGGAGAGCATGTGTTTGCCAAGATAAGCCCCGCAGCCGCCCGTACCGATGTGCTGAGTGGCCTGACCGTCGCGCTGGCGCTGGTGCCAGAAGCCATAGCCTTTGCCCTGATTGCCCATGTCAGCCCGCTTACCGGCCTGTACGCGGCGTTCTTCATCTGCCTGATCACCGCGCTGTTCGGTGGCCGCCCCGGCATGATTTCCGGTGCTACCGGCGCGCTGGCTGTGGTGATGGTGTCCATCGTGGTGCAGCATGGTGTGGAGTACCTGTTTGCCAGCGTAGTGTTGATGGGCGTATTGCAGCTGCTGTTCGGCCTGCTGAAGCTGGGAAAATTCATCCGCATGGTGCCGCACCCGGTGATGCTGGGCTTCGTCAACGGCCTGGCTGTCGTGATTTTTCTGGCCCAGTTCGGCCACTTCAAGCTGGACGGCGTCTGGATGGGCAGCCAGCAGCTGGCCATCATGGGCGGGCTGATCGCACTAACCATGGCCATCATCTATTTGCTGCCGCGTGTCACCACGCTGATTCCGTCAGCCTTGGCGGCCATTCTACTGGTAAGCGGCCTGGTGGCCTTGCTGGGGCTGGACACCAAGACGGTAGGCGATATGGGCTCCATTGCTGGCGGGCTGCCTACTTTTCACGTGCCACAGGTACCGCTGACGCTGGAAACGCTGTACATCGTGCTGCCTTACGCCGCCATTCTGGCCGCTATCGGCCTGATCGAATCGCTGCTGACACTGAACCTGGTAGACGAGATCACCGACACGCGCGGCCAACCCAATCGCGAGTCGCTGGCACAGGGTGCGGCCAACGTGGTGGCCGGCTTTTTTGCCACCATGGGCGGCTGCGCCATGATAGGCCAGAGCATGATCAATATTAATAACGGCGCGCGCCACCGCTTGTCCGGTGTGGTGGCGGCGGTGTTCCTGCTGGGCTTCATCCTGTTTCTGGCGCCGTGGATCGAGCAGATACCGTTGGCCGCACTGGTGGGCCTGATGTTTGTGGTGTCGCAAAAAACCTTTGCCTGGGGCAGCCTGCAAACCCTGCGCAAGATTCCGCGCCAGGATGCCCTGACCGTGGTGGGTGTGACGGTGATTACTGTGCTGACCGACCTGGCGGTAGCCGTGCTGTGCGGCGTGGTATTTGCCGCGTTGGTGTTTGCCTGGCAGCACGCCAAGCGCATGACGGCCCACAGCCATACCGACGCCCAGGGCTGGAAAGTGTACGAGCTGGACGGCACGTTGTTCTTCGCTTCTTGTGCCAGTTTTGCCGCCCTGTTCGACCCCAAGGGCGACCCGCAGCACGTGGTGGTGGAATTCCGCCATGCCCGCGTGGCCGACCAGTCCGCCATCGAGGCCATCGACACGCTGGCTGCGCGTTACCAGCAGGAAGGCAAGACCCTGCACCTGCGCCACCTCAGCCCGGACTGCCTGGCGCTGCTGGGCCGCGCCAAGGACATGGTCGAGGTAGACAGCTTTGCCGACCCGCACTACCACATTGCCGACAACCGCCTGGGCTAAGCCTACCCGCATGATGCCAAGCCGCCGCCCGGGCGGCTTTCTTTTTGGCCGCTGGCGTAAGGGGCTGGACAGCCGCCATGCCAGCCGCTTACGATGACCCATCCCCTGAGTCGGGGGAGCGTCGCTCGGACGGTTCCGGGCGCTTACGTTGAAAGGTTTCCCATGTCGTCTACCGGCAAGCGCCGCTTTGCGCGCATCGATCGTCTACCCCCCTACGTTTTCAACATCACCGCCGAACGCAAGATGGCTGCCCGCCGCCGTGGCGACGATATCGTCGACATGAGCATGGGCAACCCGGACGGTGCCACGCCGCCGCATATCGTGGCCAAGCTCACTGAAGCCGCACAGCGGCCCGATACCCACGGTTACTCGGCGTCCAAGGGCATACCGCGCCTGCGCCGCGCCATCGCGCGCTGGTACCAGCAGCGCTACGCAGTGGATATCGACCCGGACAGCGAGGCCATCGTCACCATCGGTTCCAAGGAAGGCCTGGCGCACCTGATGCTGGCCACGCTGGACCGCGGCGACACCGTGCTGGTGCCGGACCCGAGCTACCCCATCCACATCTACGGCGCGGTAATTGCCGGCGCCGATATCCGCAGCGTGCCGATGGCGCCGGATGTGGACTTCTTTGCCGAGCTGGAAAAAACCATTCGCGGCAGCTACCCCAAGCCCAAGATGATCGTGATCGGCTTTCCGTCCAACCCCACAGCGCAGTGCGTGGAGCTGGACTTTTTCGAGCGCGTGATCGCGCTGGCCAAGAAGCACGACATCTTCGTGGTGCACGACCTGGCCTACGCCGACATCGTGTTCGACGGCTGGAAAGCGCCATCCATCATGCAGGTACCGGGCGCCAAGGATATCGCGGTGGAGTTTTTCACCCTGTCCAAGAGCTACAACATGGCCGGCTGGCGCATCGGTTTCATGGTGGGCAACCCGGACCTGGTAGCCGCGCTGGCGCGCATCAAGAGCTACCACGACTACGGCACCTTTACCCCGCTGCAGATTGCCGCCATCGCCGCGCTGGAAGGTGACCAGCAATGCGTGCGCGACATTGCCGCCACCTACCAGAAGCGCCGCGACGTGCTGTACAAGGGGCTGATGGAGGCAGGCTGGCAGGTGGACCTGCCCAAGGCGTCGATGTACATCTGGGCGCGCATCCCCGAGCACTACCGCGCGCTGGGCTCGCTGGCGTTTGCCAACCTGCTGCTGGACAAGGCCAAGGTATCGGTGTCGCCCGGCGTAGGCTTTGGCGACTACGGTGACGAGTACGTGCGCTTTGCGCTGATCGAGAACGAAAACCGTATCCGCCAGGCCATCCGCGGCATCAAGACCATGTTCCGCGCCGACGGGCTGCTGCCGCCCGCGTGACCTTATGACCTGGTAGATGCAGCCAGCAAAACGCCGCCCTTCTGGGCGGCGTTTTCATGTGCGGCCAACGTTGGCCGCAGGCCTAGCCCTGGCGGTCGGCCGGGTGGTTGATGCCATCAAACACCGGGACATCACCTAGCAGGTAGGGGTTCACGCCGTCCAGGCAGCCGACGTTGTAGCCGTATTCGTCCGGGTGCGAGCGGCGCTGGTGGTGGGTGTAAATGCCGCACACCGAGCAGAAGTAGTGTTTGGCGGTGTGGGTGTTGAACTGGTACAGCCGCAGCAGCTCGGCGCCTTGCACGATGCGCACGCCGTCCAGCTTTACCGAGGCCACGATGGCGCCTTTGCGGCGGCAGATCGAGCAATCACAGCGGCGCGGGCGGTCTATGCCGTTGGGCAGCGTCAGCGCCAGTACCACACCGCCGCAGTGGCAGCGCGCTGTGTGTACCGGCTGGATCAGGGTGTCGCCTACTTGCTTGATCATACGCGTGGCTCCGGTCGTCAAAGGGTCTGTCTCGGGGTTGCGGCCAAGGTTGGCCGCAGGCTCAGAACAGCTGCGGCTGGGTGTCGCCAAAGCGGCTGCGCTGCTCGTGCGCCAGCAGCCAGGCCTTGCGCTGCAAGCCACCGCCGTAGCCGGTAAGGCTGCCGTCTTTGCCGATGACGCGGTGGCAGGGCACGATGATGGCCACGCGGTTGGCACCGTTGGCGCCGGCCACGGCGCGGATGGCGGCCGGTTTGCCCAGGCGGTCGGCCTGCTGCTGGTAGCTGCTGGTGTCGCCGTAGGGGATGGTCTGCAGCGCTTGCCATACCTGCTGCTGGAACGCCGTGCCGGGCAGGTGCAGCGCCACGTCGAAGCGCTGGCGGCTGCCGTCAAAATATTCGCCGATTTCGCGCTCGGCCTGGCGCGTGTGCTCGTTTTCGCCGGCCACGATGCGGCAGCCCAGCAGCCGCTGCAGGTCGGCAAACTCGCGCTCGTTACGCTGGCTGACGGCAAATTCCAGCAGGCAGACGCCTTGTTCGCTGGCGCAGACGAACATCGGCCCCAGCGGGCTGTGAAAGCGGTGTAGCAGTAGTGGGGCAGCAGTGGTTTGCATGATGGCTTCGGCTAGTCAGTGGCCGCCAGTGTAGCGCAGCACGGGGCAGGGTGCGTGGCTGCGATGGCAGTGGCGGCATGTATCAGGGTGCATGCCATGCTGATACAAACTGACTGCATTTTGCCGCATGGCCTGCGCTAGCCTTGTGCTGCCGGTACGCGGTGTGCCGGTATGGCAAGGAGGTGCACGCTATGAGTATTTCAGGCCTTTCTGCAGCCGGTTCTACCATTTACGGTGGCTTTAGCACCGTAGGGAGTGGGGCAGGCAAAATTGCGTCGGGGGTGAGTGACATCGCCAGCGGCGTGGTGACGGTAGCCAGCGGTGTTACCAGCGGTATCGAAGAAGCCGGTGATGCGGTGATGGAAGGTATTTCACTGGGTGGTGAAGCCATTGCCAAGGCAATAGGCGGCACGATAGACACGCTGGTGTAAGACATTGGCCGGGCCCGAGCCTGCCCGGCCAGTGGTAGTAGAGCAGCAGGCTGTGCTGAGTTGTTATGTACTTGGGCCGGTATGGGCCCTGCAGCAAAAAGTGGGGCGGGCCCGGATAGGCACAGGCCATGTTCACGACATTTTTTGCCGCAGGGAAAATACCGGCTGTTTTTTTATCGATCCTTGCCTAAGCTCACTCTATGCGCCAGCGCTCACGACAAGGAGACCGACTATGCAAGTGGCAGAGCTGTTCGACAAGGCATCCGGCAAACTACCCATGGTGCCCAAAGTGGTCCAGGAGCTGATTGCCAGCTTCAACGACAAAAACATCAATATGGACGACGTGGCCAACAAGGTGGCGCACGACCAGGTGCTGAGCGCGCGTGTACTGCGCCTGGCCAATACCGCGCGTTTTGGTGGCAGCCGCAAGATCGGCTCGCTGGAAGATGCGGTGGTGATGCTGGGCTTTGACAACCTGCGCGTGCTGGTGATTGCCTCGGGTGTCAGCGGTGCCACGGCCAACATTCCCGGTTTCGACATGAAAAGCTTCTGGGGGCGCAGCTTCGAGATGGCCAATACCAGCAAGGCGCTGGCCAAGCTGGCGGGGCTGGACACCCAGCTGGGCTATACCTGCGGGCTGATGTCCAATATCGGTGAGCTGGTGTTACACGTGGCCGAGCCGGAAAAAGCCGTGCAGATCGATCGTGTGGTAGATGGCGGGGCCGACCGCCTGGCGACCGAGCGCATGGTGCTGGGTATGGACCTGACCGAAGTCGGTGCCGAGCTGGCACGGCGCTGGAACTTCCCTGACGCCATCCAGGACGCCATCCGCAACCAGCACAATCTGGTGCCGCCGGCTGACGCGTCGCCGTATGCGCTGCTGATCGGCATGGCATCGTATATTGTGGCGGGCTTCAACCGCGGCATGAGCGAACAGGACATGCTGGAAACCGTGCCGCAGCGCGTGGTGTCGGCTTTGAATATCAGCGCCGAGCAGCTGGAGGGGGCGATTAGCCATCTGAAAGAGATGAGTACCCAGATCGACAGCTTGCTGTAGCGGCGATCCGGCCGTACATGTAACAAGGCCCCGCTATGCGGGGCCTTGTGCGTTTAGCGGCCTCAGGCCGGCTGTTCGGCAGCGTCTGCCGGCGGGGTCTTGCGCGAAATCACCGACACAAAGCGGCATTCCAGCTCTTGCATCAGCTCGTCGATACGGATGATCTGCAGCTGGATGCGGTCGCCGTTTTCCAGCTCCGGCAGGCCCGGGATGCGCAGGCGTACCGGTACGCCGTCGATGCGTACCAGATCTTCCTTGATGAAAGTCGCTGTCGGCTCGCTGATACCTTCCTGGCTGAACCAGCGCAGGCACCAGAAGTACTCCATCTTGTCCTGGAAGCCCAGATAGGCGCTGTAGGCCGCGTCGAAGTCACGCAGCAGCGCAAACAGCATGGCGTCGCCTTGCGGGTACTGCGGCTCGTCGCCACGTATCATCGCCACCAGCTGGCGCTGGTTGACGAAGTCGGACGCACGGCGCAGTGGCGAGGTGCTCCACGCGTATTGCGCCACGCCCAGGCCGATGTGCGGCTCGGGGCGGGTGGTCATGCGTACCTTGCCCATGCTTTGTGCGCGGTACATGGCCGGGATGTCGGCCTCGGCCAGCATGCGGCCCCATTCGCTGTTGGCCAGGATCATCAGCTCGGAAACCAGCTTGTCCATTGGCGAGCCGCGCTTGCGGATGGTGATGCGCACCTTGCCGTCTTCCACGGCAAAGTTGTAGTCCACCTGCGGCGGGCGGTTCGGGTCCGGCGTTTTGCCGCGGAAGGCTTCGCGGGCATTGGCAAACTGCCACAGCCAGACCAGCTCGCGCTTGAACGCGTAGTCGGGGCCAAAGCCGGGCGCGGCCAAGGTGTCTTCGTTGAATACCTGTTCCAGCTGGTCGTGGCGCAGGTTGGCCGCAATGTGTACGCGTTCCACGCGGTTTTCAAAGTCCACCAGCTCGAACGACGGGGTCACGTCCACGTACAGGCTCAGTGCCGGGCACGCCTGGCCTTCCTGCAGGGTGAACTGCGCCACTACGTCGTCCGGCAGCATGGTGATCTTGTTGCCGGGGAAATACACGGTAGACAGGCGCTGGTGCACGATCTTTTCCAGATCACTACCTGGCGCGATACCCAGCGTCGGGGCGGCAATATGGATACCCACGCGGATATTGCCATTGGCCAGCCATTGTACCGACAGCGCATCGTCGATCTCGGTGGTGGCGGCGTCGTCGATGGAAAACGCCTGTACTTCGGCCAGCGGCAGCTCGTCAGGCAGGGTGGCCGGCGCGTACTGGCCAAAGCCCAGGCCTTTGGGGAAGTGCTCCATCTGGAAGCCGGCCATCATGTAGTCCGGCACCGACGGAATACCGCCCACCTTGTCGGCCAGGCGCAGCGGCGGCAGGCTGGTGGCGCGGCTGGCCTGGTCGAAGGCCTTGAATTCCAGCGTGTTCTTGTCCGGGCGGTACAAAATGGCCATCAAGTGGCTGCGGATGGCGTCTGGCAGGGTGCCTGCGGCCAACTGTACGGCCCAGGCGTCGATCTGCTCTTGTTCGCGCTTCTTGCGCTCGATACCGGCCAGCGCGGCTTTCAGGGTTTCTTCCGGTGCAGCCTTGAAGCGGCCCTTGGCCTTTTTGTAGAAGTACATCGGTGCGGCGTACAGGCGCAGCAGGATGGCTGCGTTTTCCAGCGCGCTGGGCGCGTGGCCAAAGTAGTCGGCGGCCAGTACTTCAAAACCGAATTCGTCGTCGCCGCAGCATTCCCACAGGAAGTCCACGTCTATATCGGCAGCAATCGCCTCTGCGGCGGGCAGAAAGTCTGGCAGCGCGCTGCTGAACTCCAGAAACACGTTGGCCGCTTTCAGTTTGGTGCGCTTGCCGTGCTGGGTATCGATTTGCAGACTGGCGTCAGCGCGCGACACCACGCTGCCTACCTTGAAGCTGCCGCTTTCTTCGTAAAAGACGTTCATACTGCCTCTGGCGGGACCTAGTCTGCCCCGTGCTATGAATGAAACGGAAGATTATAGCAGCAGGCTGCGTCACACCGCTTTACTGCCGGTATACTGCGCTTCTTTGTATAAATGTTTGTTTAATTTAGCCATGTCAGCGCAGACCATTCCCCAAACACTGCTGGGCCTTTCCCAGGAAATGGACCATGTTGGCCGCCAGCTGCTAGACCGTTGGGACCCCGAGCTCGCCCGGCGCTTCACCGCGTTGAGCCAGTGTTTGCAGGGTGTGGCCGAGCAAGGCGGGGCCGACGAGCTGCTGCGTGCCAATGACGAGCTGGCCGCCCAGCTGCGCGCATGGTTGAAACGGCGCCGTGCGCCAGACGACATCCTGGGCCTGCGCCAGCAGCTATCGCTGGTGACCCAGCTGGCCAGCATGCCGGCGCCGGTGAAGCACACCACCAGCGCCGTGGCGCTGCGCCAGAACCACAGGCTGTTCCTGTGGGCGGGCGAGCGTGATGTGGATCACTACCTGATCGAGCAGCTGGCGTGCTTTGGCTACCAGATGGACGTATTCCGCGATGCTTTGCTGCTGCAGCAGGCGCTGCGCCAGCACACGCCGGGCGCGCTGGTGGTGTATAGCGATTTCGTGGGGGAGGCCAGCCTGTTCCCGCCAGGCATGCCCATGCCGTGCCCGGTGTTGTACGCCAGCCCGCGTCGCGACTTCGAAGCCAGGCTCAAGGCGGTACGCAGTGGCGGGCAGGGCTTTCTGGGCTGGCCCCTGCAGGTGCGCGAGCTGCTGGATGCCCTGGCGGTGCCGCAGCAGCAGGACCGCCGCAACCCGCTACGCGTGCTGCTGATCGAAGACATGGGTTCGCTGGCCGGCCTGTACTCGGCAGTACTGAACCAGCACGGCATCCTCACCGAAGAAGTCACCCGCCCCAGCCGCGCGCTGGAGGCGATCGAGCGCTTCCGCCCCGACCTCATCCTGATGGATATGTATATGCCGGAGTGCGACGGCAAGGAGTTGGCGCGCATCATCCGCCAGCAGGGGCTGATGGACGGTATCCCGATCATTTTCCTGTCGATGGAAAAGCGGCAGGACATTCAGCTGGACACCCTCGCGCTGGGGGTGGACGGCTACCTGACCAAGCCGGTATCCAGCGACGAGCTGGTGGTCACCGTGACCACCCGCGCCCGCCGCTACCGCAAGCTGCGGTCTTATATCAGCACCGACAGCCTCACCGGCCTGCTGAACCATACCCACCTGTTTGCGCGGCTGGAGTACGAATTTGCCCGCGCCCAGCGCGAACGGCTGCCGCTGGCGATGGTGATGCTGGATCTGGACCACTTCAAACGTATTAACGACAACTACGGCCACCAGGCTGGCGACGAAGTGCTGGTGAACCTGGCGCGCTTCCTGCGCGAGCGCCTGCGCCGCAGCGACCTGATCGGCCGTTACGGTGGCGAGGAGTTTGCGCTGGTGTTGCCCGGCATGACGGTAGACCAAGCGTACCGTTTGATAGAGGCGATTCGTGGCGATTTCGAGCTGCTGGACCAGCAGTCGCCGCGCGGGCGTTTCCGCCAGACCTTCAGTGCCGGCCTGTGTGGTGCCGAGGGCGTCACCGACGTGGTGGCACTGGTGCAGCGCGCCGATGCCATGCTGTACCGCGCCAAGGAGCTGGGGCGTAACCTGGTGGTGGCGTGGAGTGCCGAAGCCGGGGCGCATTTGCCGCCGCAGCTTTAGCCAGCCATACGCACAAGGGCGCCTGCGGCGCCCTTGTGCTGTGTACTGCGGCCAACCTTATACCGGGTCGGCCAGGTACATGCGCACGTTGTGGTCGTCCAGCAGCTTTTTCAGGCTTTCCGGCGGCATGGCGTCGGTAAAGATGGCGTTGAACTCGCTGATATGGCCCATGCGCACCAGCGCATTGCGGCCGAACTTGCTGTGGTCTGCCGCCAGGAAACGGTGGCGGGCGTTGTTCATCATGGCCTGCGCCACGCGTACTTCGCGGTAGTCGAAATCCAGCAGCGAGCCGTCGGTCTCTATCCCCGACACACCGATGACGGCGTAGTCCACCTTGAACTGGTTGATGAAATCCAGTGTGGCCACGCCGGTAATGCCACCGTCGGAGGCGCGTACCACGCCCGAGGTAATCATCACGGTAAAGTCGGGGTTGGCCGACATGATGGACGCCACGTGGATGTTGTTGGTGATGACGCGCAAGCCTTTGTGGCTAGCGGTCAGCGCCTGGGCAACGGCTTCGATGGTGGTGCCGATGCTCATGAACAGCGAGGCATGGTCGGGAATGTTTTCCGCGATCATGTCGGCAATGTGGGCTTTCTCGCTTTGCAGCTTGCCCTTGCGCGAGAAGTAATCCTCGTTTTCGACGCTGTTCCCCAGCGCCGCACCGCCGTGGTAACGGCGCAGCAGATTGGCTTCGCACAGCTGGTTGATGTCGCGGCGGATGGTCTGTGGCGTCACGTCCAGAATGCGCGCCAGCTCTTCGATAGGCATAAAGCCATTCTCGCGTACCAGCTGCAGGATTTTGTCGTGTCTTGGGGATCGGCTCATGGGGTGGCAAGTTCGGAATCGAAAATTACCCTGAGTCTTTAACATATTTCCGGCGACGGCGGCAACTTCACCTTGTCATAAACGAATGTTTGATGATGAAAAAACGCCAGTGCGGGCGCACTGGCGTTGGATATTGTTGACAAATGGCAGGCTGCAAGGCAGTGCAGCCATCCGTCGGGGTACACGCTGTTACGGCACTGCCGCTGCCCGCCAGGTGGCCAGCCAGCCGGTAGCGCCCTGGCGCTGCACCGCTGGCTGCCAGCCTGACGCGGCAGGCGGTACGCGTATCAGAAGTTGTACTTGATGGTGGTGATCAGGGCGCGCTGGTAGGTAGCGGAGCCCAGTTTCTGGTCGGCGTAGCGGTAGGTCAGGCCACCGGTTACGCTCTTGGTGGCGTTCCACCACAGCGATACGGCGCCGTTATTGGCCAGTTTGCGGCCGTTGGCCACTTTGCCGTCCTTGCCCATGGCCAGGTAGCGGTTTTCACGGTCGAATTCGATCTCGTGCCACTGGGTCACCATCAGGTCCTGACCGGCGGCCTTGAACGGGAAGCCCAGCACCCAGCCGGCCATCATGCCGTTGCGGTGTGCGCCTACACCTTGTTTGAATTCCTGATGCGCGCCCAGGAACGGTTTTACCCACAGGCTGCCGGCGGAGAAGCTGGTGCCCAGGCCCAGAACGCGGTTCTGGTCGTAGAACTTGCCTTCACGGAAGTCGTACACGTGGGCGTAAGCCTGTACCGGCAGGTTGCCGATTTGTGCCACGTTCACGCGGGCCACTGCCTTCGTAGCGTAGCGACGGTTCTGGCCGCCGTTTTCGCGGGTGTTCTGGTCGGCGTTTTCTACGTCGGCAAAGCCGTACAGTTCGCCCCAGTTACCGCCCATGCCGCCTTCGGCTTCCAGGTAGGCAAAGTCTGCCTTGCCGCCGAACGGGCCTTTATTGGTACGGTCCTGGGTGTTGGACGACCAGTCCAGCCAGTTGGCGCTTACGTTGGAGAAAGTGTAGTCGGCGTGGGCAAAGCCGGCACAGGAGGCCAGCGCCAGAGCGATCAGGGTAGTGCGAGTTTTCATGAGTGATTCTGCTGCGTGCGTTAAAAAAACACCCGCTTGCCGAGCATGGCGACACCAGGCCGGAAAACGGGGACGCGGAGAATAGCAGAAATAGCGATAAATGCGCAGTCAAACGGCTGTTTAGCATAAATGCTGTGTTATTCCTGCACGTTTGCCGTCATAAGATGACGATGGCGCATGATTAACGCATGAAGTCGGCTGGCCAGCCGTAGCGGCGCAAGTCGATGCGGCCGTTGCGGCCAACCTCGATACCGTCTTCTTCCAGCAGCAGGCGCTGGTAGTCGGCCTGCGGGGTGCCCGGGCGGGCAATACGCCCGCTGCTGCTAACCACGCGGAACCATGGCCAGCCCGCGCCTTCGGGTGCGCTGGCCAGCAGCTTGCCCACGTGGCGGGCGTGGCGCGGGTAGCCCGCCAGCGCAGCCAGCACACCGTAGCTGCTGACGCGCCCTGGTGGAATGGCCAGCAGCTGCGCCAGCACGGCGCGTTCGAAGCCGGCGTCCATCAGCCGTAGCGGCGGTCGGCCACGAAGGGGTTGCTGCGGCGCTCGTCCCCTATGGTGGTAAACGGGCCATGGCCAGGCACCACTGTCATGTCGTCCGGCAGCGCGAACAGCTTGCTGCGGATGGCGTCGATCAGCTGCTCGTGATCGCCCATGGGGAAGTCGGTACGGCCGATACTGCCCTGGAACAGCACGTCGCCGACGATACAGACGTTGGCCGAATGGCTGACAAACACCACGTGGCCTGGCGTGTGGCCGGGGCAGTGCAGCACGTCCAGCACCTGATTGCCCACGCTGACGGTATCGCCCTCGTGCAGCCAGCGTTCCGGCGTGAGCGGCTCGGCCCGCGGAAAGCCGAACATGGTGCCCTGGCTGGGCAGCTGGTCCAGCCAGAAGCTTTCGGCCGGGTGCGGGCCTTCGATGGCCACGCCTAGCGCGTCGGCCAGCTCGCGTGCCCCGCCGGCGTGGTCGATATGGCCGTGGGTGAGCAGGAGCTTTTCTACGGTCAATCCCTGTGCATCGAGAAAGGCGCGAATACGGCCGATATCGCCACCGGCATCCACCACGGCGGCCTGGCCGGTTTCATCGCACCAGATGACTGAGCAGTTTTGCTGGAAGGGGGTAACGGGAATGACCTTTAGCTGTAAAGACATGGCTATAGAATCCTTCAGTTAATTTAATGGTTTCAATTCTGACAGCCGAGTGGTAGCGATAAAAGTACTTTTGCTGCTTGCCGGCCTGCGCAGAAACGGCGATGCTACCACTCAGCAAACACCGCTTTTGTCACTATCATGCCCGAATTTCCCGCCAAAAAGCCCTATCTGCACCAACATCGTCGCCGTTTCATGCTGATGCTGGCCGTATTGCTGTTATTGGAGGTTGCTTTTCATCTGCTGTGGCTACCTGCATTACCGACCATCTGGCTGTTCAGCATCGGGGGGATTGCCGAGCTTACCGTGCTATTGATCATCGTCGTCATGCTGTGGGGGGTGCAGCGTAACGAGTTGTCGGGTACGGCTTATAACTGGCTGACCAGCGGGCTGAGCTTGTGGCTGGTGAGTGCGGTAGCCGATGTGATGGACGAGGTTGTGCAGCAGCCGCGCTGGCTATCGGCGTTTGGCGAAGACCTGATGCGGGTCTTCGGCATGGCACTGGTGGCCTGTGGCGTGTTCAGCCTGATGCGCCATGCCCGCCGCGTGCATCAGCAATTGAATAGCCTGGCCAATACCGACGAGCTGACCGGCCTGTGTAATCGCCGCCATTTCAACCTGCTGGGCGCCGATATGCAGCCTGCCGGCATCGGCCTGCTGCTGCTCGATCTGGATCATTTCAAGTCGGTGAACGACACTTACGGCCATAGCGTGGGTGATGCGGCATTGCGCGAGCTGGGGCGTATTCTGGCGCTACAGTGCCCACCCGAGGGGGTGGCCGCAAGGCTGGGCGGCGAGGAGTTTGCCGTACTGTTGCCCGACATGCCGGATGGCCGTTTGCAGGATATCGCCGAGCAGATCCGCCTGGCGGTAGCCGCGATGCGTGTGAACGGCAGCCTGCAGCTGACCACCAGCGTTGGCGTGGGGCGGCTGCGGCTGGGTGAAACGCTGGAGCAGCTGCAGCAGCGTACCGACCGCGCACTGTACCGCGCCAAGGAGATGGGGCGTAATCGTACCGAGTGGGCAGATTGACGGCACTGCTACAATAACGGCAACCCAATCTGCGGAGGCCGTCATGAGCCTGATCCCCGAAATCAAACCGCAGCAGTCGATCGAACTGCTGAAAGAGCTGCACATCCTTACCCGCGACGGCAAGATCAACCAGGATACCCGCCGCAAACTGAAGCAGGTGTACCACCTGTATCAGTTCATCGAGCCGCTGATGGCCGACGTGCTGGCGCAAAAGGACAGCCTGAGCCTGGCCGACCATGGCGCCGGCAAGTCCTATCTGGGTTTCATCCTGTACGACCTGTTTCTGAAAGACAAAGCCGACGCCACCGTGTACGGCGTGGAAACGCGGCAGGATCTGGTGGACAAGTCGGTGGAGCTGGCTAACCGGCTGGGCTTTGCCGGCATGCAGTTCCTGAACTTGACCGTCGAGCAGTCCATTACCTCGGACGCGCTGCCGGCCCAGGTCGACATCATTACCGCGCTGCACGCCTGCAATACCGCCACCGACGACGCCATCCGCTTTGCGCTGGCCAAGGACGCCCGCTACATCGTGCTGGTGCCGTGCTGCCAGGCCGAGGTGGCGTCCGTATTGCGCCAGAAAAAGAACGAGACTTTTGGCAAGACGCCGCTGTCCGAGCTGTGGCGCCACCCCATCCATACCCGCGAGTTCGGTAGCCAGCTCACCAATGTGCTGCGTTGCCTGCAGCTGGAGGCGCGCGGCTACCAGGTCACGGTCACCGAGCTGGTGGGCTGGGAACACTCGATGAAAAACGAGCTGATCATTGCCAAGAAAGTGGGCGGCGGCAAGAAGAGCGCCCGCGAGCGCCAGGAATCCATCCTGCGCGAGCTGAATCTGGAAGAGCTGCGCGAACGCTTCGCCTACTAAGGCAGGCAGTCGCATCTGGCGCGGGTACGGATGTTGGCCAGCTTATGGTTGGCCGCATCGGGCCCGTGGCGTTGTAGCCGCCGCCAGTCACCGTAGGTCAGCTACGCGTAGCGCCCGCCATGCCACGGCGGGCATGACGACGCTTACCCCGGCAACGGCCCCACCGTCGGCACGGTAACCGCACCGTCAGGCGCCGTTGCCGCCAGCCAGGCGCGCTTCTGCGCCGCCCCCATCGCCTTTACCGCGTGTTCTGCGGCCAACGCTTCCCCCTTGCTGGCAAATTGCAGCACCAGGGCAATACCGAGTGGCGGAAAGCTGCGCGTGTAGCGTGCGCCTTTGCCGGCGGCGTGCGCGGCGTAGCGTTTGTTTACATCGGTGGTAATGCCGGTGTACAGGCTGCCGCCACGGCAGTGCAGTACGTACAAGAACCAGGGGCGGCCAGGGTTGGCCGCAAGTGCCGCCTCGCTCACGCCAGCGCCAGCGCCAGGTCGGCTATCAGGTCGCGCACGTCTTCTATGCCCACCGAACAGCGCACCAGCCCGCCCGGAATGCCCAGTGCCACGCGCTCTGCCTGGCTGCATTCTACGTGGCTGGTGGTGCTGGGGATGCCAAGCAGCGTATCCACCGAGCCCAGCGTAGCGGCGCGTATCAGCAGCTGGCAGCGCGGCAGCATGGCCTGCACCGCGGCAAAACCGCCGGCCAGCTCGAAGCTCAGCACGCCGCCAAAGCCCTGCATCTGGCTGGCCGCCAGCGCGTGCTGCGGGAGATCCGGCAGGCCGGGGTAATTGACCCGTGCCACGGCGGGGTGGGCTTGCAGCCATTGCGCCAGTGCCAGCGCGTTGGCGTTGTGCTGGCGCATGCGCAGCGCCAGCGTCTTGATGCCGCGCAATATCAAAAACGCGCTCATCGGGTCCAGGCAGGCACCGTGGATCTCGCGATAGTGGCGCAGCTTGTCGGTAAGCTCCCGGCTGCCGCAGGCGATGCCGCCCATGGCGTCGGCGTGGCCGCCCAGAAACTTGGTGGCGCTGTGCAGCACCAGGTCGGCGCCCAGTGCCAGCGGTTGCTGGTTCACCGGTGTGGCAAAGGTATTGTCGATCACTACCAGCGCTCCCGCCGCGTGGCCGGCGGCTGCCAGACGGCGGATGTCCTGCACCTTCAGCATCGGGTTGGTGGGCGATTCCAGATACAACAGGTCGCAGCCCTGCGCCATGGCGGCGGCAAAAGCGTCGGCGTCGGTGGTATCGCACAGCGTTACCTGTACGCCCCAGTGCGGCAGCGTGTGCTGGAACAGGTAATGGCTGCCGCCGTAGGTGTCCTTGCCGGCTACCACGCGGGCGCCGGGGCGCAACAGCGCCATCAGTGTGCTGCTGATGGCCGCCATCCCGCTGCTAAAAGCGACGGCGGCTTCCGCGCCTTCCAGTGCGGCCAACCTGGCTTCCAGCGCCAGCGTGGCCGGTTGCGCGGTGTTGCGGCTGTACAGCGGGCCGGGTGCGTCGCCGCGGGCCACTTGCTCCCAGCTGGCCACGTCGGGGTAGCCGTGGGCGATGGCAAACTCCACGGGTACGGCCAGGGCGTCGTGCGGGCGGAACGGGTCTTCGCCAGCGCGGACGGCCAGCGTATCGGGGTGCAGGGTGGGGCGGGTCATGGCAGCTCCGGGCGCAAACATGCGGCATGCTGCGTGGCCGGTGGCGGCACTGTCAAGTCTGCGCTGACGGGCTGGATAGGGATGACCAAGGCTGTTTGCACCGCAAACAGCCTTGGTCTTGCAAGCGGGCGTGCTGTGGATGTGCAGGCTTGTGTGGCGTTGCCTGGCTTGGCCGCGGCCGGCAAGGCTGTGGCCGCTACCGTGTCAGCCCCGCCACCCGCCCCGGGTTGCCTAGCGCTGGTAGGTGGCAGTCAGGCTGGCCTTGCCCAGGCCATTGGCCCACAGCATATAGCCCACCAGTGCCGGGCTGGCGTCAGCAGGCAAATCCAGACGCGGGACTTTCAATGCGTGCACGGTAAATACATAGCGGTGTTGGCCGTGGCCTGGTGGTGGGCAGGCACCGCCGAAACCGGGCTGGCCAAAGTCGGTGCGGCTTTGCATGGCACCGGCAGGTAGCAGCTTGGCGTCATTACCGGCAGCGGTCGGCAGGCCTTGGGTGGCGGCTGGCAGGTTGAAAACCAGCCAGTGCCACCAGCCGCTACCGGTGGGGGCATCCGGGTCGTACACGGTAACGGCGTAGCTTTGCGTGCCGGCGGGGGCATTTTTCCATGCCAGTGCGGGCGATACATTGCCGCCGTCGCAGCCAAAACCATTGAACTCCTGCGCTTTGCTCATGGCTTGGCCGTCTTGCAGCTGCGGGCTGCTCAGTTCAAAAGCCATGGCGGGCAGGCTGGCGCAGGCCAGCAGGGTGGCGAGTAACAGGGTTTTCATCAGGCGTCTCCAAGTTGGGAAGGGTGTACCCAGTGTGGCAGGCCTGCCTGATGCTGGCGCGCCGCTGGACGCCAGCCGATGTGCCGGAATGCTCAGCAGCTCAGGCCGCCACATCGCGCTGCTGGCGCAGCTGGCTGGGTGTCACGCCAAAGCGCTGGCGGAAGGCGGCAGTAAAGCGCGACGGCGACAGGTAGCCGCAGGCGGCGGCTACATCGCTTAGCGGCTGGCTGCCGCTGTTGACCAGGCCCAGCGCCCGCTCCATGCGCACTTCGCCCAGCAGGGTGGAGAACGAGGTGTGCTCTGCGGCCAACCTGCGCCGCAGCGTGGCCGGGCTCATGGCCAGGTGGCGGGCGATATCGGTGGCTTGCCAGTCACGCGCCGGGTCGAAAGCCAGCAGGCTCTGGATTTGTGCCCGCACGTCCTGGCGCGGCTGGCGGAACAGGTCGGCGCCCTGCCTTGCGGCGGCCAGCGCCAGCATCAGCCCCTGCCAGGCGTGCTCGGCGCGTGCCTCGCCCAGCGTACCGGCTTCGGCCTGCGGCAGCAGGGTTTGTAATTGTTGCAGTGCTGCGGCGGCGTCGGGGTGGGGCTGGAATACCGGGGGCGAGTCCTGCCACGGCGGCGCGGGCAGCTGGCTGCCGTACTGCGCCAGCAGGCGTTGCAGCCAGTGCTGCGGCTGCACCAGCGTCCAGGCGCGGTAACCGTGGCGGCCGGGCTGGTTGATGATGTCCACCTCCTGGCCGCCGGGAATCACCAGCCAGCTGCCGGGCGGGCAATGCCAGCTGCCGTGGCGGGTGAGCAGCTGTTTTTCGCCGTGCTCCACCGCCACCAGCAAGGTGGACAGCACCGGCACGCGCGCCAGGCGCTGGCGTTGCAGGCTACGAAAGATATACAGCGGCAAGGTGGACATGGCGGGCTCCTGGCAGGTTGGCCGCATCATGCCGCAGCCCTGGCGTGCTGACGAGGGGGGTGAGCGGCCGGAGCCGACGCTTGCGCGTTGCGGGCGGGTGTCAGCCTTGTGTGGCCAGCCACGCGCTGACGCTGGCGTGCCAGCTGTCTGGCTTGCCCTGGGCGAAGCGGCGGAACTGCGCCGGCAGGTCCTGCCGCTTGATTTCCAGCAGGCTGCCGGTGGCGCCGTGGAAGGCAAACAGGCAACGCAGTGGCAGCATCATGCCCCCGTCTTGTGTGCCATATCCGGGCGGTGCTTCATGGCCAGGCCCTTGAGCAGGTAGCGCAGGAACTGGTCGCCGCAGACACGGTAGTTTTTGTGGCCGGGCTTGCGGAACAGCGCGCCGACTTCGGCGCTGGAGACGCTGAAACCGGTGCGCGCGATCAGCGCTTCGATGTCTTCCTGCTTCAGCTCGAACGCCACGCGCAGCTTTTTCAGGATGTCGTTATTGTTCAGGCGCAGCGCCGGTGGCGGCAGCGGCGCGTCGTCGCGGCGGCCGCGGCGTTCGATGATCAGGCCATCCAGAAAGGACGACAGCAGCTCGTCGCTGCAGCCGGCAAAGCCGTCTTCTTCGTCTTTTTTCAGCAGGGCAGCAAAGTCGTCGTCGGCGTATGGCTCCACGTGCTGCAGGATGGCCAGCATGCGCTTGTCGCTGATGTTCAGGATAAAGCGCACGCTGCGCAGGATGTCGTTGTTAAGCATGGTGGTATCGCAATCAAGGTTGGCCGCAGGTGGCGTGCGGCCAACCTTGCGGCGTCAGCGGGCGGCGGTGCGGCCGTCCTGCCCCAGTTCGACAGCGTAAGACAGGGCCAGGCAGGCAAACTGCAGCGCGTGCGCGGCCTGCTTGCCCATATTGGCCAGCGTGTCGCCGCTGGTGTGAATAGGGGGATTGTAATCGTTAAAGCGCGATTCGAACGGCAATGTTGCCGCGTAGCCCTGCTGGTGCCACCAGGCGGTGGCGGCACAACCCATGGTGTGTCCCTTGGCATGGGCGCAAAAAAAGCCGGCACCGCGCTGGGCGGTACCGGCCTGTGTGGCGGTTTACAGCGGTTTGCTGCACGCCACGCCCACGCTCTTGAACGCGGCGGTGACGTCGGTGGCGGTGTAGCCGCGGTTTTGTGCGGCTTTCACTACGCCGCACGCGCCGCTGTTGTAGGTGGCGTTGGCGGTCCAGTAAAAGCGGTTGGCGTCGGCAAACACTTCAAACGCCTTGCGGGTGTTCCAGCCGGTCTTGGTGGCCAGCAGGTAGAACGCCTTGTTGTACACGCCGCTGGACAGGTGCGGGTCCATGCCGGCGCGGTAGTTTTTGGCGTTGTCGATAGAGCGGCCGTCCTTGGTGGGGGTGGCCATATAGCGCAGCGCGCCGCTGGCCTTGAAGATCTCGCTGCCCACCAGCCAGTCGTTCTTGCCGCGGGCGAAGTACTCGGCGGCTTCGCCGGCGATGTCGGAGTAGGCCTCGTTCATGCCGCCGGACTGGTTCTGGTACACCAGGCCAGAGTTCTGCTCGGTAAAGCCGTGGCTGACCTCGTGTGAGGACACGTCCAGCGAAACCAGCGGGTAGAAGGTGGACGCGCCGTCGCCAAAGTTCATGTAGGCACCGTCCCAGAACGCGTTTTCATAGCCACTGCCAAAGTGCACGCGCATGTGCAGCTTGCCCTTGATCGGCGCCACGCCCAGCCATTGCTGGTACATGTTGTAGATGACGCCGCCAAAGAAGTGCGCGTCGTTCATCGGCGAGTAGGCACCGTTGATAGCCTTGTAGGTGTTGCGCGGGCAGGCAAACTGGAACGGGGTGGTCTTGGGGTTGTTTTCGTCGGCGCTGTGCTGCAGGTCGACGGTGACCACGGTGCCGCTATCCATCTTGCAATCGCTGCTCACTTTCAGCGGGCCGTACTGGGTGCCGTACTCGTACTGGCCGGTTTTCTTATTGCCGCCGGGGCCGGTAGCGTCGGCGTGCGCCAGGCCTTCCCACTGCTGCAGCACGGTGCCGTTATTGGCATCGATAACGAAGTGCGGGCGGCTGGGCTGCTGGCCGCCGACAAAGAACGACACCAGGTAAACCAGCTGCGCTACGTTGTTGGCGCCCAGTTGCACCACCAGCTCGGCCTTGTCGTTACGGGTGGTGCGGCCGGCGGCTTTCAGGCTCTTGGCCTGCGCCAGTACTTGCTGTGCGCTCAGGGTGGGGCGGGCGCTGGCCAGGTCTTGCTGGATGTCGGCAATGTAGCGGCCGCTGCGGCTGCTGGCACCGGCGAGGCTGCGGGCGTTGCTATCGGCCTCTTCCACGATGGCTTCGCCCCACACCGGTACGCCCTGGAAGTATTGCTGGTAGCGGGTCACGGTTTTGCCATTGGGCAAGGTCAGGCTGCGCAGCACTTTCAGGTCGCCGGCCTGGGCGCCGGTCAGGCTTTGCAGCGAGGCGGCGCTGCCGCTGGCCAGGCTGCGTGCCTGCGGTGCGGACAGATCAATGACGGTGGCGGCCTGGGCGGCAGCCGGGAAGGCCAGGGCGGTGGCCAGCGCCAGCGCGTGCAGCGGAAGGTTGCGTGTTTTCACATCGGACTCCTGTGTTGGATTGTGCGAGTTGCCCAGCCACGGCCTGCTGGTGGCCTGCCTCTGCGGGCAGGTATTTCCTTTGCAGGTCAATGGCTTGGTGTTGCTGTTATCCGCTGTGTCGATGTGGCATTCAAGCGTCTGCTAGGTGGCTGCTGCGAAAGCTGCACTTTGGTTCAGGACAATGTGTAGCCAAAATGAATAATTTACGCTTTTAGATTTTGTTTGAAATGAAAGCGTTTTTTATTGTTCTTGACTTAAAAATGCCACAAGCCGCCCATGGGCGGCTTGTGGTGGCGGGCCGATAGCAGCTCAGGGTGCCAGGCGGCTGCGTGCCCAGCTGGCGTCGCTGGCCAGCGTGTACAGCACGCGGTCGTGCAGGCGGCTGGGGCGGCCCTGCCAGAACTCGATGCGGTCCGGCACGATGGCGTAACCGCCCCAGTGCGGCGGGCGCGGTACCGACAGCGGGTGCTTCAGGCCAAAGCTGGCGGCACGGGTCACCAGCACGGTCTTGCTGTCGATCTCGGTACTCTGCTCGCTGGCCCAGGCACCGATGCGGCTGGTGTAGGGGCGGCTGGCGAAGTAGGCGTCCGATACCTCGGGCGCCACTTGTGTCACACGGCCTTCGATGCGCACCTGGCGCTCCAGCTCCGGCCAGAAAAAGGTCACCGCAATATACGGGTTGGCCGCCAGCTGGCGACCCTTGCGGCTGAGGTAGTTGGTGTAGAACACCAGTTGGCCGTTTTCCACGCCCTTGAGCAGCACGATGCGCGCCGACGGGCGGCCGCTGTCGTCTACGGTGGCGATGTGCATGGCGGTAGGCTCGTGCACCTGCGAGGCGATGGCTTCGTTCAGCCACACTTCAAACTGGGCTACTGCGTCCGGCAGGCAATCGTCGGGCGACAGTTCTTTCTTGCTGTATTCGAGGCGGATATCGGCGAGGTTCAGCGACATGGTCGGGCTCCACAGACAGTAGGGCGGCACAGGCGCCGCACGGGGTTGGCCGCCATCATACGCCGGTGGCCGCCGGCTGGCCCAGCCTGTCGGCCAGGAAATCCACCAGCATGCGGATCTTGGGCGACAGCTGGCGGTTGTGCGGGTACAGCGCCCAGATGCCTTCTTCCGGTGGCTGCCAGGCGGTGAGCAAGGCTTGCAGCGCGCCACTGGCCATGTGCGCGGCCACGTAGTAATCGGGCAGCTGCACGATGCCGTGGCCGGCCAGCGCCGCCTGCGTGAGCGCGTGGCCGCTGTTGCAGCGCAGGCGGCCGTGTACCCGCAGCGGGCGGCGCTTGCCGTGTTCGCCGATAAACCAGTGCTCGTGGCTGCCCAGCAGGCAGTTGTGCTGCTCCAGCGCGGCCAACGTTTGTGGCGTACCGTGCGCGGCCAGGTAGGCTGGCGCGGCGCAGATGTGCAGATGGCGGCCGGCCAGCCGGCGCGCGATCAGGCTGGAGTCGGGCAGCTGGCCGATGCGGATGGCCAGGTCGTAGCCGTCGTGCACCAGGTCCAGCACCTCGTTACTCAGCTGCAGCTTGATGTCCAGCGCCGGGTAGCGCTGGCCGAACTGCAGCAGTAGCGGCGCGATATGGCTTTCGCCGTAGGCCAGCGGCGCGGTGACTTTCAGGCTGCCTTGCGGCGTCGACAGGTGCTGCGACACCGCGCGCTCGGCCTCGCCCAGCGAGTCCAGCAACTGGCGGCAGTGCTGCAGGTAGAGCTGGCCGGTGTCGGTGAGCGTGACGTGGCGGGTACTGCGGTACAGCAGCTGGGTGCCCAGCCGCGCCTCCAGCCGCGCCAGCTGGCGGCTCACCTGCGATACCGACAGCCCCAGCGCCTGCGCGGCGCGGGTAAAGCTGCCGTGTTCCGCCACGGCGGCAAATTCGCACATTCCTTCCCATGCCAGCATTATTGCACCCTGTAAAAAATCATTTGCCGATAGCGTGGATTATCCCGCAATCAAAGCCCAATACAATGCGGCCAACCTTTTTACTGACGGAAAACCACCATGACTGCCACCACCATTACCTGTAAAGCCGCCGTTGCCTGGGCTGCCGGCCAGCCGCTGACTATCGAAGACGTGCAGGTGATGCCGCCGCAAGCTGGCGAAGTGCGCGTCAAGCTGGTGGCCACCGGCGTGTGCCACACCGACGCGTTTACGCTGTCCGGCGACGACCCGGAAGGCATCTTCCCCTGCATCCTGGGCCACGAAGGCGCCGGTATTGTGGAGTCGGTGGGCGAGGGCGTCACCAGCGTGGCGGTGGGCGACCACGTGATTCCGCTGTACACGCCGGAATGCGGCGAGTGCAAGTTCTGCAAGTCGGGCAAGACCAATCTGTGCCAGAAGATTCGCGCTACCCAGGGCAAGGGCCTGATGCCGGACGGCACCACGCGCTTTTCCAAAGACGGCCAGCCGATTTACCACTATATGGGCACCTCCACCTTTGCCGAGTACACCGTGCTGCCGGAAATCTCGCTGGCCAAGGTAAACCCGACGGCGCCGCTGGAAGAAGTGTGCCTGCTAGGCTGCGGCGTCACCACCGGCATGGGCGCGGTGATGAACACCGCCAAAGTGAAGGCGGGTGACACCGTAGCCATCTTCGGCCTGGGCGGTATCGGCCTGTCGGCCATCATCGGCGCGCGCATGGCCGGTGCCAGCCGCATCATCGGCATCGACATCAACGAGAGCAAGTTCGCGCTAGCGCAGAAGCTGGGCGCTACCGACGTGATCAACCCGCAGCACTTTGCCAAGCCTATCCAGGACGTGATCGTGGAGATGACCGACGGCGGCGTGGACTTCTCGTTCGAGTGCATCGGTAACGTGAACGTGATGCGCTCGGCGCTGGAATGCTGCCACAAGGGCTGGGGCGAGTCGGTGATCATCGGCGTGGCTGGCGCGGGGCAGGAAATCAGCACCCGCCCGTTCCAGCTGGTGACTGGCCGCGTGTGGCGAGGCTCGGCCTTTGGCGGCGTGCGTGGCCGCTCCGAGCTGCCGCACTTTGTGGAACGCTACCTGAAAGGCGAGTTCCGCCTCGACGACTTCATCACCCACACCATGGCGCTGGACGACATCAACACCGCCTTCGACCTGATGCACGAAGGCAAGAGCATCCGCAGCGTAGTGCATTACCAGTAAACCACCGCCTTGCGGCCAACCCGGGGTTGGCCGCAGCCAGGAACCCACCATGACGCTGGAACAGATCAGCTGCAACCGCAGCTTTGGCGGCGAGCACCGCCAGTACACCCACGCCTCGGCCGTGCTCGGCTGCAGCATGCGCTTTGCCGTCTACCTGCCGCCGGCGGCCCTGGCCGGCGCGCGCGTGCCGCTGCTGTACTGGCTGTCCGGCCTGACCTGCAGCGACGAAAACTTCATGCAGAAAGCCGGCGCCCAGCGCGTGGCCGCCGAGCTGGGCATGGCCATCGTAGCGCCGGATACCAGCCCGCGCGGCACGGCGGTGGCCGACGACCCGGCCTACGACCTGGGGCAGGGCGCGGGCTTTTACCTGAACGCCACCCAGGCACCCTGGGCGGCGCACTACCGCATGTACGACTACGTCAGCCAGGAGCTGCCGGCCTTGCTGGCGGCCCACTTTGATTTTGGCCCCGCGGCAATTGCCGGCCACAGCATGGGCGGCCACGGCGCGCTGCTGTGCGCGCTGAAACGGCCGCAGGATTACGTATCGGTATCGGCATTCAGCCCCATTGCCAACCCGGTGAACGTACCGTGGGGGCAGAAGGCGTTTGCCGCCTACCTGGGCGACGATACCGCCGCCTGGCAGGCGTGGGACGCCAGCGTGCTGATGGCTGCGGCCAACCCTGACACGGCGCTGCCGTGCCGGGTAGACGTGGGGCTGGACGATGGCTTTATCGATAGCCAGCTGCAGCCGCAGGCGCTGGAAGCGGCCGCGGCCCACAGCGGCTACCCGCTGCAGCTGCACCGCCACGAGGGCTACGACCACAGCTACTACTTTGTGGCCAGCTTTATCGAGGCACAGCTGCGCTTTCATGCAGCCCATCTGGCGCGTGCCTGAGTTTTCCTGCCATGTTTTGGCCACGATCAACGCTGATCGTGGCCAGCCGCGCTGCCCCGCGCCGGGTTTTCGGCTAGAATAGCCCGTTTCCCAAAGCGGATTTTCCTTCGCCACCATGCAGCTGGTAGCCATCGGACTCAACCACCATACCGCGCCCTTGTCGATACGCGAGCGGCTGGCCTTTCCTGCAGAAACCCTGCCGGACGCGCTGGCGCAGCTGGTGGATTCGCACGCCGCGCGGGAAGCCACCATTGTGTCCACCTGTAACCGCACCGAACTGTACTGTGCCACGCAGCACCCGGAAGACGCCCTGCGCTGGCTGGCCGGCTACCACGGGCTGACGCTGGACGAGGTGCGCCCCTACCTGTACCTGCTGGACGCGCCGGAAACCGCGCGCCATGCTTTCCGCGTGGCCTCGGGGCTGGACTCCATGGTGCTGGGCGAAACGCAGATCCTGGGCCAGATCAAGGACGCGGTGCGTACCGCCGAGCGCGCCGGCACGCTCGGCAGCCTGCTCAACGGCCTGTTCCAGAAAACCTTCTCGGTGGCGAAAGATGTACGCAGCCAGACGGCGGTAGGCGCCAGCTCGGTGTCCATGGCCGCTGCCGGGGTGAAGCTGGCGGAGCAGATTTTTGCCAGCGTGGGCGGGCTGAACGTGCTGTTCATCGGTGCCGGCGAGATGATCGAGCTGGTGGCCACCCACTTTGCCGCGCGACAGCCGGCACAGATTACCGTGGCCAACCGTACGCTGGAGCGCGGCCAACGTCTGGCCGAGCAGTTTGGCGGCAATGCCATTACCCTGTCCGAGCTGCCAGACCAGCTGCAGCGCTACGATGTGGTGGTGAGCTCCACCGCCAGCCAGCTGCCGATTATCGGCAAGGGCATGGTAGAGCGTGCCATCAAGGCGCGCCGCCACCGCCCCATGTTCATGCTGGACCTGGCTGTGCCGCGCGATATCGAGGCCGAGGTTGGCCGCATGGACGATGTGTACCTGTACACGGTAGACGACATCGCCGGCATTGTAGAGGTAGGCCACCAGGCGCGTAACCAGGCGGCAGAAGAGGCCGAGCTGATTATCGGCCACCGCGTGGCCGAGTTTACCGACTGGCTCAAACGCCGCGAGTCGGTGCCGCTGATCCGCGCCCTGCGCGACGAAAGCGAGCGCATCCGCCGCCACGCGCTGGAGGCGGCCATGAAGCAGCTGGCCCGTGGCGACGACGCCGAAAAAGTGCTGGAGGCGCTGTCCGTCCAGCTCACCAACAAACTGATGCACCCGCCGACGCAGGCGCTGTCTAGCGGCAGCGGCACGGCGCACGACGCGCAGGTCGAGCTGATCGCGCGTTTGTATCGCTTACACCCGGAGCAGTAATGAAACCGTCGATCGCGGCCAAACTCGCCCAGCTGGTAGAACGGCTGGAAGAGGTTACCCACCTGCTGGCAGCAGAAAACGCCACCTCCAATATGGACGCCTTCCGCAAGCTGACGCGCGAGCACGCCGAGCTGACCCCGGTGGTAGAAGCGTTCAACGCCTACCGCCAGTGCGAGGCCGACGTGGCCACCGCCAGCGAGCTGCTGGACGACCCGGACATGAAAGAGTTCGCCCAGGAAGAAATCGCCGCCGCCAAAGACAAGCTGGCCGCGCTGGACATGGAGCTGCAAAAGCTGCTGCTGCCCAAAGACCCGAACGACGACAAGAACATTTTCCTGGAGATTCGCGCCGGTACCGGCGGCGATGAGGCGGCGCTGTTTGCCGGCGACCTGCTGCGCATGTACACCCGCTTTGCCGAGCGTAACCGCTGGCAGGCCGAGATTGTGTCCGCCAGCGAGTCTGACCTGGGCGGCTACAAAGAGGTGATCGTGCGCCTGATCGGCCAGGGCGCGTACTCGCGCCTGAAGTTCGAGTCCGGCGGCCACCGCGTGCAGCGCGTGCCCGCTACCGAAACCCAGGGCCGCATCCACACCAGTGCCTGCACCGTGGCGGTGATGCCGGAAGCCGACGAAATTGCCGAGGTGGTGCTGAACCCGGCCGACCTGCGTATCGATACCTACCGCGCCAGCGGTGCCGGTGGCCAGCACATCAACAAAACCGACTCCGCCGTGCGCATCACCCACTTGCCCACCGGCATTGTGGCCGAGTGCCAGGACGGCCGCTCGCAGCACGCCAACAAAGCCAGCGCCATGCAGGTGTTGGCCGCGCGTATCTACGATATCCAGCTGCGCGAGAAAAACCAGAAAGAAGCGGCCGAGCGCAAGAGCCTGATCGGCTCCGGTGACCGTTCCGAGCGCATCCGCACCTACAACTACCCGCAAGGCCGCATTACCGACCACCGCATCAACCTGACGCTGTACAAGCTGGATTACGCCATGGACGGCGACCTGTACGAGCTGACCGACGCGCTGGTGGCCGAGCAACAGGCCGAGCTGCTGGCCCAGCTGGCAGAGTAAGACCCTGCGGCCAACAGGCTGCAGCAATAAAAAACACCCCTTTGCGCCCGGCGCACAGGGGTGTTTTGTTTTGCGTGGTGTGCAGCGTGCAGGATGCGCTGCGGTATCCATGTGGCAAGCAGGGTACAGCACCATGGTTTTACGGCATCAAAGGCTGCTTGATATTGTTTTACAATATATTAATGTATATATTGATGTGTGTATCTCATCAAAAGGTGACCATCATGTTCCAACGCAATATCGGCAGTACCGAACGTGTCATCCGCATCGTCGCCGGGCTGGCTATTACCGCTCTGGCCTTTGTCGGCCCGCAAACGCCGTGGGCACTGCTGGGCCTGGTGCCGCTGGCTACCGGCCTGATGGGCTGGTGCCCGCCGTATGCCATTTTTGGCATCAACACCTGCAAGCTGCCGCCCAAGCAAGACTAAGCCTGGGTAGATAAGCCTGGGTAGATAAGCCTGGGTAGAAATGAAAAACGCGAGGCAGATGCCTCGCGTTTTGTTTTGGCCTGCGCGCAGGCTAGCGGGTGATCACCGGTGGCACATCCAGTGCCAGTGCGGCCTGGATGGCATCGTCGTCTTCGTGGAAGGGGCCGATGCGGACACGGTACAGACCCTGCTGGTTCACAATGGCCAGCTTGTCGTTATAACTGCTGGCTTCCTCGCGCATCAGCTGCTTGAGCTGTGCTTCTGCGGTGGCCAGGCGGTCGTAAGCGCCCAGTTGCAGAAAGTAGGGCTCGCCGTTGTTATCCGGCTTTTGCAGTG
Organism: Vogesella sp. XCS3; assembly: GCF_020616155.1. Classification (NCBI taxonomy): domain Bacteria; kingdom Pseudomonadati; phylum Pseudomonadota; class Betaproteobacteria; order Neisseriales; family Chromobacteriaceae; genus Vogesella; species Vogesella sp. XCS3. The sequence continues at coordinate 2,397,712 of NZ_CP085530.1, read as the reverse complement.
CGGCCGGCTTGGTGGCAATGCGGTCACTGCCTTCCACCGGAAACACGCGCTCTACGACTACGCTGCCAGAACCGCTGCGTACGATATTCAGCTTGTGGGCTGCGGCGTAGCTCAGGTCCATCAGGCGGCTTTTATGAAACGGGCCGCGGTCGTTAATGCGCACAATGACAGATTCGCCATTTTTCACATTGGTTACCCGGGCATAGCTCGGGATGGGTAGCGTCGGGTGCGCCGCCGTCATGGCGAACATGTCGTAGCGCTCGCCAGAGCTGGTCTTGCGACCGTGAAACTGCTTGCCGTACCACGAGGCCTTGCCAGTCTGGCGATAAGGCTTCTCGGAGGGGTCCGGGCGGAAACTCATGCCCAGCGCCGAGTACGGTTTGTTGGCCGAAGCAATCAGTGGTTCCGATTGCGGGATGGCATCTGGCACCAGGTCCAGATTGACCGGAATCCGGTCTGCCGGGCCGTCGTTCTGGAAAAAAGCCCCAGTATTACTGCCCGGTTTCTTCACATTGGCCTTGGCAGACTGCGTCGCAGTTGCCGGCCTGACAGTGGTACAAGCTACCAGAAAAATGCTGGCACACACGAGCCACAGCCATCGGTAAAAAGGTTTCATGACCTCTCCTTATGCTGTTGTGCCAACCGTGAATTGCTAAATCCCTCCGGCAAAACCATGCTGACGCCAGGCTTCGAATACGAGCACGGCGACGGCGTTGGAGAGATTCAAGCTGCGCGATTCGGGCTGCATGGGCAGCCTAACCCGCTGTTCCGTCGGCAGGGTTGCCACAATATCTGCTGGCAAGCCGCGGGATTCGGGGCCGAAAAGCAATACATCGCCGGGTTGGAAGGCGATGTGGTCGTGCCGCGTGGCACCTTTGGTGGTGGCTGCAAAGATTCTGCGGCCAGCCAGGTGGGCCAGACAGGCTTCCCAGTTCTCGTGAACCACCATGCGTGCGTACTCGTGATAATCGAGCCCGGCACGCTTCAGTTTGGCGTCCTCAAGCGGAAAACCCAGCGGTTTGACCAAGTGCAATTCACAGCCGGTGTTGGCACAGAGTCGAATAATATTGCCTGTATTAGGCGGTATTTCCGGCTGGTAGAGAACAACGGTAAACATCGTTGCGGGTCGAATATTCCAATGAATCAACAGGTTGGTCAAGCTTGACGAGCAATGGCCCTGGCCAGCACCCAGGCATCTACCTGTTTTGCCCCTGATTTTCTCAGGGTTTTGGCCAGGGAATGCAGGGTGGCGCCGGTGCTGGCAACATCGTCCACAATGGCAATATGGAGCCCGTCGCAGCGGCGTTTTACGCCGAAGGCATCGCGCACATTTCTCAGCCTTTCGCGGCGGTTCAGGGCGGCCTGGCTGTCCGTGTTGCGTTTGCGCCAACACAGCTGGTCGTCAAATCGGACGCGCATTGTATCAGCCAGCGCGCGCGCCAGGGCATCGGGCAGGTTAAAGCCCCGCTCGCGCAGCCGCGCCGCGGCCAGCGGCACGGGGATAATCAGGTCGGGCAGCCGGTAGCCGTCACCGCTTTGTGCGTGCTGCAGCGCTTGCGGCATCAGGCTGGCCAGTACGCCCTGCAGCGCGGGTGAAGGGGCGTACTTGCAGCGTGTGATCAGGCCTTCCAGCGGGTAGTCGTAATCGTAGGCACTGTACAGGTGGCTAAAGGCGGGGTGCTTGCCCTGACAGTCGCCGCACGGTGCCTGGGCACTGGCGGCGGGGGCCTGGCAAATGGGGCAGCGATGGCCCAGGCGCCATGGCAGCTGCTGGCGGCAGGGCTGGCATAGCCCATGGCGGGTGGCACGTTGGCCGCATAACTGGCAGTGCTGTTCAAATAATGGGCAATTGTCAATTATGTATCTGCACAGGTTTGACAGCATCGGTCGGCTCCCGCAAGATTCGTTTCATGTTTTTACTCTAATGACGAGCGATTGCCCACCATGAGCCAGGCCACCATCCAATTTACCCGCCCTGCTACGCCGCACGCGGAAACCATGCTGTGGTCGCAGGCCGAGATCGAGGCGCTGTACGACCTGCCGTTCATGGAGCTGGTATTTCGTGCCGCCGAGGTGCACCGCCAGCATTTCGACCCTAGCCGCGTGCAGCTGTCCACCCTGGTTTCCATCAAGACCGGCGGCTGTCCGGAGGACTGCGGCTATTGCCCGCAGTCGGTACACCACGATACCCCGGTAGAAAACCAGCCGATGATGACGGTGGACGAGGTGGTGGAAGCCGCGCGCAACGCCAAGGCCAACGGTGCCGGCCGCTTCTGCATGGGCGCCGCCTGGCGTGGCCCGAAAGATGCCGACCTGGAAAAAACCCTGGACATGGTGCAGCAGGTGAAAGCGCTGGGTCTGCAGACCTGCGCTACCTTTGGCTTGCTGAAAGACGGTCAGGCGGAAAAGCTGAAAGACGCCGGCCTGGACTTCTATAACCACAACCTGGATACCGCGCCGGACAAGTACGCCGACATCATCCAGACCCGCGAGTACGAAGACCGCCTGGACACCCTGGGCAAGGTACGCGGTGCCGGCTTGTCGGTATGCTGTGGCGGCATTGTGGGCCTGAACGAAACCCGCGAGCAGCGCGCCGGGCTGATTCTTCAGCTGGCCAACCTGGAACCGCAGCCGGAGTCGGTGCCGGTCAATAATCTGGTCAAGGTCAGCGGCACGCCGCTGGACGATGCCGACGCGCTGGACTGGACCGAATTTGTGCGCACCATCGCTGTGGCGCGCCTGACCATGCCCAAGAGCTATGTCCGCCTGTCGGCCGGCCGCCGCGAGATGCCGGAAGCCATGCAGGCGCTGTGCTTCCTGGCCGGTGCCAACTCCATTTTCTACGGCGACAAGCTGCTCACCACCGGTAACCCGGATGTGGACGCCGACCGCGCGCTGATGGACAAGCTGGGCCTGCAGCCTTTATAAGCAGCGCCTTGCCCTAAAGAATGTTCCGAGCACCTGCTTTGCCCAGGTGCTTTTTTTATGTACTGCCAGAAAGGTTGGCCGCATGCACCCGGATCAGCTAGAACCCGCCCTGGCCGCGCTGGCGGCCGAGCATCGCCTGCGCCAGCGCCACGCGCTGCACAGCCCGCAAGGCCCGCACGTCACGATTGATGGCCGCGACTACCTGGCTTTTGCCAGTAACGATTACCTGGGTCTCGCTAACCACCCGGCGCTGAAAGCCGCCATGCAGCAGGCTATTGCCGATTGGGGCGTGGGCGCCGGTGCATCCGAGCTGGTGGCCGGCCATTTTGCTATCCAGCAGCAGGCCGAAGCCGCCCTGGCCGACTGGGTAGGCTGCGAGGCGGCGCTGGTATTTGGTTCCGGCTATGCGGCCAACCTGGGGGTGATTACCAGCTTGGTGGGGCGCGGCGACGCGGTATTTGCCGACAAGCTCAACCATGCCTCGCTGAACGACGCCTGCGTGCTGTCGCGGGCAGATTTTCAACGCTTTCGCCACAGTGACCTGGCGCATCTGGAAGCACTGTTGCAAAAAACCCCGGCCCGTACGCGGCTTATTGCGGTAGATGCGGTGTACAGCATGGACGGCGACGAAGCGCCGCTACGCGAGCTGCTGGCGCTGGCCGAACGCTACGATGCCTGGCTTTATCTGGACGATGCCCATGGTTTCGGCCTGCTGGGCGAAGGGCGCGGTGCGCTGGTGGAGTACGCCTTGCATCACCCGCGCGTGGTGTACATGGCCACGCTGGGCAAGGCTGCCGGGGTGGCCGGCGCCTTTGTGGCGGGGAGCCATGCTTTGGTGCAGTGGCTGGTGAACACCGCCAGGACGTATATTTTCACCACCGCGCATCCCCCGGCACAAGCGGCGGCTATTCTGGCCAGCTTGCAGGTGATGCAGCAGGAGGGCTGGCGGCGGGAACGAGTGCAGCAGCATATTTTGACATTACGGCAATTTATGCAGGATAAATCTTTGCGATTGCTCTCTTCCCGTTCGCCAATTCAAGCGATTATTATTGGCAGTAACGAGGCTGCGGTAGGAATGGCTGCCGCCCTGCGCGAGCAGGGTGTGTGGATACCAGCCATTCGGCCTCCCACGGTACCGGCAGGAACGGCAAGACTGCGCGTTTCCTTGTCGGCGGGTCATACCGCAGGTGATCTGGCGGCGTTGTTGGCTGCGCTACAGCAGGTAGCGCGATAAGGCGGCCGCCCGAAACGCCAAGCAGTAAGACCACACGAGAATAATAGCCACCGCGCGCTAATGATGACGAGTGGGTCAATAAAGACTGTATGAACAGTACGGCTGATTTTCTGTTTACACCAGAAGAAGCTGCCGAAGCGGCACTGGACTTTTTGTTCCGCTTGCAGGCTCCTGAGGGTGCAGCAGTTTGGGGGAAACCGGGAACCGTCTGGCAATGCCTTGCCAGCCGGGGCGATTGCACTGGCTTGCCAGTGCCTACCGCATTGTCGGGCGAGCTGTCCTGGCAAGCGCCGGTGCAGTGCCACCCCTTGGGTAGCCCGGGCCAGCCGCTAGGCTGGCTGTTATGGCATGGCGCACGCCAGGCCGACGAGCTGACCCGGCGCCTGGCGGTATTATTGTCCGGCCACCTGGTAGCAGGCAGCATGCGGGGCGAGCTGGCCATCGCCCGTACCACCCACGAAGCCTTGCTGGAAATCAGCCGCCTGGCCAACCACGCCGACAGCGTGGACGACTTCCTGCCGCGCATGCACCGTGCCGTCAGCCGCCTGATGCCGGCCGACAATTTCTATATCGCCCTGTTTGACGAAGAAGCCGGGCAGATCCGCTTTCCCTATTTTGTTGACCAGCATGAGCCCGAGCCGCCAGACCTTGGCCGTGCCTACCCGCTACGTGGCCCCAGCGCGTCGCTGACCGCGTGGCTGATCCGCGAAAACCATTTCTTGCTGCTCAAGGGCGATGAGTTGGCCGTGCTGTGCCAGCGCGAGCGCATCCGCTTTATGGGTGTGCAGCCGCACTGGTGGATGGGCATGCCGCTGGTGAGCGGCGCCGGCAAGGTGATGGGCGCCGTGGTTATCCAGGGTTACGACACCGGCTATACGCCCGCCCTGGCGGACGAATCCACCTTTCTGTACGTGGGCCACCATATTTCCTGCGCGCTGGACCGCCTGCTGTACCGCGCGCACCTGGAACAGCAGGTGTGGCAGCGTACCAGCGAGCTGGAGGGCATCAATGCGCGCCTGCGTGCCGAAGTCGTCGAGCGCCAGCGCAGCGAGCAGCTGCAGCACATGCTGTTCCGCATTGCCGAGCTGTCCAATACCAGCCTGTCGATGGAAGCCTTCTTTGTCGGCCTGCACCGTTTGCTGTCCGAATTCATCGACGCCAGCAATTGCATGGTGGCGCTGTACGACCAGAGCCGCGACGAGCTGAGCTTCCCGTATTGCTCCGACCTGCGCCTGGCCGAGTTGTCGCCGCGCGCGCCCGGGCGTGGCCCGGTAGAGCAGGTGCTGCATAGCGGCCGCCCCTTGCTACTGGCCGACATGCACAGCCACCCCTTGTTCGGCATGCAAAACGATAACGGCACACCGCCACACAGCTGGCTGGGCGTGCCGCTGTACAGCGGCAATATGCTGCGCGGCGTGCTGTCGGTACAGAGCTACCAGGAAGACACGCGCTACAGCTGGCGCGATCAGGAAATCCTGGAGTTTGTGGCCAACCATATCGGCAGCGCGCTGGCGCGCGTGCAGGCACTGGATGACCTGCAGCGGGCTTATATGGACCTGGAGCAGCGTGTTCGCGAGCGCAGTGACGCGCTGGATGCGGCCAACGCCCAGCTGCAGCACGACAGCCTGCACGACCCGGTGACCAAGCTGCCCAACCGCAACCATTTCTCGCGCGTGCTCAAGCGCAGCTGGGACCACTTCCAGCTGGCCCCCGAGCAGCGCTTTGCCGTACTGCTGATCGACCTGGACCGCTTCAAGCTGGTAAACGATACGCTGGGCCACCTGATTGGCGACCAGCTGCTGGTCGAAGCCGGCCAGCGCATCCGCCAGAGCCTGCGCTTTGGCGACTTCATGGCGCGCCTGGGCGGCGACGAATACGCCGTACTGCTGGCCTCGGTAGACGATATGGCCGAGTGCGAACAGGTCGCCCGTGACCTGGTGGCAGCCTTCGAGCGCCCCTTTGTGTTGTCTGGCCGCGAGGTGTTTTCCACCGTCAGCGTGGGCGTGGTACTGGCCAGCAAAGAGCACTACAGCCGCGCCGAAGACCTGCTGCGCGACGCCGACCACGCCATGTACCGCACCAAGCAGAACGGCCGCCACGGCTATACCCTGTTCAACCATGCGCTGCGCTGCAACCAGGCCGACCAGCTGGCGCTGGAAGCCGAGCTGCGCCACGCGCTGTCCAACGACAGCGAGCTGGTGCCTTACTACCAGGCCATTGTCGATAGCCACAGCGGCCGCCTGGCCGGTTTCGAGACGCTGGTACGCTGGCATCACCCAGAGCTGGGCATGATCGCGCCGGGTGTGTTCCTGCCCATGGCCGAGGAAAGCGGGCTGATCCTCAAGCTGGACCGCTACATGATAGAGCGTGCCTGCGCCCAGCTGGCCCAGTGGTACGCCGACGGCACCATTACCCACGAAGTGTGCCTGCACATCAACCTGTCCAGTGCCCATTTCCACGATACCAAGCTGGTGGACTGGATGCTGCGCCTGATTCAGCAGCATCAGCTGCCGCCGGGTACCTTGCACCTGGAAGTGACCGAGAGCGCGCTGATCGACGTGCCCGACGTGGCCATCGAAGTGATGCGCCAGCTCAAGACCCACGGCATCTGCCTGGCGCTGGACGACTTTGGCACTGGCTACTCGGCGCTGTCCTACCTGCACCGCTACCATTTCGATGTGCTCAAGATCGACCAGGCCTTTGTGCGCGAAGTGCACTGCCAGGAGGAGTCCATCGCCATCGTGCGCGCCATCGTAGCCTTGGCCGAGGCGCTGGGCATGGAAGTGGTGGCCGAAGGCGTGGAAACCGAGGTGCAAGTACGCGCCCTGCGCGAGCTGGGCTGCCCGCGCCTGCAGGGTTATTACTTTGCCCGCCCGGCCCCGGCTGCCGAGCTGGACTGGCTGCGCCTGGCCGGCATGCCCGCCGAGCTGGCCCGCAGCGCCTGATCGCGCCACGCCTGCCGGGCGGGGCGGTATCTTTCCGCCGCCTTTATTGCGAAAATGCCGCTTTGCCCCCATATGGCTGTTCCATGAGCCTTTTCATTGAAACCCACGGTCGCGGCCCGGATGTGGTGCTGCTGCACGGCTGGGGCCTGCACGGCGGCGTGTTCGACCGCGTTGCGGCCAACCTGGCCGCCGACTTTTGCGTGCATCGCGTCGACCTGCCCGGCCACGGCGCCAGTGCCGCTGTCGATATTTTCCATCCCGACCCGATCGCCGCCACCCTGGCCGAGCGCTTTCCCCTGCCGGTGCACGTGGTGGGCTGGTCGCTGGGTGGCCTCATTGCCCAGCACTGGGCGGCGCGCTACCCGTCGCTGGTGAAAAGCCTGGCGCTGATCGCCACCAGCCCGCGCTTTGTGCGCGACGATAGTTGGCCGCACGCGCAGCAGCGCAGCGCCATCGAGGGCGTGGGGGCCAGCCTGGACAGCCAGTTCGAGCTCACGCTGGAGCGTTTTCTGGCGCTACAGATGCTGGGTGCCCCGGCGGCGCGGCAAACGCTGGCCGACCTCAAGGCGCAGCTGTTTTCGCACGGCCGCCCGCAAGGGTTATTGCCCGCGCTGGAATGCCTGCTGGCCGCCGACGCGCGGGAACTTGCCGCCGATATCCATTGTCCTGTAGGGCTGTTCTTCGGTGCGCGTGACGCGATTACGCCGATAGGCGCTGGCCGCTGGCTGGCCGATGCCCTGCCGGATGCTACCCTGTACGAATTTGCCCAGGCTTCGCATGCGCCGTTCTTGTCACACGAGAACGTGTTTATCGACCACCTGCGCCACCACCTGGAACAACACGCATGAGCGAAGCGTTTTACACCGACAAATCCCGCGTCCGCGCCTCGTTCGAGCGCGCTGCCGCTAGCTACGATTCGGCCGCCGTGCTGCAACGCGAAGTGTGCGACCGCATGGCCGAGCGCCTGGACTACATCAAGCTGCAGCCGCAAGTGATCCTGGACGCCGGCAGCGGCACCGGTTACGGCAGCGCCGCGCTGCGCCAGCGCTACCCGGACGCGCGCGTGCTGGAGCTGGACCTGGCGCACGCCATGCTGGCCGCCTCGCGCGAAAAGCAGCGCGCCGGGCAGGGCATGCTGTCGCGGCTGTTCAAGCCGCAGCAGCCGTGGCAGCTGTGCGCCGACGTCGAGCGCCTGCCGTTGGCCGACAACAGCGTGGACATGATCTGGTCCAGCCTCACCATCCAGTGGGTGAACGTGCCGGACCAGGTGTTTGCCGAGTTCCAGCGCGTGCTCAAGCCAGGCGGCATGCTGATGTTCGCTACCATGGGGCCGGACACGCTGTTCGAGCTGCGCGAGGCTTTTGGCCACGCCGACGGCGCCACCCACGTGAACCAGTTCATCGACATGCACGACCTGGGCGACGCGCTGATGGCGGCGCAGTTCAGCGAGCCGGTGATGGATATGGAAAAAATCGTGCTTACCTACGAGCACGCCCGCGAAGTGATGCAGGACCTGAAAGCCATCGGTGCCCATAACGCCACCGCCGGCCGTGGCCGCGGCCTGATGGGCAAGCACGCCTGGCAACGCGTGGTAGACGCCTACGAGCAGCGCCGTCACAACGGCCAGCTGCCGGCCACCTACGAAGTGCTGTACGGCCACGCCTGGAAAGGCGAGCCGAAGAAAAAACCGACCATCCTGCCCGACGGCAGGCAGGTTATCGAATTTACCCGTAACGCGCCCAAGCGCTGAGAAAAGCCTTTATGTTGTCTGTTCGCCGTTTTGCCGCCCTGTCCCTGCTGGCAGGCCTGGCCGCCTGCACCACCCCCACCTCTGCCCCGGTAGTGCAGCAGCCGCTGCCCAAGCCCAAGCTGGCTTTTGCCCTGGGGGGCGGTGCCGCCAAGGGCTTTGCCCACGTGGGGGTAATTCGCGTGCTGGAGCAAAACGGCATCAAGGCCGACATCGTCACCGGCACCAGCGCCGGTAGTATTGTCGGTGCCATCTACGCCAGCGGCGTGGACGGCGAAGCGCTGCGCTACCGCGCCATGCGCATCAACGAAGACGACCTGAAGGACTTCACCTTCTCCACCAGCGGTTTCCTGAAGGGCGAGAAGCTGGCCGCGCTGGTGAACCAGCAGGTGGACGGCAAGCGCATCGAACAGCTGCCGCGCAAATTCGGCGCGGTGGTCACTGACCTGGATAGCGGCGCCCGCGTGGTGCTGAAAAGCGGCGATACCGGCACCGCCGCCCGCGCCTCGGCCGCCATCCCCAATGTGTTCCAGCCGGTCTCCATCAATGGCCGCCGCTATGTAGATGGCGGCCTGGTGAGCCCGGTGCCGGTGATGGCCGCCCGTGAAATGGGCGCCGACATCGTGATCGCCGTGGACATCTCGGCCAAGCCCACCGGCAAAGCCAGCAGCGGCTTTTTGAGCCTGCTGGACCGCAGCCTGAACATCATGAACCTCACCGCGCTGAATCTGGAGCTGAAGCAGGCCGACGTGGTGCTGCGCCCGGCGGTGCTGCATATCGGCGCGGCCGACTTTGACGAACGCGCCAGCGCCATCGCCGAAGGCGAGAAAGTGGCCAAAGCGATGTTGCCGCAAGTAAAAGCCGCCATCGATAACTGGGTGAAACGCAAACGTGCCGCCTAAGCCGCTGCCGCGCAGCCTGCGCGCCCTCGCCCCGCTGCTGTTGGCCGCGTGTACCAGCGTCACGCCGCCAGCCCAGCCACCTGCGGTAACGCTGCCCGCTACCCCGGCCAGCACGCCGGTCGCCGAGGCACCGGTGCCCGTTGCGCCGCCACCGGCCAAACCCGCTGCGGCCAAGCCCGCCGCGCCAAAAGTCGTGCGCCAGCCGCGTATCGCGCTGGCGCTGGGCGGCGGTGCAGCCAAGGGTTTTGCCCACGTGGGGGTGATCCGTGTGTTGGAGCAGCAGGGCATCGTGCCGGACATCATCACCGGCACCAGCGCCGGCAGCGTGGTGGGGGCTATCTACGCCACGGGTATGAGCGCTGACAAGCTGCGCCGCCGCGCGCTGGCGCTGAACGAAGACGAGCTGAAAGACTTTAGCCTGTCCGGTGGCGGCTTCCTGAAAGGCGACAAACTGGCGGCGATGGTCAACCGCGAGGTTGGCCGCAAGCGCATCGAACAGCTGCCGCGCACCTTCGCCGCGGTGGCCACCGACTTTGACAGCGGCGCGCGCGTGGTCTTCCGTAGCGGCGACACCGGCACCGCCGTGCGCGCCTCCGCCGCCATTCCCAATGTGTTCCAGCCTGTGACCATCCGTGGCCGCCGCTACGTGGACGGCGGCCTGGTGAGCCCGGTACCGGTCAGCGCCGCGCGCGAGCTGGGCGCCGACATCGTGATCGCCGTCGATATCACCGCCAAGCCGGCGCAGCGCAAAAGCGGCGTGCTGGGCACCTTCGACCAAAGCCTGTCCATCATGACCCAGGCCGCGCTGGCCAACGAGCTCAAAGGCGCCGACGTCATCCTGCGCCCGCAGGTGCTGGGCCTGGGCGCTGCCGACTTCGACCAGCGCAGCCGCGCCATCCGCGAAGGCGAGCGCGTCGGCAAACAGGGCATCCCCGCCATCCGCCGCATCATCGCCGCCTGGCTGCAGCGGCAGCGTTAAGGCGCGGGCTTTACGGCGGCAGCGTGCTCGGGCAAGCTGCCGTTTTCCTTGCTGCATGCCGTTACCATGTCTGCTTACCGCATCCTGCTGGCCGAAGACGAGCCGGCTATCGCCGATACTTTGCTGTATGCCCTGCAACGCGAGGGCTGGCAGGTGCGGCACTGCACGCTGGCGCGCGACGCCGAAGCGGCGCTGGCGGCCGAGCCGCCGCAGCTGCTGATCCTCGACATCGGCCTGCCGGACGATAGCGGCCTGGCGCTGCTGGGCCGTTTACGCCGCCACAGCGAGCTGCCGGTGATGCTGCTGACTGCCCGCGCCGACGAAGTGGACCGCGTGCTGGGGCTGGAGCTGGGCGCCGACGACTACGTGGTGAAGCCGTTCAGCCCGCGCGAGGTGGTGGCGCGGGTGCGTGCCATCCTCAAACGCAGCCAGCCGCCGCAGGCGCATGCGGCCAACTCTGGCAGCCTGTTTTGCCACGAGGCGGCGGCGCGCCGCATCCGCTTTGCCGGCCAGGTGCTGGCGCTGACGCCGTCCGAATACCGCTTGCTGGCCACGCTGCTGGCACGGCCGGGGCAAGTATTCAGCCGCAGCCAGCTGCTGGACGCGCTGGGTGAGGCAGCCGAAGACAGTTTCGAGCGCACCATCGACAGCCACATCAAGACCCTGCGCGCCAAGCTGCGCCAGGTGCGCGCCGACCTCGACCCCATTGTGACCCACCGTGGCTTCGGCTACGCGCTGGAGCAGGGCTGATGCGCTTTTCCTGGCGCATTTTTGCCGGCTACTTCCTGCTGCTGGGGCTGTTGGCCGCCTACGTGGTGAGCGTGGTGCGCGACGAGATCAAACCGGCGATGCGGCGCTCGGCCGAAGCGGTACTGCTGGACACCGCCAACCTGCTGGCCGAGATGGTGCAGCCGGACATGGTGGCCGGTAGGCTGGACGATGGCCGCCTGGCGGCCACGCTGCAGCGCTTTGCCGCGCGCCAGCCGCAGGCCGAGGTGTGGGGCGTGCGACAGGATCACACCCAGCTGCGCGTCTATCTGACCGACGCCCGTGGCGTGGTGTTGCTGGATTCCGCCGGCCAGGCTGTGGGTCAGGACTACAGCCGCTGGCGCGACGTGGCGCTGACGCTGCGCGGCCAGTACGGCGCGCGCAGCACGCTGGCCGACGCAGCCAACCCTTTATCTACCGTGATGTACGTGGCGGCGCCGGTGCGCGACGGCCAGCGCATTATCGGCGTGCTCACCGTCAGCCGGCCCAATCTGGCGATGCAGCCGCATATCGAGCGCAGCGAGGCCAAGCTGGGGCGGCTGATTGGCGTGGTGCTGTTGGCCGCACTGCTGCTGGGGGCGCTGTTTTCGTGGTGGCTCAGCCGCGGCATTACCCGCCTCACGCGCTTTGCCGACAGCGTCAGCGCCGGGGGCAGCGAGCCGGTGCCGCATTTTGCCGCCAACCGCGAGCTGGACACGCTGGCGCAGGCGCTGGGCCGCATGCGCAGCGAGCTGGACGGCAAGGCCTACGTGGAACACTACGTGCACGACCTCACCCACGAGCTGAAGTCGCCGCTGGCCGGCCTGCGCGCCTCGGCCGAGCTGCTGCAGGACGACTTGCCGCCGGCCGACCGCGCGCGCTTTTTGCAGCACATCGACAGCGAAAGCGTGCGTTTGCAGCAGATCGTGGACCACCTCTTGCAGCTGGCGTCGCTGGAAGCCGCCGGCCGCCTGAAGCAGCCACAGCCCTTGTCGCTTACCGCGCTGCTGGCCGGCGAGCTACAGGCGCTGGCGCCGCAGCTGGGCGCGCGCCACCTCACGCCAGTGGCCACGCTGCCGCAGGCCATGGTGGCGGGCGATGCCTTCCTGCTGCGCCAGGCACTGCGCAACATCCTGCAGAACGCCATCGACTTTACCGCTGGCGATGGCTGCATCAGCCTGCAGTTACAGCCCGTTGCTGATAGCTGGCAGCTGCGGATCGCCAATGACGGGCCGCCGGTGCCGGACTACGCGCTGGGGCGGTTGTTCGACCGTTTCTATTCGTTGCCGCGCCCGCACGGGCCGAAGAGCAGCGGCCTGGGCCTGGCGCTGACGCGCACCATCGTGCAGCTGCACGGTGGCGACATTGCGCTGGCCAACCAGCCGCCAGGCGTGTGCGTCACGCTGCGCCTGCCTGCCATCGATGCGGCCAACCCCTTGGCGCGGGTGCTGGGCTGAGCGGCCGTCTCCACACAATCTCCACATAGCGCCCATTTTCCCTCCACGTGGCGGCGGCAAGCTGGCGACACCATGACGGCTTGAGGGAGAACACGATGAAAATGGGATGGAAAGCGCTGGCATTGGCCGGCATAGCCTTGTTGATGCTGTTGGCGCTGGGCCTGGTGCGCAGCCTGCTGGACGAGCGGCAGAGCCGGGCACAGGAAGTTCAGCAAGAAATTGCCCAGTTCAGCGCCGGCGAGCAGGCGCTGGGCGGCCCCTATCTGGTGCTGCCCTACACCGTGACGGTGGGCAAGTGGCAACCGGCTGACAGCGGCAAGGGCGGGCGCTGGGTGGAAAGCCAGCAGAGCAAGCAGCTGTTGCTCAGCCCGGCGCAGCTGACGGTGGACGGCAAGCTGGCGGTGGAGCTTCTCAAACGCGGCTTGTTCGAGGCGCCGGTGTACCGTAGCCAGCTGCAGCTGGCCGGGCAGTTCCGCATCCCCGCGCTGGCCGGGTACGAAGAGAAAGCCAGCAGCGATAGCGAGCGGCGCAGCACGCGCTGGGGTACGCCGTATCTGGCGCTGGGGGTGGACGATGTGCGCGGTATCCAGCAGCTGCAAGGCCAGGTCGGCAGCCAGACGCTGGCCTTTGTGCCGGGCGCGCGTCTGGCGCACAGCCCGCGTGGCGTACACGCGCCGCTGGCGCTGGCGGCGGCCGAACCACTGCTAAGCCAGGGGCAGACGCTGGGCTTTCGCCTGGGCTTGCAGCTGGCCGGCAGTAGCGCGCTACTGGTAGAGCCGACCGGCGACAGCACCACCGTCAACCTGGCCGGCAACTGGCCGCACCCGAGCTTTGCCGGCAATTTTGCGCCACAAAGCCGTAGCGTGGACGCGCAGGGTTTTCGCGCGCGCTGGCAGACTACCGAGCTGGCCACCGGCGGCAACGCCTGCCTGCAGGCCAAGAGCGGCTGCGAACCCAATCGTGTCGGCCTGCGCCTGCTGGACCCGGTAGACCGCTACGTGCTGAACGAGCGCACCATGAAGTACGCCGAGCTGTTTGTGCTGCTGATGATGGGTGGCGTGTTCCTGCTGGAGGTGATGCACCGCGTGTCGGTGCACCCGGTGCAGTACACCTTGCTGATGCTGGGGCTGGCGCTGTTCTTCCTGCTGACACTGTCGCTATCCGAGCATCTGGGCTTCAATGCTGCCTACTGGCTGGCGGCGCTGGCGTCGGTGGCCTTGCTGGGCAGCTACGGCAGCAGCGTGCTGGGCAGCTGGCGTGGCGGCGGCGTGTTTGCCGCCATGCTGGGTGCGCTGTACGGCTTGATGTTCATGATTCTGCAGTCGCAGGACATGGCTTTGCTGATGGGTAGCCTGAGCCTGTTCGCCCTGCTGGCGCTCACCATGTACTTTACCCGCGGTATCGACTGGTGCAGCCTGGGCGGCGGTAACCAGCCCGATGCCTTGGCTGTTGCGGCTAGCGATGGCGATGGCGATGCGGCCAACCCTGGGGCTGGCCAGTAGCGGCCACCCTTAGCCGGGCGAGTGGCCATGCTGCAGCGGTAGCTCCAGCTGCAGCATGGTGGGGTCGGCTTCTTGCAGCCGCACCCCTACGCCCAGCAGGCGCACGGCCTTGCCGCCGCGGGCGTAGCCGGTGTGCAGCAACTGGCAGTAGTTGGCCGCATCCAGGCTGTGGCCGGTGCATTCCACCGTGGTCTGGGTGAAGTCGGCAAACTTGATCTTGACGGTGAGCCCGCGAAAACGCGGGCTGCCGACGCGCTCGAGCCGCTGTGCCAGCGTGGCTAGCAGGCCCGGCAGCTCGGCTTCGCAGCTGGCCAGGTCGGGCAGGTCGCGGGTGTAGGTTTCTTCCACGCTTACCGATTTGCGCTCGCGTTCCGGCTCTACCGCGCGGCTGTCCTGGCCGCGTGACAGCTCGTACAGCGTTTTGCCCAGCTTGCCGAAGCGGCGCAGCATGTCGGCCAGCGGCAGCTGTTGCAGGTCGCCACAGGTGTAAAAGCCCTGCTGGCGCAGTTTGGTGGCGGTGACTTCGCCCACGCCCCAGATTTTTTCTACCGGCAGCACGCGCACAAACTCGGCGACTTCATCCGGGCGTACCAGAAACTGCCCGTCCGGCTTGCGCCAGTCGCTGGCGATTTTGGCCAGAAACTTGTTGGGCGCGATGCCGGCCGAGGCGGTAATGCCCACCTCGTTGCGGATGGCGTCACGGATGGCCTGCGCCATCAGGCTGGCGCTGCCCTGACAGTGGGGTTGGCCGCTCACGTCCAGATAGGCTTCGTCCAGTGACAGCGGCTCGATCAGCGCTGTATAGCGCTGGTAGATGGCGTTGACCGCCTGGCTGGCGTCGCGGTAGCGGGCAAAATCGGGCGGGACGATCAGCAGCTGCGGGCATTGCCGTAGCGCCAGCGACGAGGGCATGGCGCTGCGTACGCCGAAGCGGCGTGCTTCGTAGTTGCAGGTGGCGATCACGCCGCGCTGGCCGGGCTGGCCGCCTACCGCCAGCGGGATACCACGCCATTCCGGGCGGTCGCGCATTTCCACCGCGGCAAAAAAGCAGTCGCAGTCGATGTGGATGATCTTGCGTTGCACGCTCAAGGTGCGGCCTTACTGCCCGCTGTCGGCGGCGCTGTGGTCGCTGTGGCCTAGGTGGCGCTCGGGGGCGATGCGGTCGCGCACGCGCTGTTTCAGCAGCTTGATGTCGGGGAAACCGCCGTCGGTGGCGCGGTCCCAGATCTGCACACCGTCGACGTGCACGGTGAACACACCGCCGCTGCCGGGTTGCAGCGCGACTTCGCCCAGGTCTTTTTCAAAGGTGGTGAGCAGCTCTTGTGCCATCCAGGCGGCACGCAACATCCAGCGGCAACCGGTGCAATAACGAATGGCAATACGGGGCAGGGCAGGGGTAGTCATCTGGGGTTGGCCGCAGGGGTAAAGAGGGCCATGGTAATGCCGACGCGAGGGCTTGCAAACTGCAGGGTGGGGGACGTTGCACCGCCGCCTTGATCCGCTACTTTCTGTGTTGTATGTGTTGTGGCTCCTGTGGAGCTCGTCTCTCCTCCATCACCCGGTCTTCTTTGGAAACCTGGCGCAATGCTTTGGGAGGCAGGGTGCAACGTGGAGGCCAGTGTGCATCAAGTTGGCATGTCAGGCCAGCGTAGTGCTTGCTTGTCGGACAATATTGCGCTGCATCATGTTACATCCAAGCAACGTTTGGTTAGCTATTGTTCGCAATTTGGTTTCAATAAGTCCTGATTATGACAAGGGCGATGCAATTACCGTAATGGCAGCGGCTGGGCATCGGCCAGGAAACGTTCCAGTGCCACGGCGGGTAGCGGTTTGCTGATCAGGTAGCCCTGGGCGTAGTCGCAGCCATGGTGTGCCAGAAAACGGGCTTGTTCGATATTTTCGATGCCTTCACCGGTGACGGATGCGCCCAGGGTGTGGCCCATGGACACGATCATGCGCACCAGGTTGCTACCGGCCTCGCTATCGGGCACGCGGTCCAGGAATAGCTTGTCGATTTTCAGTTTCTCTACCGGGAAGCGCCGCAAGTAGCTGAACGAGGCGTAACCGGTACCAAAGTCATCAATGGCAATGGCAATGCCCTGTGCGCGCAGCTTGTGCAGATTGCTGTCGATTTCCGGCGTGTTGCGCAGCGCCAGGCCTTCGGTTACCTCTAATTCCAGCGCTTCGCCAGGCAGGTGGTGGGTCGCCAGCAAGGCGGCCACGCTTTCGGCAAAGTGCGGGTCTTCCAGCTGTAGTAGCGACACGTTGATGGAGATGGTGAAGTTTTCCAGAAAGCGCAGGCGCCAGCTGGCCGCATGGCGGATGCCTTCTTCCAGCACCCAGGCGCCAATGGCGTGGATGACACCGGTTTCTTCGGCCATGGGGATAAAGTCGGCAGGGGATACCAGCCCCATTTCGCTGTGCTGCCAGCGTACCAGCGCTTCGGCACCGGCGACTTTGCCGCTTTTCAGCGAGATGTACGGTTGGTAGTTCAGTACCAGCTCATCTCTGGCAATAGCCTGGCGCAGCTCGGTTTGCAGGCGGTTACGCCGCCGCCAGTTGCTGTTGATGTCGGGGTGGAAACGTACCCAGTCACCCGGGCCTTCGCGCGACATCTGCAGTGCCATTTCGGCGTGCTCCAGCAGTGATTCGGCGTCGTTGGTGTCGTGCGGGTAGAGCGCCAGGCCAATGCTCAGGCGGATGTACAGCTGCTGCCCCTGGATATCCAGCGGCCGTGCCAGCAGGGTGCTGAGGTGGTCTACCCGCTGGCACAGGCTTTCTTCGTCACGGCTGAGGATGAGCAGGGCAAAACGGTTATCGGCGTTGCGCGCCACCATTTCGCCATGGCCGATGATGCTTTCCAGCCGCTTGCCCAGCTCGCGTATGACCTGGTCGCCGTTATCGCGGCCGTACAGCTCGTTGATATTGGTCAGGCCTTCTACGGCCAGCATCAGGCAGCCTAGCGGCTCGCTGTTTTGCGGGCTCTGGCTTTCTTTCTGCTGGATCAACTCGTCCAGTTGCATCAGCAGGCGGCTGCGGTTGGGCAGGCCGGTAAAGCGGTCGTAGTAGAACTGGCGGTATAGCTCGCCTTCGGCGTGCAGGCGCGCGCGTGACTCCATCACCAGCGCTAGGATATCGGCCGCAGAGCAGACAAAATTGATCTCGTCTTGCTGCCATTGACGGTGCGGCGTTTGCGACTCGGCACACAAAATGCCCTGATGCAGCCCGCCTACCACAATGGCCGCATCCAGCATGGCGCTGACGTCACGCGCCACCAGATAGGTACGCAGCGAAGCCAGGCGGTCGTCCTGCTGTGCATGGTGGCTGGCCAGATAGCGGTGTTGGCGCATGGCCTGGAAGTAATCTGCGTGGCTGCTCTGCTCCAGCTGTTCGCCGTGGCTGAACTGCCCGCTGATGGCATTCAGGCTGGCCAGACAGAGCAGCTCTTTGCCGTCCGGGCTGAATTGCCAGACGCTGATGCGGTTAACGCGCAGGGTCTGGCTCAGTAGCGGTATGACTTCTTCCAGGTACTCGCGCAGTTCTTGCTGGTCATCGCGGCGGCTGGTGACCAGGTTTTGCAGGGCTTCGCCTTGCTGCTGCAGCCGCTCGGCCTGTCGCAGGCTATGGCGCTGCCAACGCTCGGCCATGCGCACGATGGCGGCGCCCAGCAGCAGTATCACGCAGAGCAGGAACAGGCTTTGTGGCAGGATGCGCTCCAGCATATTGTTGCCTGGCGCACGGTTTGGCCACGCCAGCCAGGCCAGTGTCTGGCCGTTGTTGTCCTGCAGCGGCAGGGCCGTCAGATCCGGCGGGCTTTGCGGGGTGAAATACAGCCGTATCTGCGGCAGCAGAAAGTCCGCACTGAGCTGCTGCAGGCTTGGCTGGTCCATATAGCGTGCAAACACCAGATAGCGCTGCTGCGGGCTGCGTGGGGTCTTGCTCAGCTCCGGCGTAATGCGCTGGATGGACAGCATCAGGATGCGCGGCTCGGGGTGGCCGCTTAACGGGTTCACTGTGTCGATGCGCAACAGCTGGCTGGGCATGGCGCCGGGGCTGGCCTGGCTATAGCGGTCGGTATGGCGCAAGAGCGCCAGCCATTGGTGGTCGGGTAGTGGCAGTGCGCGTTCTGGCGGGTTCACCAGTATGCCGTTCTGCCTTGCCTGCAGCACGCCTTCGCCGGCATCTACCAGCAGCGCCAGGTGTACGTTCAGGTTGTGGTACACCGACGCGGTAAGGTTCTCGTTCAGCCACGCCAGATCTGGTTGGGCGCGGTTGATCTTGTCGTTCATCTCGTCCCAGTTGGCGTAGTCCTGCAGCGTATTGGCCAGCCGGCGGCGCTCGCGTGCCAGCTCCTGGCTCAGTGCCAGCTGGCTGATACGCCGGGCTTCGTCATCCACATCACGGGCAGCAGAGGCCGCCAGCCACCAGATGCCCAGGGTGCCGGACAGGAAAATCAGTACCAGCAGCAGGGCAGGGCGAAAGGGTTTATGCAGGAACGGGCTCATGGCGGCAGGCAGCATCGGACAGAGACAAAGCATAGCAGTTTGCACCCCGCCCTTGCAGGCAAAGCCGTGGCCTTGTCAAAAAAGCATCACATGCGTGTGCCAGACTGCTGGCTTTCATCGACACGTGTATTACTCAGGGGGTAGCAATGAACAAGAAAATCATCATCGCCATGGCTGTGTCCGCTACGTTGGCCGCACCGGCCTGGGCTGCAGACAAACCGGTTTTCCCGACGCTTAATGGCAAGGCCCCGCTGGTGATTGCCCACCGTGGCGCGTCCGGCTACATGCCCGACCACACGCTGGAAGGCTACGCCAAGGCTATCGAGCTGGGCGCCGACTTCATCGAGCCGGACCTGGTAGCCACCAAGGACGGCGTGTTGATTGCCCGCCACGAGCCCAACCTGAAAGACACCACCGACGTGGCCAAGCGCCCCGAGTTTGCCAGCCGCAAGCGCACCATGAAGGTAGACGGCAACGATGAAGAAGGCTGGTTTGCCAGCGACTTTACCCTGGCCGAGATCAAGACCCTGCGCGCCATCCAGCCGCGCGGCGACCGCAGCAAGGCCTTTGACGGCCAGTTCCAGGTGCCGACTTTCGAAGAAGTCCTGGCACTGCGCGAAGCCAAATCGAAGGAAACCGGGCGCCAGATCGGCATCTACCCGGAAACCAAGCACCCGACCTACCACCAGCAACTGGGTTTGAGCCTGGAAAAACCGCTGGTGGCGCTGCTGCAGAAGTACAAACTGAACCGCAAGGATGCGCCGGTATTTATCCAGTCGTTCGAAGCGGCCAACCTGAAACAGCTGCGCAAGCTTACCGCCAACAAGCTGGTGTACCTGCTGGACGCCAATGATGTGCGCCCGGATGGCACCATCGATGCCAACGTACCGTACGACCACGTGGTATCCGGCGACAAGCGCACCTACGCCGACATGTTGACCCCGGCTGGCCTGAAAGAGATCAAATCGTTTGCAGACGGTATCGGCCCGTGGAAACCGTACCTGATCAGCTGGCAGGCGATGGTAGACCCGAAAACCGGCAAGGCTGCCGACGTGGACGGCGACAAGGTGGTCGACCAGCGCGATATGACGCTGACCGAGCCGAGCGACGTAGTGAAAAACGCGCACAAACTGGGCCTGCTGGTACACCCGTACACTTTCCGCAACGAGTCCAAGCACCTGGCGGCCAACTTCCAGGATAGCCCGCTGGAAGAGTACCGCGCCTACTTTGCCCTGGGCGTGGACGGTGTGTTTACCGACTACACCGACACCGCTGTGGCCGCGCGTCGCCTGCTGCAAAAATAAGCAGTGCGGCGGGTAACAAAAAAGGCTGCCTGCTGGCAGCCTTTTTTTACTGACCGTGCAGCAGCTTAGTGCGCATGGGCAGCCGGGGCGCCGTCTTCCACTTTCACGTCTACCTTCACTTCGCCGGCTTTCTCGAACTTCAGCACCAGCGGGAATTTATCGCCCACCTTGGCTTGTTGTTTGATGTCGAACAGCATCACGTGCAGGCCGCCCGGGGCCAGCTTGGTGGTGTCGCCAGCCGGTACGGCGATACCGCCAGCCACTTCGCGCATGCGCATGACACCATTGTCGTTAACGTGGGTGTGCATCTCGATCTTGCCAGCCTGCGGGCTGGTGGCAGAAACCAGCTTGTCGGCGTCTTTGCCGGTGTTGTTGATGGTCATGAACACGCCGGCAGTCGGGCTGGTGGCCGGCATGGCGCGGCTCCAAGGGTGGCCGATTTTCAGCGCACCGGCGGTGTATTCGTGGGCCAGGGCAGGCAGGGACAGCAGGGAGGCCAGGGCCAGAACGGCGAGTTTGCGCATACGGATTCCTTTGCAAAATGTAAAGCGGACAGGTTGGCCGCAAGGCTACCACTGCCACGCCTGCGGCACATTGCCCTGCGGCAAAATGCCGCACCCGCCAGGCCTGCTCCCGTAGCAGACATGTGCGCCATGTCGGACAAGCGCCGCAATTTTATTGTCTTTGGTCGCATGGGCGTGCAGCGGGGCGCCAGCTGGCTACAATGGCGGCCAACCTATTGCTGAAGAGCATCATGATCAAGGCGCTGTATCTGCAGTTCTTCTTTGGCGGGCTGGTGAGCCTGCTGGTGATTACCAACCCCTTGTCCAAGATTCCGCTGTTCGTCAGCCTGACCCAGGGCATGAGCGAGCTGCGCCGTGCGCACCAGGCGCGCATGGCCTGCGTGTACGCGGCGGCCATCATGCTGGTGTCGCTGCTGGCCGGTAACGTCATCCTGGGCGCGTTTGGCATCAGCTACGGTGCGCTGCGTATTGCCGGCGGTTTCGTGGTGGCCACGCTGGGTTACCGCATGCTGTTTTTGTCGCAAGACCCCGGCATGGCGCCCAGTACCAAGCGGCGCGAGGATTACTCCTTCTTTCCGCTGGCGATGCCGGGCATTAGCGGGCCGGGCACTATCGCGGTGGTGATCGGCATGGCCACCGAAATCGCCGAGCTGGATAACCATACCGCGCGCCTGCTGGCGCTGGGCATGACCACGCTGGCCATTTTTGCCACCTGCGCCGGTATTTTCCTGCTGCTGCGTTCCGCTGGCTGGATCGCGCAGCGCATCGGCCGTGCCGGTACCGAGGTGCTGGGGCGGCTGATGGGCTTTTTGCTGATTTGTGTCGGCGTGCAGTTTATTGGCTCCGGCATCCGCACCTTCATGGCCGGTTCCTGACAAGATCGTTCAAAACGGCGCGGCAGCGCTGTGCCAGAATGCAGCATGACCGCCGCCCGCCCCGAACACGCCCGCTTCTTCCGCGCCGACGATATCGCGCCGCTGGAGCTGCTGGACGCCTTCTACACCCGTCAGGTATTTGCCCCGCACTTCCACGAGGAGTACGTGGTGAACACCCTGCACTGGGGCGCGCAGTCTTATCACTGGCGCGGTGGTACCCACGTGGCCGGGCCGGGGGCGCTGATCCTGATCAACCCCGGCGAGGTACACACCGGCCGCTCGGCGCACGACGCCGGCTGGGGCTACCACGGTTACTACCCGTCGGCACAACTGATACAGGGACTGGCCAGCCAGATGGCTGGCCGCGCGGTACAGCCTTATTTCCGCGATACCGTGGTGTACGACCCCGAGCTATGGCAGCGCCTGTGGCAGCTGCAGCCCTTGCTGCGCGACAGTCACGACCGCCTGCTGCGCGAGAGCGTACAGCAGGGCATTTTTGCCGACGTGCTGACCCGCCACATGGGCGTGCGCGAGGCGGCCTTGCCCGACGCCGCGCCGGCCTTGCTGCGGGTACGCAGCCTGCTCGCCGACCGGCTGGCCGACAACCTGTCGCTGCAGGCGCTTGCCGACGAGGCCGGACTGTCGCCGTGGCACCTCAACCGCCGCTTTCGCCAGCAGTTCGGCCTGCCGCCGGTGGCCTGGCGCAACCAGCTGCGCGTGGCGCGGGCCCGCAGCCTGCTGGCGCAAGGTATGGCACCGGTACAGGTGGCGGCGCAGCTGGGTTTTGCCGACCAGCCGCAGCTGACGCGGGCTTTCCGCGCCGCGCTGGGCATCACCCCCGCCGCCTACCAGCGCACGGTACGCGGCCCTTAGCCGCCCGCTGCGCAAGATCGTTCAAGCCAGTACACCGCCGCTACTGCAAAGTAGTCACCAAACAGCAGGCGCTATCACAGCGATACTGCGGCCAACCCTGAAACTTGTGGAGTGTGACATGAACCCTACCCGTTCCGCCTTGCTGGCGGGCGTGCGCGACACGGTACCCATGCTGGTGGGCGCGGCGCCGTTTGGCGTGATCTTCGGCACGCTGGCCATTGCCAGCGGCATCCCTGCCTGGGCGGTGCTGGCGCTGTCGGCGCTGGTGTTTGCCGGCTCGTCGCAGTTTGTGGCGGTCAGCCTGATTGGCGGCGCCGCCGCGCTGCCGGTGATCTGGTTCACCACCTTTGTGGTGAACCTGCGCCACGCGCTATACAGCGCCAGCCTGCTGCCCTACGTGCGCGACTTGCCGGCGCGCTGGCGCTGGCCGCTGGCGTTCTGGCTCACTGACGAAACCTACGCCGTGGTGGAGCACCATTTGCGCGAGCACGGCACCGCGCAAGGCGGCGTGTGGTACTGGCTGGGCTCGTCGCTGGCGATGTACCTGAACTGGCAGCTGTGGACGGTAGCCGGGGTGTTGCTGGGGCAGAGTGTGCCGGGCCTGGCTAGCCTGGGGCTGGACTTTGCCATGGTGGCCACGTTTGCCGCCATCGTGGCGCCGCAACTGCGGCAATACCCGGTGCTGGCGGCTGCGCTGGCGGCGGGTGCGGTGGCGCTGTTGGCGCGCCATCTGCCCTACAAGCTGGGGCTGATGCTGGCGGCGTTGGCCGGGGTAGGGGCGGGGATGTTGGCCGAAAGGATGGCCGCAGGCGCTACGCAGGGGGAGCCAGCATGACGCAGTCATTGTGGTTGGCCATCCTTGGGATGGTGGTGGTGACGTACGGGATCCGGCTGAGCTTTCTGGTATTCGGCCACAAGCTGGCGTTTCCGCCGGCTTTGCAGCGGGCGCTGCGCTACGTGCCGGCGGCGGTGCTGACCGCGCTGATCGTGCCGATGGCGCTGGCACCACAGGGCGACATCGACCTGAGCCTGGCCAATGCTTACCTGCCGGGTACGCTGGTAGCTGCGGCGGTAGCTTTTTTCAGCCGGCAGACGCTGCCGGCCATCGTGCTGGGGTTTGTGGCTTACGGCGTGTGGCGCTGGCTGTTCTGAGTGGTTAGTTGCGCGGCCACGCGCTCGGCCATTTCGGGCGGGCCAAACAACAGTGTCAGCCGCTGGCGCCAGCTGCGTGCGGCCAAGGTTTCGCGCAGCATGTCGCGCCACTCCACCACGCTGACCCAAAGCGGGTTGTAGCTGTTTACCGGCTTGATGGTGCCGTAGTCGCATGGGGTGTCGTCGCGCTCGGCCACGTAGCTGCCGAACAGGCGGTCCCAGATCACCAGCACGCCAGCATAATTGCGGTCGACATAGCAGGGGTTGCGCGCGTGGTGGCTGCGGTGGATGGACGGTGTGTTGAACATGTACTCCAGCCAGCCCAGCTTGGGGATGGCCTGGGTGTGGACGAAAAACTGGAACGCCAGGTTCAGCAGTACCACGCCCACCACCAGCTGCGGGGCAAAACCCAGCCAGGCCAGCGGCAGCCAGAATGCCCACATGCCGGCCAGCGGGTACATCAGGCTCTGGCGAAAGGCGGTGGACAGGTTCATGCGGGTGGAGCTGTGGTGCACACTGTGGGCAGCCCACAGCCAGCGTACGCGGTGGCTGGCGCGGTGGAACCAGTAGTACAGAAAGTCCTGTGCCAGAAACAGCAGCACAAAATGGCTCCAGTTGTGGCCCAGGTCGAACAGCCGGTGCTGCTGGTATAGGTACTGGTATAGCGGAATCACTGCCAGCCAGGCCAATTTATCCGCGCCCTGGTGCAGCAGGGCCAATGCTGCGTTGCACAGTGTGTCGCGCCAGCTGTAGACGTCGGCCCGCCCGCGTTTGGCCCAGTACCATGCCTCCCACGCCACGCAGCCCAGAAAAACGGGTGCCAGCGCCAGTAGCAGCAGCTCGATATTGAAATCCATCATGCCTCCTCGTGTCATGGCCGCGCCGTCGTGGCGGTGCGGTCCGTGTTATGACTCATTCTAGAGTCGAGGCTCTATATTGCGGAGGGTGGGCTTGTTTTTGCAACGACCGTTTGAATGAAGGCCATATCAAGCCACCGTATTGTGACCAAAGCACCACGTATAGAATGCGGCGCGCTGGCCAGGTTGGCCGCAGTGTGCCGCTGTGGCTTGCGGTAATTTGGCAAGTGCGCGTGAAACTGGCAATCTGTATGGCATTGCCATCTGAAAGCACACTATGAAATTGCTGCCTGCACTGTTACTGAGCGCCACCCTGCTGGGCGGCCAGCCGGTTTACGCCGAGTCGAAGCTGACCCCGTCCGACCAAGTGGTGGTGGGTACCTTGTCCATTGTGCTGTCGCCTGCCATCAGCGTGGCCGGCAGTGCCGAAGGCAACGGCGAGATGATGCTGGCGCCGCTGATGGGCTCTGGCCTGGTCATTACCGGTGTGGCAGAAGGCAGCGCGGATACCGTCAAGCTCATACTGGAGTCGGCTAGCCAGGGGGCCAAATGGTCGCTGGAAATGAGCAGCGGCGCGTTCCGCGCTTCGGGTGCTGCGGTGGGCCAGACGCTGCAAGTCAGTGCGGTGACGGGGGGCCGCCTGCTGGTGTTGTCCGGCAAGGTGCTGGCCTTTATCCCGGATACCCTGGGCAAGGCGCTGCTGGAGCATAGCCGTGTCCCGTCCTGACTGGCTGTGGCCGCTACTGCTGTCATGCCTGCCAGCCTTGGCGATGGCCGGGCAGGGCTGTAGCGAGAAGACGCTGACAGTAGAAACCTATCGCCTGGCGTTGGCGACGGCTGCCAAGGTGCAGCAGCTGCTGAACGAAATCGCAAGCCCGGTGGTGGTGCTGGGGCGCATGGGGCAGGATCTGGGCAAATACGGTTTGCGCTATACCCATGCAGGCCTGGTTTACCGGCAGCCGGATGGCCACTGGCGGGTGGCCCATCTGCTGAACCGTTGCGGTTCGGCGGAGTCGGACTTGTGGTACGAGGGGCTGGGCAATTTCTTCCTGGACGACATGTTCTCTTACGATGCCGTGGCCGTGGTGCCGCCGCCGGCGGTCGCCGCCAAGCTGCATGCCAGGCTGCAGGATGGCCCACTACTGCATACGCTGTTTAGTACCCGTTACAACATGGTGGCTTACCCGTTTAATACGCGTTACCAGAATTCCAATACCTGGGTGCTGGAAAACATGGCCGCCGCCATGGCAGATGGCCGCCAGTTGTATACCCGCGAACAGTCACAAGCCTGGTTGCAACAGCAGGGCTACCAGCCCAGCGAGCTGGATCTGGGCCCGCTTACGCGCCTGGGCGGGCGCATGTTCAAAGCCAATATCGCGTTTGACGATCACCCGGATGCACTGCGTTACGGCAACCGTATCCGTACCGTGTCGGTTGATTCGATCATCCACTTTGTGGATGGCCGTGGCGAAGGCTGGCGTATCGAGGAGATCGCCGGCGCCCAGCCACGGCGCTATTGAGCCGGTTCAGCGCTTGGTATTGCCGATGCTCATCAGCATGCCCAGCGCCACCGCCAGCGACACCGTGGCGGTACCGCCGTAGGACATGAACGGCAGTGGTACGCCTACCACCGGCAGGATGCCGGCCACCATGCCCATGTTGACGAACACGTAGACGAAGAACGACAGCGTGATGGCACCGGCCAGCAGGCGGCCGTACAGCGTCTGGGCACGGGCCGTAATCAGCATGCCGCGGGTAATCACCCCCAGATACAGGACCAGCAGCAGCAGGTTGCCGGCCAGGCCGAATTCTTCCGAATACACGGCAAAGATAAAGTCTGTGGTGCGCTCGGGGATGTAGTCCAGGTGCGTCTGGCTGCCGTTCAGCCAGCCCTTGCCCCACGGCCCGCCGGAGCCGATGGCGATCATGGACTGGATAATGTGGTAGCCGTCGCCCAGCGGGTCTTGCATGGGGTCGATCAGCGTCAGCACACGGCGGCGCTGGTAGTCGTGCAGCAGGTTCCACACCACCGGCAGGCTGGCCAGAAAAGCTACCAGGCCGCCGATGATGATCCTCCACGACAGGCCGGCAAAGAACAGCACAAAGAAGCCTGCGCCCATGATGAGCACGGCGGTCCCCAAATCCGGCTGCTTCAGCACCAGCGCGCCAGGGACGGCAATCAGCGCTACCGCCACCAGATAATGCCGCCAGTTCAGCGTGCTTTCATACTTCTGGAAATACCAGGCCACCATCATCGGCAGCGCGGTTTTCATGATCTCGGATGGCTGGATGCGCACAATGCCCAGGTTCAGCCAGCGGGTAGAACCGTTGACGGTAATGCCGAATAGCTCCACGCCTACCAGTAGCAACACGCCGGCTGCGTATAGCGGCGGGGCAAAGTTCATCACCGTTTGCGGGCGGGCATTGGCCATGATCCACATCACGGTAAGCGCCATCACGGTATAAACCAGCTTGTTGTCTATCTTGTGCCAGCTCTGGTTGGACGCCGAGAACAGCACCAGCATGCTCATCACGAAAATGCCGGCCAGGAACGCCATCAGCCAGCCGTCAAACGGGGCGGCAATGGCATCCCAGATTCGTTTAGCGAGCGGCGCTTGCATCTTGCTTGTCTCCTGCCTGTGCCGGCTGCGGCATGGTAATCAGTTTGCCTTGCAGCTCGGCCGGTACTTTGCCGGTGAGGGCAAAGTCGCTGACCGCACGGGCAATCGGCGCAGCGCTAGCAGCACCGAAACCGGCGTTTTCCACAATCACGGCAATGGCAATGCGTGGCGCTTCTACCGGGGCAAAAGCAATAAACCAGGAGTGGTCACGGTACTGCTCTGCCAGCGCCGCCGCGTTGTACTTGGCGCCCTGCTTGATCTGTACCACCTGGGCGGTGCCGGTTTTGCCGGCCATGTTATAAGTCAGGCCGGTGGCGATGCGCGCTGCGGTGCCACCTGGGCGCATCACCGCCTGCATGCCGTCTTTCACGTGGGCGTACAGCTCGGGGCGGAAGGCCAGGGTGCGTACCGGGCGCGGCTCTACCAGTCTTACCTTGCCGCTGCCGGCCTGGGTGATTTCTTGTACCAGGTGCGGTTTGAACACCTTGCCGTCGGCCGCCAGAATGGCGGTGGCGTTGGCCATTTGCAGCGGGGTATAGGCGTTAAAACCCTGGCCGATACCTACACTCACCACGTCGGCGGGGTACCAGCGGCGAACCTCGGGTTTGAAGCGGGCAAAGCGTTTTTCTTTCCACTCTTTCGAGGGCAGTACGCCGCTGGCTTCGCCATCCAGGTCAATGCCGGTTTTCTGCCCCAGGCCAAACTGCCCCACCAGCGGGTGGATGCGGTCTATGCCCATATCCCAGGCCACGCGGTAAAAGAAGGTGTCACTGGAAACGGCGATGGCCTTGCTGATGTTGACCATGCCGTTGCCGCGCGGGTTGGAGTCGCGGAACTGGTGGCTGGAGCCTGGCAGGGTAAAGAAGCCTGGCGCCGGGCGCAGATCGTAGGGGCCGATGGCGCCAGACTGCAGTGCAGCCATGGCCATGAAGGGTTTAAAGGTGGAGCCCGGCGGGTACAAGCCGCGCACGGCACGGTTGACCAGCGGTTTCTGCCAGTCTTCGTTCAGGCTTTTCCAGGTGGCGCTGTCGATGCCATCGATAAACAGGTTGGGGTCGAAGCCGGGTTTGGACACAAAGGCCAGCACGCCACCAGTTTGCGGGTCGATGGCCACCAGCGCGCCACGACGCTGGCCAAACAGTTTGTCGGCCACTTCTTGCAGGCGGATATCCAGTGCCAGCTTCAGGTTATTGCCGTGTACCGGCGGCGTACGGCGCAGGCTACGCACGGCGCGCCCGCCGGCATCGGTTTCCACTTCTTCAAAGCCGTTGGTGCCGTGCAGTTCGGCCTCGTAGACTGCCTCCAGCCCCAGCTTGCCGATATGGGTGGCACCGCGGTAGTTGGCTAGCTTGTCGTCTTCTTCCAGCTTTTGCTGGTCGCGCTGGTTGATGCGGCCGATATAGCCCAGCACATGGCTGGTGAGCTCTTTGTACGGGTAATCGCGAAACAGCCTGGCTTTGACTTCTACGCCGGGAAAGCGCCAGGCGTTGGCCGCAATGCGGGCTGCTTCATCCTCGGATAGCTTCAGTTTGAGCGGTACCGGCTCGAACTCCTTGCTTTCGGCAAGAAACTTGCGGAAACGGCGGTCATCGCGCGGCGTAATCTCCACCAGGCCGCCCAGCGCCTTGATGGTGGCCTCCATGTCGTCCATTTTGGCCGGGGTGATTTCCAGCGTATAGGCGGCGTGGTTCTGCGCCAGTACTACGCCGTTGCGGTCCATGATCAGGCCACGGTTAGGCTGCACCGGCACCAGCGAAATACTGTTGTTTTGCGCTAGGGTGGCAAAGTGCTCGTACTGCATGACCTGCAGCCAGATAAAGCGGGCGGCCAGGGTCAGCAGCATCAGCACCATAAAGCCGTAAGCAATTACCAGGCGCAGCTGGAACTGGCTTTCTTCGGCCTGTGCGTCTTTCAGTCGGGTAGGGCGGTGCATGCTTAGAGGGTGTGGTGGCGGTAAGGCAGCAGCAGCAGCTTGGTTAGCAGCGGCCACAGCAGTGCGCCCATCAGCGGGGGCAGGAAGTAGCCGGCGCCGACAAAGGCCGAGCCCAGCGCCAGGCGAACCAGCGCCATGATCAGCTGGTTGGCCACCATCAGGGTCAGCACCACCAGGGCTTGCTGGCCCAGATTGAACATCACCAGCTGGCGCTGGCGCAGCATCACCAGATAGGTGGTTACCGAATAGGCCAGCGCGTGCTGGCCAAACAGGCTATTGGTGCTGACATCCACGACGAGGCCAATCAGGAAACCCATGCCGATGCCGATGCGGCGCGGCTGGTTGATGGCCCAGTACAAGATAAGCAGGCCGACGAAGTCCGGCAGCCAGCGGGTAGAGCCTACCGGTAGGGGTAACAGCTCCATCATCAGTGCCAGGGCGAAGGTCAGGGTGATGAAGCGGCGCTTCACCGGTTTGAGCAGCTCTTGCGGGCGGTCGTAGCTCATGAATCAGCCTTCATCCTCGGTGTCTTTTTTCTTTTTGGGCTTGGCGGGCTGTGGTGCGGGTGCCGGGCGTGGTGGCATGGCCGCGCGGGGTGGCAGCACCAGTACGTAGCGGCTGGACTGCACACCGGCAATACTCTGGCACAGCACGCGGGCAAACGAGGCACCCGCCGGGCGGTCTACCCGGGTAACGCGTGCTACGGGGATACCTTCGCTGTACAAGCCATCTATGCCCGATGTCACCAGCAGGTCGCCTTGCTGGATGTCGGCGGCAGCAGGCAGGTAGCGCACTTCCACACCACCACCATAGCCGTATAGCAGCGAGCGCTGGCCGGTACGCTGGTTGACTACCGGCACCATCTGGTTCTTGTCGATAATCAGCGTGACTTCGGCGGTGAGTGGCTGCACGCGGGTGACCTGGCCCACCAGGCCTCGCTCGTCCACTACCGGCAGACCTGCGGCCAACTTGGCGTCCAGGCCTTTATCGATGATGATTTTGTAAGAAAAAGGGTCGCGTGCGGTATACAGTACTTCGCCCAGCTGCCCGGCCTGCAGGCTATTGGTGCGCAGGCCATTCAATGCCTTGAGCTGCTGGACTTCCTGCTCCAGCGAAGTCAGCCGCGCCAGCCTGGCAGACTGCGCCAGCTCGCGGCTGCGCAGCTCGGCGTTTTCCTGCTTGAGCGCGGTTTGGGTAATAAAAAATTCGCCAATATGCGCTGCGGCCGCCATGGGCATGTTCACCGCACGCTGTATCGGGTAAAGCACCACCGACAGGGCGTCACGGGTACGATCCATCAGGCCGAACTGGCTGTCTCCCACCAGCAAGGCCAGCGAGGTAAGCGTGCACAGCAGCAACTGCGAGCCGGGGCGCAGGCCCTGGTTGGAAAATCTGGGGGTATTGGCGAAGTTCATGCAGCCGTGCGCCCCCCCTTGCAGAGTGGCGCCTGAAGAAGCGGTGAATTACGGTACGTTGGTGAAGATGGTGCCAGTCTTGTCCATCTTGTCCAGCGCCTTGCCGGAGCCGCGTACCACGCAGGTCAGCGGCTCTTCGGCTACGAATACCGGCAGGCCGGTTTCTTCGGCCAGCAGGCGGTCGATGTCCTTCAGCAGTGCGCCGCCACCGGTCAGTACCATGCCCTTGTCGGCAATGTCGGCGCCCAGCTCTGGCGGGGTTTGTTCCAGCGCGATTTTTACCGCAGACACGATCTGGTTCAGCGGCTCGGTCAGCGCTTCCAGGATCTCGTTGCTGGACACCGTGAAGGCGCGCGGAATGCCCTCGGCCAGGTTGCGGCCTTTTACTTCCATCTCGCGCACTTCTGCCCCAGGGAAGGCAGAGCCGATGGTCTTCTTGATTTCTTCGGCGGTGGTCTCGCCGATCAGCATGCCGTAGTTGCGGCGGATGTAGTTGATGATGGCTTCGTCAAACTTGTCGCCACCTACGCGTACCGAGTTGGAATACACCACGCCACCCAGCGAAATCACGCCGACTTCGGTGGTGCCGCCACCGATATCCACCACCATGGAGCCGGTCGGCTCTTCTACCGGCAGGCCGGCACCGATGGCCGCAGCCATCGGCTCTTCGATCAGCTCGACACGACGGGCACCGGCAGCCAGAGCCGAATCCTTGATCGCACGGCGTTCTACCTGGGTAGAACCGCATGGTACGCAGATAACGATGCGCGGGCTGGCCGAGAAGAAACGGCTGGGGGTCACTTTCTTGATGAACTGCTTCAGCATCTGCTCGGTTACGGTGAAATCGGCGATGACGCCGTCTTTCATCGGGCGGATGGCTTGAATGCTGCCCGGGGTGCGGCCCAGCATTTTTTTGGCTTCCAGGCCCACGGCCAGGATGGACTTCTTGTTGGTTGGCGCATCGCTGTGGATGGCTACTACCGAAGGCTCGTCAAGGACGATGCCCTTGCCGCGCATGTAAATCAGGGTGTTGGCCGTGCCAAGGTCGATGGCCAGATCATTGGAAAAGTAGCCGGTGAGCGAGCGAAACATATGGCAGTCCTGAGAATGGTATTTGTGCGGCGGTATGAGTTTACCGCATCGCAATGGTGGCGGTTTTGGACACCGCGCAGGCAAAAGGTTCACTATATTTTTCAGTAAAACCGCTGGCATTTTTATAGCGCGATGCCCTTGTATTCTTGGGCGAAACAAACCAGTTATGATACCCTACAACGCTTGAATTATTAAAGGTTTTGACGAGGACGCCATGTCGCTGACCCATCAGGATGTTGCGCGAATTGCGCGACTCTCCCGCATCGCCGTGACCGACGCTGAAATCGAGGCGGTCGGCAGCCAGCTCAATAATATTCTTGGCCTTATCGAACAGATGCAGGCAGTAAATACCGACGGTATCGAACCGATGGCGCACCCGCAGGATGTTTCCCTGCGCCTGCGCGAGGACGCGGTGACCGAACCCAACCGCCGCGACGCCTGTCAGGCGGTGGCGCCGCAGGTGGAAAAAGGCCTGTTCCTGGTTCCCAAGGTCATCGAATAACGCGGCCAACGTTGGTCGCAGCTACCCGCAACGGGTGGCCATTCTGGACGGACATCAAGACAAGATGATTAACGCCACGCTCAAACAATTATCGCAGCAGCTGACAGCCGGGCAGGTTTCTGCCGTGGAGCTGGCCACTGCCTATCTGGACCGCATCGAGGCGCTGAACCCGGCGCTGAATGCTTTTATCACCGTAGACCGTGAAAAAACCCTGGCCGAAGCGCTGGCTGCCGACGCGCGCCGCGCTGCCGGCCAGGCCGGCCTGCTGACCGGCGTGCCGATCGCGCACAAGGACATCTTCTGCCAGCAAGGCTGGAAGACCAGCTGCGGCTCGAAAATGCTGGATAACTTCATTTCGCCGTACAACGCGCACGTGATCGAACAGTGTCAGGCCGCCGGCCTGGTAACACTGGGCCGCGCCAATATGGACGAGTTCGCCATGGGCTCTTCCAACGAGAACAGCTTCTACGGCGCCGTGAAAAACCCGTGGGATGTGAACGCCATTCCGGGCGGCTCGTCCGGTGGTTCTGCTGCCGCCGTCGCTGCGCGTCTGGCACCGGTAGCCACTGCCACCGATACCGGTGGTTCCATTCGTCAGCCGGCCAGCCACTGCGGCGTGACCGGCATCAAACCTACCTACGGCGTGGTATCGCGTTTTGGCATGGTGGCCTACGCCAGCTCGCTGGATCAGGGTGGCGTGATGGCGCAGACTGCCGAAGACTGCGCGCTGATGCTGAACGTGATGGCCGGCTTTGACGAGCGTGACTCCACCAGCCTGGAGCGTGCCCGCGAAGACTACGCCCGCGACCTGGCGCAGCCGCTGGCCGGCCTGCGTGTGGGCCTGCCGCGCGAGTACTTTGCCGACGGCCTGGCGGCCGACGTTGGCCGCATCATCGACAACGCCGTGGCCGAGCTGAAAAAGCTGGGTGCAGAGGTGGTGGAAGTGAGCCTGCCCAATACCCAGCTGTCCATCCCGGCCTATTACGTGATCGCCCCGGCAGAGGCTTCGGCCAACCTGTCGCGCTTTGACGGCGTGCGCTACGGCCACCGCGCCGACGAGTACAAAGACCTGGTGGACATGTACGAGAAGTCTCGTGCCGAGGGCTTTGGCAGCGAAGTGAAGCGCCGCATCATGGTGGGTACCTACGTACTGAGCCATGGCTACTACGACGCTTACTACATCAAGGCGCAGAAAATCCGCCGCCTGATCGCTAATGATTTTGCCGCTGCCTTTGCCGGCTGCGACGTGATCCTGGGCCCGGTAGCGCCGACCGCCGCGTTTAACCTGGGTGAAAAATCCGGCGACCCGGTGCAGATGTACCTGTCCGACATTTACACGCTGTCGGTGAATCTGGCTGGCTTGCCGGCCATGAGCGTGCCGGCCGGTTTTGCCGACAACGGCCGCCCGGTAGGCCTGCAGATCATCGGCAACTACTTTGGCGAAGCCAAAATGCTGAACGTGGCGCACCAGTTCCAGCAGGTCACCGACTGGCACAGCAAAGCGCCGGCTCTGTAAAACGATCAATTGGCCACGGAATCCGCGAAAAATACGAAATCAGTTTGTTTTTTAATGACCTGCGACATGAATCAGCTTGATCCTGTCTTCAATTTTCGTGTCTGCTAGTGGATTTCGTGGCTAAAAACAGAAGGATTTTCCGACCATGAAATGGGAAGTCGTCATCGGTCTTGAGGTGCATGTGCAGCTCAACACTGTCTCCAAGATTTTTTCCGGCGCCAGCACCGCTTTTGGCGCCGAGCCGAACACCCAGGCCTCGCTGGTAGAGCTGGCGCTGCCGGGCGTGTTGCCGGTAATGAACAAGGCCGTGGTGGATAAATCCATCCGCCTGGGCCTGGCGCTGGACGCCACCATCAACCAGAAGAACATTTTTGCCCGTAAAAACTACTTCTACCCCGACTTGCCCAAGGGCTACCAGATTAGCCAGATGGAGCTGCCCATCATCGAGCATGGCAAGCTGACCATTCTGGTGGGTGAAGAAGAGAAGGTTATTCGCGTTACCCGTGCGCATATGGAAGAAGATGCCGGCAAATCGCTGCACGAAGACTTCCACGGTCTGTCCGGTATCGACCTGAACCGCGCCGGCACCCCGCTGCTGGAAGTGGTGTCCGAGCCGGATATGCGCTCGCCGGAAGAGGCGGTAGCCTACGCCAAGGCGCTGCACACGCTGGTGACCTGGCTGGGTATCTGCGACGGTAATATGCAGGAAGGCAGCTTCCGTGTAGATGCCAACGTATCGGTGCGCCCGTTTGGTCAGGCCGAGTTTGGCACCCGCCGCGAGATCAAGAACCTGAACTCGTTCCGCTTCCTGGAGCAGGCCATCAAGTACGAGATCCAGTGGCAGATCGATACCATCGAAGATGGCGGCAAGATCCAGCAGGCTACCGTGCTGTTCGACCCCGATAGCGGCGAAACCCGCATGATGCGCAGCAAGGAAGACGCGCACGATTACCGCTACTTCCCCGACCCGGACTTGCTGCCGGTGCGCATCAGCCAGGCGCAGATCGACGCCACCCGCGCCGACATGCCGGAACTGCCAGGCCAGATGAAAGCCCGTTTTGTCGAGGCCTTTGGCGTGTCTGCCTACGATGCGGCGCTGCTGACTAGCAGCCTGGCCCAAGCGCAGTACTTCGAAGCCGTGGCGGCTGCCACAGGCCAAGGCAAGCTGGCGGCCAACTGGGTGAATGGCGAAATCGCCGCTCGCCTGAACCGTGATGGTCTGGATATCGCTGGCTGCCCTATTGGTACCGAGCGCCTGGCTGGCCTGATCGTGCGCATTGCCGACGGCACGCTGTCCAACAAGCTGGCCAAGCAGGTGTTCGATGCGCTGTGGGAGTCTGATCTGGGTGCTGACGCCATTATCGAGCGTGACGGCTTGAAGCAGGTTTCCGATGTGGGTGCCATCGAAAAAATGGTAGAAGAAGCCATTGCGGCCAACCCCAAGGCGGTAGAAGAGTTCCGTGCCGGCAAGGAAAAGGCGTTGAATGCGCTGGCGGGTCAGGTGATGAAGGCCTCCAAGGGCAAGGCCAACCCGGCGCAGGTGCAAGACATCCTCAAGCAGAAACTTACTCAAGCGTAATTTCGATAAAGCTTGCTAAAAGCGGCACGCCCTGCGGCGTGCCGCTGTTTTTTTCTGTAGCGAAATGCGGATATTGACCGCAGTTCACATCCTTTCTGCAGATCATTTTGTAAGCCGCTGATTTCCCTTGCTTTCTGCTTTGTTGTATTCCGGTAAGTCTTTGTCGGCAAAGGCGAATTGCCTCATGACGATGTTGACCGGGTAGAGCCGATTCCCTATAGTGGCGAAAAGTGGGGTGAAGTGGGTAATTGTGGGGCGACGGCTCCTAATTCCAGCGCGGTGAAATATCCAAAATGTTCGGCGGCGTAAGTCATATCTCTCTCGATGCCAAAGGGCGTCTGGCCATTCCGGCCAGGCACCGGGAGAGCCTGTTGTCTGCGTTTGGCCACCGCTTGGTCGTTACTCTCGAATCCTCCGATCACCTGCTGATCTACCCCGAACCGAACTGGAAGCCTGTCGAGCAGCGTTTGCTGGCATTGCCCACCGGCAACCCCACGCTGAAACGCTATCAGCGCCTGGTGCTAGGCCATGCGGAAACGCTGGAAATGGACGGTGCCGGCCGCATTCTGTTGCCTGCCCGGCTGCGCGAGCTGACCGGCCTGGATAAAGAGGTGGCTTTGGTGGGGATCGGCAACCGCTTTGAACTGTGGGATGCCCCTGAATGGGATGCCCAAACGAACACCGCACTGGATATTGATCCTGCTGAGCTGGCTCAGCACCTTGGAGATTTCACACTTTGACCGACGCAGTATTTGCTCACCGCACGGTGTTGCTCGACGAGGCCGTGGCGGCACTGGCCGTTCAGCCTGATGGCGTGTACGTCGACTGCACGTTTGGCCGCGGTGGCCACAGCCGGTTGATTTTGCAGCAGCTGAGCCCGCAGGGCCGGCTGATTGCTTTTGATAAAGACCCGGAAGCCATTGCGGTAGCCACTGCACTGGCCGCAGAAGACCCGCGTTTCAGCATTGTACATAACGGTTTTGCCCACTTTGCCCGCGAGCTGGATGCCCTGGGCGTGCAGCAGGTCAATGGCGTGCTGATGGATCTGGGGATTTCGTCCCCGCAAATTGATGACGGTCGCCGCGGTTTCAGCTTCCGTTTTGACGCGCCGCTGGACATGCGCATGGACACCACCCGCGGCCAGACGGCAGCGCAGTGGCTGGCCAGTGCTGACGAGGCGGACATAGCAGAGGTTATCAAGACATATGGTGAAGAGCGGTTTGCTCGCAAGATTGCAGCAGCCATTGTTGCGCAAAGGCTTGAACAGCCCCTCGAAACGACGCGTGAGCTCGCTGTCCTCGTTGGGAAAAACGTCCGTACTCGCGAACAAGGTCAAGACCCCGCGACGCGAACCTTCCAGGCGATAAGGATTTTCATCAACCGCGAGCTGGACGAGCTCAAGGATGTGCTGCCGCAAACTATCTCGCGCTTGGCGCAAGGTGGCCGCCTGGCGGTAATCAGCTTCCATTCGCTGGAAGACCGCATCGTGAAGAATTTTGTACGTGATGCCAGTACGACCGACACGCTGCCGTCGTGGGTGCCGGTGCGCGCTTGTGATATTGCCGAGGCGGCCGTCAAGCCGGTAGGCAAGGCCGTGCGGGCCAGCGAGGCCGAAGTGTCGGCCAACCCGCGTGCCCGTAGCGCCATCATGCGTATCGCCGAGCGTACCGGCGGGCAGTGGCAGGGGGGCGTGTGAGCCTTAACAAGCTCAATGCAGTGCTGCTGCTGGGGGTCATCGGCTGTGCGATGTCGGTAGTGACATCGCAGCACGTGTCTCGCCGTTTGTATGGCGAACTGGAAAAAGAACAGAAGCTTCAGCGTCAGCTCAACGTGGAATACGGCCAGCTGACCCTGGAGCAAAGTACTTGGGGTGCCCACGCCTTGATCGAGAAATCGGCGGTGGCACGAATGGATATGCTGACACCGACACAACGTCAGGTGCACGTGATTACACCGGAGGGGGTGCGATGAGCCGTGTCTATACCCCACCGATGCGCCAGCACCTGAAGCAGCCCATGCGCCTGGCGCCAGGCCGGGTCACCATGGTGCTGGTGATTCTGGGTAGCTTGCTGCTGGCCTTGCTGGCACGCGCGGTGTACCTGCAGGTAGTGCAGCAGGACTTTTTGCAGAATCAGGGCGATGCACGTTTTCGCCGCACGCTGCTGCTGGAAGCCAACCGTGGCGTGATCGCCGACCGTAACGGCGAGCCATTGGCCATCAGTACGCCGGTACAGTCCATCTGGGCCAGCCCGGAAGACATGAGCCCGGTGCCGCCTGCCAAGTTGGCTGCTTTGTCGCGCTTGCTGGAAATGCCGGTGGCAGAGCTGCAAGAGAAATTTGCCGACAAGAAGCGCGAGTTTGTCTACCTGAAGCGCCAGATCAGCCCGCAATTGGCGCAGCAGGTCATGGCCTTGGAGATTCCGGGCGTCGCCAAGCAGCAAGAGTATCGCCGCTACTATCCGGCTGGTGAAATGCTGTCGCATGTGATTGGTTTTACCGGTGTGGATGGTAAAGGCCAGGAAGGCCTGGAGCTGACCCGCGAAAAGATGCTGGCCGGCAAGCACGGTAGCCGTACGGTGCTGAAAGACCGCCGTGGCCATATCGTAGAAGATTTAGCAGTGATCGAGCCGCCGCGCGATGGCCAGACGCTCACGCTGTCCATCGACAAGCGCATCCAGTATCTGGCCTATCGCGAGCTTAGTGCTGCGATGGTAGCCAACAAGGCCAAGGCTGGCGGGGTTGTGGTACTGGACGCGCAAACCGGCGAAGTACTGGCGCTGGCCAATACCCCATCGTACAACCCGAATAACCGTGCGGTGCTGGAGCCGGAAATGCGCCGCAACCGTGCTGTAGTAGATATGTTCGAGCCAGGCTCCACCATGAAGCCGTTCCCGGTATCCATGGTGCTGGATGCAGGCAAGATCACGCCGAATACGGTGCTGGATACCCGGCCATACACGATTGGCCCGGCTACGGTGCGCGATACGCACCCGAACGCGGCGCTGACGGTAACGGGCATCATCCAGAAGTCTTCCAACGTAGGCTCGTCCAAGATTGCGGCGATGTTTTCACCGGAAGACATGTGGACGTTTTATCGCAAGACAGGTTTTGGCCAGAGCCCGCAGTCGGGCTTCCCGGGCGAAAGTGCCGGGCGGCTGCGTGACTGGCAAGGCTGGCGGCCGATCGAGCAGGCCACCATGTCGTTTGGTTATGGTGTGACGGTAAGCCTGGTGCAACTGGCCCGGGCTTATACCATTTTTACGCACGATGGCGCCTTGTTGCCGCTGTCGTTTACCAAGTTGGCCGCGGCCAACCCTGGCCGCCCGGTGATTCGCCCGGAAACAGCCAAGAAAATGCGCGACATGATGGTAACCGTTACCGAGCAGGGCGGTACCGCGGTGCGGGCGCAAGTGCTGGGTTACCACGTGGGCGGCAAGTCGGGTACCGCACGCAAGCTGGTTGGCGGGCGTTATGCCGCAGACAAGCACATCGGTCTGTTTGTCGGCTTTGCACCGGCAACCAACCCGCGACTCATCGTGGCGGTAATGATTGACGAGCCGGGCGCCGGTTTCTACTACGGCGGTACGGTAGCAGGTCCTGCCTTCTCCAACATCATGGCAGGCAGTTTACGCATTCTGGGGGTCGAGCCTGATGCTCCCTCCAATAACACTCTGATTCCGGAACACAAGATTTCGGATGTGCGGGAAGAAACATGAAGACCAGTTTGATCGATCTGCCGGATTGGGACCCCGCCGCCTTGGCGGGTCTTGGCGTTGCCGTAGCGCGCGTGGAGGCGGATAGCCGCCGCGTGTTTCCCGGCGACGTGTTTTTGGCATGTCGTGGCGAATACACGGATGGCCGTGATTTTATTGCGGCGGCCATCGAAAAAGGGGCTGCCGCCGTAGTGTGGGACCAGGACGATGCGTTCCAATGGCACCCGGAGTGGGCCGTGCCGAACCTGCCGGTAGCCCGCCTGCGCGAGCGCGCCGGCATTGTGGCAGCGCACGTGTACGCCTACCCCAGCCGTGATATGCAGGTCGTCGGTATTACCGGTACCAACGGCAAAACCTCCATCTCGCACTGGCTGGCGCAAGCCTACGCGCTGCTGGGCGAGAAAGCTGCGCTGATCGGTACCGTCGGCAACGGCTTTTACGGTCAGCTGACCGAAACCACCCACACCACGCCTGACCCGATTACCGTTCAGCAGAAGCTGGCCGAGTACCGTCGTCAGGGCGCCAGCGTGGTGAGCATGGAAGTATCCAGCCACGGCTTGGACCAGTTCCGCGTCAACGGAGTGGAGTTCACTACCGCGGTATTCACCAACCTCACCCGCGACCACCTGGACTACCACGGCAGCATGGAAGAGTACGGCGCCTCCAAGGCCAAGCTGTTCCACTGGGAAGGCCTGAAACACGCCGTTATCAATGCAGATGACGCCTTTGGCCGCCAACTGGCTGCCGGTATCGACGCTAGCCGTACCCGCGTGATTACCTACGGCCTGGAGCAGGGCGATGTGCGCCCGCTCAGCCTGGTGGCCAACCTGGACGGCCTGCAGTTGAGTGTCACCACCCCATGGGGCGATGCCGACATCAAGAGCCCGCTGCTGGGGCGCTTCAATGCGGCCAACATGCTGGCTTGCCTGGCCGTAATGTGCGCCGGTGGCGTACCGCTGGCCGACGCCGTACGCGTGCTGGGCAAAATCCAGCCGGCGCGTGGGCGCATGCAGCGCATTGGTAATGGCCTGGAGCCGCTGGTGGTGGTGGATTACGCCCACACGCCGGATGCGCTGGAAAAGGCCTTGGCCACACTGGCCGAGATCCGTCCGCAGGGCAGCAAGCTGTTTTGCGTGTTCGGCTGCGGTGGTAACCGCGACAAGGGCAAGCGCCCGCTGATGGGCGGCATCGCCGAGAAGATCGCCGACGTAGCGGTAGTGACCAGCGACAACCCGCGCCTGGAGGCGCCGCAAGCCATTCTGGACGACATCCTGGCCGGCATGCAGCAGCCAGGCCATGTAGAAATCAGCCGTGAGGCCGCTATCCACTGGGCAGTACTGCAAGCTCGCATGGGCGATGTGGTGCTGATCGCCGGCAAAGGCCACGAGGAATACCAGGACATCGGCGGCGTGAAGCAGCCGTTTTCCGACTTCCGCGTCGCCGAAGACGCGCTGACATTGTGGGGGGCTGCGCATGCTGATGCTCTCTGATGCCGCCCGTGTGCTAAGTGGCCAGCTAATCGGCAGCGACGCCCGCTTCCAGCGCGTGGTCACCGATAGCCGTGCCGTGCAAGCCGGCGACCTGTTTGTGGCGCTGGTGGGCGAGAAATTCGACGCGCACGACTTCGTGCCCGAGGTGCTGGCCAAAGGCGCCTACGCATTGGTAAGCCGCGACGTGGCAGGGCAGGGTAGTGTGATTCGCGTAGCCGATACCCGTCTGGCACTGGGTAAGTTGGCCGCAGACTGGTGCGCGCGCCTGGACGTGAAGCGCATCGGCATTACTGGCTCCAACGGCAAGACCACGGTGAAGGAAATGGTGGCGGCCATTCTGCGTGCGCACGCTGGCGACGCTGCCGTGCACGCTACCGCTGGCAACTTCAATAACGATATCGGCCTGCCGCTGACGCTGCTGGGCCTGAGCCCCGCGCATCGCTACGCGGTGATTGAGATGGGCATGAACCACCATGGCGAGATCCGCTATCTCACCGGGCTGGCCCAGCCGCAGGTGGCGCTGGTCAACAATGCCCTGCGTGCCCATGCCGGTCACTTTACCGGCACTGATGATATCGCCCGTGCCAAAAGCGAAATCTTTGAAGGCCTTGTCGCAGATGGTGTGGCCGTACTGAACGCTGACGACGCGCAGCTGGCTATTTTCGACGCTGCTGCAGCTGGCCACGCGCAGCTGCGCTTTGGCTTGGGTGCTGCGGCCAACGTGACCGCCCGTGATATCGAGCTGGGTGTGGGCGAGTGCCGCTTTGTACTGGTTTGCCCGCAAGGCGAGCAGGCTATCCGCCTGCCGGCTGCCGGCGAACACAATGTACGCAACGCGCTGGCCGCCGCCGCCGTGGCGCTGGCGCTGGACGTACCTTTGGCAGCCATTGCTGCCGGACTGGCCGCTTTTGCCGGAGTGAAGGGCCGCTTGCAGCTGAAGCAGGCCGCCTGCGGCGCCACCGTGATCGATGACACCTACAACGCCAACCCGGATTCCATGAAAGCCGGTATCGACGTGCTGGCTGCCTACCCGGCACCGCGCGTGTTCGTGATGGGCCAGATCGGCGAACTGGGCGATACCGCGCCGCAGCTGCACGCCGAGGTCGGTGCCCACGCCCGTGCGCGTGGTATC
Organism: Vogesella sp. XCS3; assembly: GCF_020616155.1. NCBI lineage: Bacteria > Pseudomonadati > Pseudomonadota > Betaproteobacteria > Neisseriales > Chromobacteriaceae > Vogesella > Vogesella sp. XCS3. The sequence continues at coordinate 2,356,188 of NZ_CP085530.1, read as the reverse complement.
GAACACCTGCTGTGCCATGGCGAGCTGGCGCGCCACGCCGCTGCCGCTTATGGCGAGGGCGGCGAGTATTTTGACGATTTCGACGCTTTGCTGGCGCGGCTGGGTGGTGTGGTATCGCCAGCCAGCACCGTGCTGGTGAAAGGGTCGCGCTTCATGCAGATGGAGCGTGTGGTTGCCGCACTGGTAACACCTCAACAACAAGAACAAGGAAAGGGCTGACCGGTGCTGCTGCTACTGGCTGATCTGCTGCGCGAACATATCCGCGCTTTTAATGTACTGAACTACGTGACCCTGCGTGCGGTGATGGCTGCGCTCACCTCGCTGACCATCTCGCTGTGGATGGGGCCGTGGGTAATCAGCAAGCTGACCGAGCTGAAGGTAGGCCAGGCCGTGCGCAAGGACGGCCCGCAAACCCACTTGGTGAAAACCGGTACCCCGACCATGGGCGGCACGCTGATCCTGTTGGCCATGACCGTCACTACGCTGCTGTGGGCCGACCTGTCCAACCAGTACGTGTGGCTGCTGCTGGCCGTCACCCTGGGCACCGGCGCACTGGGCTTTTACGACGACTGGCGCAAGGTGGTGTACAAAGACCCGAACGGCGTCTCTGCCCGTTTCAAGATGGTGTGGCAGTCCACTATCGCCATCGCGGCAGGCGTGTTCCTGATTACTACCGCCAAGTTGCCAGCCTCTACCGAATTCATCGTGCCGTTCTTCAAGAACGTGATCTACCCGCTGGGTGGTATCGGCTTCTGCGTACTGACCTACTTCGTGATCGTGGGTACGTCCAACTCGGTCAACCTCACCGATGGCCTGGACGGCCTGGCCGCACTGCCGGTGGTACTGGTGGCAGCCGGCTTGTCGATTTTTGCCTACGTAGCCGGCCACGCGGTGTTTTCCAAATATCTGGGCATGCCCTTTGTGCCGGGTGCGCACGAGGTGGTGGTGTTCTGCGCCGCTATCTGCGGCGCCTGCCTGGGCTTCTTGTGGTTCAACGCCTATCCGGCGCAAGTGTTCATGGGTGACGTCGGCGCGCTGGCGCTGGGTGCCGCGCTGGGTACTGTGGCCGTGATCGTGCGCCAGGAAATCGTGCTGCTGATCATGGGCGGCCTGTTCGTGATGGAAGCGCTGTCGGTGATGATCCAGGTCGCATCGTTCAAGCTTACCGGCAAGCGCGTGTTCCGCATGGCGCCGCTGCACCATCACTACGAGCTGAAGGGCTGGAAAGAAACCCAGGTCGTGGTGCGCTTCTGGATTGTCACCATGATGCTGGTGCTGGCCGGTCTGGCCACCCTGAAACTGCGTTAAGGAAACCACGTGATGCGATTCGACAACCGCCACATCATCGTTATCGGCCTGGGCGACACCGGCGTTTCTGCCGCGCGCTGGCTGCTGGCGCATGGCGCGCGCGTCACCATTGCCGATAGCCGCGACAACCCCGCCAATGCGGCCAACGTGGCCGCCGAGCTGGGCGTGACCCTGCGCCTGGGTGCTTTTGATGCGCAGACCTTTGCCGACGCCGACATGCTGATGGTAAGCCCCGGCGTCAGCATCCGTACCCCGGCCATTGCCGACTTTGCCCGCCGTGGTGGCGAGGTAGTGGGGGATGTAGAGCTGTGGGCGCGCGCCATCGCCGGCAGCGGTGCCAAGGTTATCGCCATTACCGGCTCCAACGGCAAGAGCACCGTCACCAGCCTGGTAGGCCACCTGTGCGAGGCCGCCGGCCAGGACACCGTGGTGTGCGGCAATATCGGCCTGCCGGTGCTGTCTGCGCTGGCCGAACGCGAAGCCGCCGGCAAACAGCCCGACGTGTGGGTGGTAGAGCTGTCCAGCTTCCAGCTGGAAACCACCACCAGCCTGCGCGCCGACGCGGCCACGGTACTGAATATTTCCGAAGACCATCTGGACCGTTACCACGATCTGCTGGACTACGCGCACAGCAAGACCGCCATTTTTGCCGGTAGCGGTGTACAGGTGTTGAACCGCGACGATGTGTTCTGCCGCGCCATGGTGCGCGCCGGCCGCCATGTGGCCTGGTTCTCGCTGCGCGAGGCCGCAGATTACGCACTGCAACAGACGGATGGCCGCTATCTGCTTACTATCGCCGGCTCGCCGGTGTTCGATAGCGCCGACATGCAGCTGCAAGGCTTGCACAATGCGGCCAACGCGCTGGCAGCGCTGGCGCTGACCGAAGCCATCGCGTTGCCGCGCGAAGCCTTGTTGGCCGCATTGCGCAGTTTCCGTGGCTTGGCGCACCGGGTGGAATACGTGGACGAGTTCGGTGGTGTGATGTTCATCGACGACTCCAAAGGTACCAATGTGGGTGCCACCGAGGCGGCACTGAACGGCATGACCCGGCCAGTAGTACTGATTGCCGGTGGCGATGGCAAAGGCCAGGATTTTGCGCCGCTCGCGCCGGCCTGCCAGCGCATTGCCCGCGCCGTGGTGCTGATCGGCCGTGACGCGCCGGCCATCCATGCCGCGCTGGCCGGCTGCCGCGTACCGCTGCACCGCTGCAGCACACTGGAAGAAGCAACCCGTCTGGCGGCTAGCCTGGCACAAACCGGTGACGTGGTATTGCTGTCGCCCGCCTGCGCCAGCCTGGATATGTTCAAGAACTATGCACACCGTGCCCAGGTATTTGTCGATACGGTGGCGGCAGTCAAGGCGGAGATCACAGCCTGATGAGCAGCATTAGCCGGCGCCATCACCATACAGCCCCCGTCACCGTGCTGGACGAAGCACTGATGTGGGCCATCGCGCTGCTGCTGTCCATCAGCCTGGTGATGGTGTATTCGGCGTCGATTGCGTACGCCGAGGCGGATGCCGCCACCAATAACCGCTACTTCTACCTGTTTCGCCACATGATCTTCATGACCATTGGCCTGGCAGGGGCAGCGATTACCTTCCAGGTGCCTACCAGCATCTGGCAGAAATACGCGGGCAAGTTTTTCCTGTTTGCCGGTTTCCTGCTGGTACTGGTGCTGATACCGGGTATTGGCAAGGTGGTGAACGGCTCACGGCGCTGGATCAATCTGGTGGTATTGAACCTGCAGCCTTCCGAGGTAATGAAGTTGGCTGCCGCGATCTATGCCGCCGACTACACGGTGCGCAAGGCGGCCAAGCTGCACAGTGTGCGCGAAGGTTTCTTGCCCATCTTGGCCGCCATTGTGGTGGTGGCCTTGCTGTTGTTGCTGGAGCCGGACTTTGGCGCGTTGATGGTGGTGATGAGCATCACCATGGGCATCGTGTTTCTGGGCGGTATCAACCTGCGCATCTTTGCCGGGCTGGCCGTGATGGCGGTGTGTGCAGTGGTGCTGCTGATTATCACCTCGCCTTATCGCCTGAAGCGGGTGCTGGGTTTTCTGGACCCGTGGGATGACCCCTACGGCAAAGGTTACCAGCTGAGCCATTCGCTGATAGCCATTGGCCGTGGCGAGTGGTTTGGCGTGGGGCTGGGCGGCAGTGTGGAGAAACTGTTCTACCTACCGGAGGCGCATACCGACTTCATCATGGCGGTGATTTCGGAAGAGTTCGGTTTTGTGGGGATTTGCGTTGTGCTGGGCCTGTACGCCTGGATTGTGCGCCGCGCTTTCCATATCGGTACCGAATCCAAGCAGCTGGAGCGGTATTACCAGTCGCTGGTGGCGCAGGGTATCGGCATCTGGCTGGGGGTGCAGACCTTCTTTAACGTGGGCGTGAACATGGGTTTGCTGCCTACCAAGGGCCTGACTTTGCCACTGATGTCTTTTGGCGGCTCGGCCATGCTGTGCAATTTGGCGTCGCTGGCGGTGTTGTTGCGCGTGGATTATGAAAATCGCCGGCTGATGCGTGGCTTTAAGGTTTAAAGCCGGGTATCCGCTGCCCTCGGGCAGCACGCTGCGATGCAGCGTAGCCGGTGTAGCAGTCCGAGCCGCAGGGCGGCGAAGGAAAAATCGCCGGCTGATGCGCGGCTTTAAGGTGTAAATCGCCAAATATTTGGCAAGGGCGGTCAAGGTTGGCCGCAAGGCAAGACTGTGTGGGCAGTGAGCCCGGTAAGAAGAGAAGTGGAAAGATGCCAAAGCGTATGGTGATGGTGATGGCAGCAGGTACCGGTGGGCATATTGTCCCGGGCATCGCCGTGGCACGCGAGCTGGAAAGCCGTGGCTGGAAAGTACTGTGGGTGGGTACCGAGCGCGGCATGGAAAACAAGCTGGTGCCGCCTACCGGCTTCGAGCTGATTCGCCTGGCTTTCCACGGTATTCGTGGCAAAGGGGCGCTGGGTTCGGTAAAGGGGGTATTCCAGCTGCTGGCGGCGTTTGTGCGCAGCCTGGTGCTGATGTTCCAGCATCGCCCGGATGTGGTACTGGGGATGGGCGGTTATGTCTGCCTGCCTACCGGTTTGGCTGCTGCCCTGCTGTGGAAGCCGCTGGTGATGGTCAATGCCGATGCAGGCTTGTTGTTAAGCAATAAGGCTTTGCTGCCTTTCGCGGATCATTTGGCCTGCGGCTTTGATGGTGAAGCCGCGCGTAGCGTGAAGAAATCGGTGGTCACCGGCAATCCGGTGCGCCGCGAAATCGAAGCCCTGCCGGAACCCGCCCAGCGTTTTGCTGGCCGAAGCGGCCCGCTGCAGGTGTTGGTGGTAGGTGGCAGCCTGGGTGCCAAGGTACTGAATGACACCTTGCCCGCCGCGCTGGCCTTGTTGCCGGCAGGTCAGCGCCCGCAACTGGTGCACCAGACCGGTGACAAGAATTTTGCCGCAGTACAGGCCACATACGAAGCAGCCGGGCTGCAAGTTGGCCGCGACGTGACGCTGCTGCCGTTTATTGATGATATGCCGGCGCGCTTGGCTGCTTGCGACGTGATTGTGTGCCGTGCCGGCGCCATTACGGTTAGCGAGCTGTGTGCTGCCGGTGTGGCCAGTGTGCTGGTGCCGCTGGTGGTGTCTACCACCTCGCACCAGCGCGATAACGCCGCCTGGATGGCGGCTGCCGGGGCAGCGATTCACCTGCCACAGCAAGACATGAGCCCGACCCAGCTGGCAGCACTGCTGGGCGGTTTGCAGCGCAGCCAGCTACAACAGCTGGCCGAGCGCGCCAAGGGGCTGGCCAAGCCCGGTGCGGCGGGTGCCGTAGCCGATTTGTGCCAGGCCCTGGCTGATCAGGATTAAGTAACTGCCGCCGTGTGGCGTGCAGTGGGTGAGAAGAACGATGAAACATAGAGTCAAACACATTCATTTTGTCGGTATCGGCGGCGTGGGCATGTGCGGTATTGCCGAGGTGTTGCTGAACCTGGGTTATACCGTGTCCGGCTCTGACATGGCTGACAACGCGGCGACCAAACGCCTGGCCGAGCAGGGCGCGCATATCTACTTTGGCCATGATGCGACCTATATCAAGGGCGCCGATGTGGTGGTGACCTCTACGGCGGTAAAAGCAGATAACCCGGAAGTGCGTGAAGCACAGGCGCTGCATATCCCGGTGATCCCGCGTGCCATGATGCTGGCCGAGCTGATGCGCTTCAAACAGGGCATCGCTATTGCCGGTACCCACGGTAAGACCACGACCACCAGCCTGACGGCATCGGTACTGGGCGCAGCCGGCCTGGACCCGACCTTCGTGATTGGCGGCAAGCTGACTGCCGCCGGCACCAACGCCCGCCTGGGTAGCGGCGAGTACCTGGTGGCCGAAGCCGACGAATCGGACGCTTCTTTCCTGTATCTGCAGCCGGTGATGTCGGTGGTGACCAATATCGACGCCGACCACATGGACACCTACGACCACAGCTTTGACAAGCTCAAGCAGGCGTTTGTGGACTTCATCCACCATCTGCCGTTTTATGGTCGTGCCGTGCTGTGCGTAGATGACGAACACGTGCGCAGCATTGTGCCGCAGCTGAAAAAACCGGTAACCACCTACGGTCTGGACGACAGCGCCGACGTGTATGCGGCCAACTTGGTGGCCGATGCCGGCCAGATGCACTTTGACGTGGTGGTAAAAGCAGAAGGCCTGCGCTTTCCGGTCACTCTGAATATGCCCGGTCGCCATAACGTACTGAACGCCTTGGCTGCAACCGTCATCGGCCTGGAGTGCGGTGCCGAGATCGACGCTATCCAGAAAGGCCTGGCCGAGTTTGCCGGTGTAGGCCGCCGTTTCCAGCGTTACGGCGAGCTGCCGGCCAAGGATGGTGGCAGCTACACCCTGATCGACGACTACGGCCACCACCCGGTGGAAATGGCAGCAACGTTGGCCGCAGTGCGTGGCGCTTTCCCGGAAAAACGCCTGGTGCTGGCTTTCCAGCCGCACCGTTACAGCCGCACGCGCGACCTGTTCGAAGACTTTGTGAAAGTGCTGGGCCGCGTGGATGCCCTGCTGCTGGCTGAAGTGTACGCCGCGGGCGAGGCACCGATTGTAGCCGCCGATGGCCGCGCGCTGGCGCGTGCCGTGCGCGTTGGCGGCAAGGTAGAGCCGCTGTTTGTAGAGCAGATTACCGATATGCAGCAAGCCATTACCGATATGGCGCGTGACGGCGACGTGGTGATCACCATGGGCGCCGGGTCGATTGGCGGTATCCCCGCCAAGCTGGTAGCGGCCGCCAAGGCCTGACAGAGAGTATTCCGCCCCGACCGGGGGCGGTAGTGAGGACAGCATGAAGCAGTTTGGCAAAGTAGCAGTAATGATGGGTGGCAGCTCCGCCGAGCGTGAAGTCTCGCTGATGAGCGGCAGCGGTGTACTGGCCGCCCTGCAAAGCAAGGGTGTGGATGCGCATGCGTTCGACCCTGCAGAAAAACCGCTGTCGGCACTGAAGGAAGAGGGCTTTGCCCGCGTATTCAACATCCTGCATGGCCCGTTTGGCGAAGACGGTACCCTGCAAGGCGCGCTGGAAGCGCTGGGCGTGCCCTATACCGGCTGCGGCGTGATGGCCTCGGCCATCTGCATGGACAAATGGCGTACCAAGCTGCTGTGGAAAGGCGCGGGCCTGCCCATTCCGGCCTTTGAGTTGCTGCATGACGATAGCGATTTCGACGCCATCGAGCAGGCGCTGGGGCTGCCGATTTTCGTGAAGCCGTCTACCGAGGGCTCCAGTATCGGCGTGACCAAGGTGAAGACCCATGGTGGCCTGAAAGCCGCCTACGAAGAAGCGCGCCAGTACGACAGTATCGTGATTGCCGAGCAGTTTATCGGCGGTGGCGAGTACACCTGTGCCGTGATCGACGGCCAGGCTTACCCCACCATCAAGATCGAGCCGGCCACCGAGTACTACGACTACCAGGCCAAGTATTTCCGTGATGACACGGTATACCGCTGCCCTAGCGGCCTGGCACCCGAAGTGGAAGCACGTGCCCGCGAGCTGGCACTGCAGGCATTCAAGGTACTGGGTTGCCAAGGCTGGGCGCGGATTGACTTCCTGATGGACGAGCAGAACGGTATTTACCTGCTGGAAGCCAACACCAACCCTGGCATGACCAGCCATAGTCTGGTGCCGATGGCTGCACGGGTAGAAGGCCTGAGCTACGAGGACCTGTGCGTCAAGGTGCTGGCAGCGGCTCATGTGGGATAACCATGCGGTATTGCGGGCAGTAGCCAACTTGCTGCTGACTGCCTCGTTATTGATGTTGTTGTATGCCGGGGGCTACTGGCTGACACACTCGCCCCTGTTCCCGGTAAAGCGGATTCACATTGCTGGCCAGGTGGCCAAGGTGACCCCGGTGCAGCTGAAGTACATCGCGCAAAACGAACTGACCGGCACGTTTTTTACGCTGGACATCACCAAGACGCGCCATGCCTTCGAAAAGCTGCCCTGGGTAAGCCAGGTGCAGGTAAGACGAGCCTGGCCTGACCGGCTGGACATCACAGTCAGCGAGCACGTAGCACTGGCGCGCTGGGGAGACCAGGGGCTGATCAGTACTGAAGGCCGTTGGTTCGATGCAGCCAGCGACCAGCCGCTGCCGGTGATGTACGGGCCAGCAGCAAGTGAAAAAGAAATGACGCAAGCACTGCAGCAGTTCCGGCAGCGTTTGCAGCCCGCCCGCCTGCAGCCGCTGCGTTTGTGGCTATCGGAGCGAAGGGCGTGGCGAATGGAACTGGACAACGGAGTAACGCTGGAACTGGGGCGTGGCCCGGTGGCTGAGCGGTTGACGCGTTTTGTTGACCACTGGCCGCGTAGCCTGGCCACGTTGCCTTACCGCATTACGTATGTGGACTTGCGTTACCCCAATGGATTCGCTGTGCGGATGCCCGATTACAAGGCACCGCCTACGGCAACAAACAAGCTTTAAGCGTTGGAGCGACAGGTGAGCAAACCTAAGGAAAGCAAAAACATGCTGGTGGGCCTGGATATCGGCACCTCGAAGATCGTCGCGATCGTCGCCGAAGTGCTGGAAGAAGGCCAGATCAACATCGTGGGCATGGGGCAAGTGCCCTCGCGCGGCCTCAAGCGCGGCATGGTGGTGAATATCGAATCCACCGTGCAGGCCATCCAGCGGGCGCTGGAAGAGGCCGAGCTGATGGCCGATTGCAAGATCAATGAGGTGTACACCGGTATCGCCGGTAGCCACATCAAGGGTGTGAATTCGCACGGCATGGTGGCCATCAAGGACCGTGAAGTGACCCAGATGGACATCGACCGCGTGATTGAAACCGCGCGTGCGGTATCCATTCCGCCCGATCACCAGGTACTGCACATCCTCACGCAGGAGTACAGCATCGATGGTCAGGAAGGAGTGCGCGAGCCGCTGGGCATGAGCGGTGTACGCCTGGAAGCCAAGGTGCACATTGTGACTGGTGCCATTTCCGCTGCGCAAAACGTGGCCAAGTGCGTGCGCCGTTGCGGCCTGGAAGTGACCGACCTGGTGTTGCAGCCTATGGCCAGCGCGAGTGCTGTGCTGAGCGAGGACGAAAAAGAGCTGGGCGTGTGTCTGATCGACATCGGTGGTGGTACTACCGACATTGCGGTGCTGGTTGGCGGTGCTATCCGCCATACCGCGGTGATACCGATTGCAGGCGACCAGATTACCAACGACATCGCCATGGCGCTGCGTACCCCTACCAAGGAAGCCGAAGACATCAAGATCCAGCACGGTGTGGCTTTGGTAGGTCTGGCTGATGCTTCGCAGATGATCGAAGTGCCCGGCGTTGGCGAACGCGGCCCGCGTCAGATGTCGCGTGCCACGCTGGCCGAAGTGATCGAGCCGCGCGTGGAAGAGCTGTTCCAGTTGGTGCAGCAAGAGCTGCGTCGTAGCGGCTTTGAAGAAATGTCTACCGGTATTGTGATTACCGGTGGTGCCAGCCTGATGCCTGGCATGGTGGAGTTGGCCGAAGAGGTCTTCCATCTGCCGGTGCGCATCGGCGTACCCAAGTATGTAGGTGGCTTGTCCGAGGTAGTAAAAAACCCGCGCTTCTCGACGGGCGTAGGTTTGCTGCTGTATGGCAAGGACCAGATGCATCCCCGTGTTGGCCAGAAAAGTGAAAGCGCCGGCGTGGGGCAAGTGTTCCAGCGTATGAAGGCTTGGTTTGCCGGTAATTTCTAAGGCAAAACGGAATATTCCGACAATAGCTCATCTTTTTACAGGAGAGGAAAAATGAGCGGCATGGTATTCGAAGTAATGCAGGAGACTGCTACCGAGGCAGTCATCAAGGTGATCGGTGTAGGCGGTGGCGGCTGCAACGCCATCGACAACATGATCAGTAACCAGGTGCAAGGCGTGGAATTCATCTGCGCCAATACGGATGCCCAGGCGCTCAAGCGTAACAAGGCGCCGCAGAAGCTGCAGCTGGGCAACAATCTGACCAAGGGCCTGGGGGCAGGTGCCAACCCGGACACTGGCCGGAACGCCGCGCTGGAAGACCGTGAGCGCATTGCCGAAATGCTGCGCGGTGCCAATATGGTGTTTGTCACCGCCGGCATGGGTGGCGGTACCGGTACCGGTGCTGCACCAGTGGTGGCCGAAGTGGCCAAGGAGCTGGGCATCCTGACCGTGGGTGTGGTAACCCGCCCATTCGAATACGAAGGCAAGCGCTTGCGTGTGGCCAACGATGGTATCGAGCTGCTGAAAAAGCACGTCGATTCCCTGATCGTGATCCCGAACGAGAAGCTGATGGCCGTGCTGGGCGAAGACGTCACCATGCGCGAAGCCTTCCGCGCGGCCGATGACGTACTCAAAGGCGCTGTGGCCGGTATTTCCGAAGTGATTACCTGCCCCGGCCTGATTAACGTCGACTTTGCCGACGTACGCGCCGTGATGAGCGAAATGGGTCTGGCCATGATGGGGTCGGCTTTCGCCGCCGGTATCGACCGTGCCCGTGTGGCTGCCGAGCAGGCTGTCGCAAGCCCGCTGCTGGACAACATTACCCTGGAAGGCGCACGCGGCGTGCTGGTGAACATTTCCACCGCACCGGGCTGCCTGCGCATGAGCGAATACCGCGAGATCATGGGCATTATCCGTCAGTACACTGACGAAGATGCCCAGGTGAAGTTCGGTACTGCCGAAGTAGAAGACATGCCGGAAGACACCATCCGCGTGACCTTGATCGCGACCGGCCTGGGCCAGAAGCCCGCCAGCAATCGTGACGAGCGCCCGGATTACATCAAGATCGTCAAAACCGGTACCGATAATGTCGCCATGGAAATGGACTTCAACGACCTGAATACGCCTGCTGTGATGCGTAACCGTGGTCGTCGTGCGCCGATTTCCACCGACTTTTCGGACCCGGAAGTAAGCGAGTCTTACGATATTCCGGCATTCCTGCGTAAACAGGCAGATTGATAGCTCAGGACAATTGGCTGTTGGATGGTAATCAATTAGCCGCATGGCGCGGCTATGCTAAACTGTCTGCATTCGATATGTCCGAAAGCTCGTCATGATCCTGCAACGCACGCTGAAACAGGCCATCAGCGCCACTGGCGTTGGGCTGCACTCCGGCGAACGGGTCAAACTGACCCTGCACCCGGCTGCGCCTGATACTGGTATTGTGTTCCGCCGCACCGACCTGCCCGCGCAGGACGAGGTGGTGGTACGGCCTGCGCTCGTGAACGACACGCGCCTCTCCTCGACACTGGTCACCGAGACCGGTGTGCGTGTCGGCACGATCGAACATCTGATGTCTGCCTTTGCAGGGCTGGGCATCGATAATGTGGTGGTGGATGTAACAGGCGCCGAGATGCCCATCATGGATGGATCGTCGGCGCCGTTTATCTTTCTGCTGCAAACCGCGGGCATCGAGGAGCAGCCAGCCGCCAAGAAGTTCATCCGCGTCAAACAGGCGATAGAAGTGGTGGAGGGTGACAAGTGGGTAAAGCTGGTGCCCCACGATGGCTTCAGTGTGCAGCTGTCTATCGAGTTCAACCACCCGGCATTCAATCGCGCGCCGCAAATGGTGAGCGTAGACTTTGCCAGCCATTCCTATATCGAAGAGATCAGTCGCGCCCGCACTTTCGGTTTCATGCACGAAGTCGAGTACATGCGTAGTCACGGCCTGGGGCGGGGGGGCAACCTCAACAACGCCATCGTGATCGACGACGAATACGTACTGAACCCGGAGGGGCTACGCTTCCCGGACGAATTTGTACGTCACAAGATTCTGGACGCCATAGGCGACTTGTATATCGTAGGGCATCCGCTGATTGCCGCATTCAGTGGCCATAAATCCGGGCATGCCATGAACAACAAGCTGCTGCGGGTGATGCTGGAGACGCCCGATGCCTGGGAATTTGTCACCTTTGACAACCCCGAAGATGCGCCAGGCAGCTTTCACCGTTTGCCGGAAGTTGCCTGAGTTTAAGGCCTGCTAACAAAGCCCGTGTCGGCTGATACGGCATGAAATAAACAACACCCCCTGCTTGTATGGCAAGCAGGGGGTGTTTTGCAAGAGCAGGGCTTAACGGCGTTTGGCCGCTTGCTTCAGATTGTTTGCTAGCTCTTCTGCACTTAATGGTGGCGCGTCTTCGGGGCACAATGCCTTGATAACAGTTTGCAGCAAGGCACTGTTGCCATCCAGCCTGCGCCATTCGACTCGGCTGGAGGCAATCCAGCGTTTCCCTACGGTATCGGCAAAAGCAAAGCTGCGCTGTGTGCGTTCTCCGCAATGCATGCCTTCCAGGCTGATATTGTCGATGCCGCTGCTACTGAGCTGGCGAAGAGCAAAGCGTACCGTGCGATCTTCTGCCAATATCAGGCTACTACTGTCGATAAAAACACGTGGTTTGACTGTAACGGGAACATCCAGCTCGATCCACTGGGCGGTTACAGGGTAACCAGGCAGGGGCAAGGCCTGTTCTTGCCACGCGGTGTCAGGTTGATAACGGTTAGGTTTGCGATTGCTTATTTTTTCAGCCAAGTCGGCATGGGCGAGGTTGGCCGCAGCAAGCAGGCTTAGCATGATAAGGCGGGTTTTCACGGTATTTTCCTGAGTTGTCCAATACGAAGCTGGTGGCGGCGGCGTCCGCTTTCGCGCCCACCGATACCGTAGCTTACCTCGGTAAAGCTGACATCGCCGCGAGCGGAAACGTTCACGATGCTACTGCAGCGGGTGCCGTAGTCGCGGCCAACGATAAACACTGGCGACAGCATTTTTTCCAGCGCCGAGCCAATGCCGGTATTGGGTAGCTGTTCTGGCGGGGCGCTTTCCAGGTTCATCAGCCAAGGGAGTACTTCGCTGTCACTGGGTGGCCGTTTCAAGGTTGCCATCTTCTGGCGTAGTTGTTCCGCCTTGAACCAGCGCGTATCCATGTCGGCATTCGAGAGCACGTGGATACCAGGCGCGATGCGGTTGAGCGATTTGGTTCTGCTGTTGAAGTGCAGTAAATCACTGACCTGGCCAAAGATCAGATTGAACGGGCCGTAGTCGCCTGTGTGCGCCTTGAGCCAGGCCGCGTACTCCAGGGCACTTTCATCACCACTGACAAAGCGCTGCACCAGTTCCCCACGCGAACGTGCCGCGGCAACGGCGCGGCCTTCGCGGATGTGCGTGACCGCGGCAAAACGGCCGCGCGTATCGATAGCCATCCAGCTGCCGCCTGCCTGCACATCCCGCCCCCCCAGTATTTGCGGGTAGTCTGGCCAGAAGTCCAGCGCCAGCGCCGGGCGGGTGTAGTATTCGTCGCGGTTCGCCAGTAAAACCAGCGGCCCGAGCGCCGGTGTCTTGTAGGCAAGGGCAATGATGCACATGGCAGCTGTCCTTGGGCATTTTGCCGAAGGCCTTTAAAATAATGTTTTGATTGTAACCGCTCTACGCTTGGAGGAAGTGTTTATGCAGCCAGATCTTGCGCTGGACTTGTCGGGGCTAAACTGCCCCTTGCCTATCCTGCGAGCCAAAAAGGCACTGGCAACCATGGAAAGTGGCAAGGTGTTGTCCGTTCTGGCTACCGATCCCGGGGCGCCCAAGGATTTCGAGGCATTCTGCCGCCAGACTGGCAATGTGCTGCTGACTTCTACTGTTCAGGAAGACGGGCGTTTTTCCCTGTCGATTCGCCGTAAGTGATAAAGGCGCCGTATGGCGCCTTTCTTTATATTGATGATTGCATAAGGTTGCTACATGAAACTGACCATTACCCGCCCTGATGACTGGCACTTGCACGTACGCGACGGTGCTGCACTGGCTGCCGTGCTGCCCGATACCTGTCGCCAGATGGGGCGCGCCATCATCATGCCCAATCTGAAACCGCCAGTAACCACGGTCGAGATGGCTGCCGCCTATCGCGAGCGCATCCTGGCCGCGCGCCCGGCAGGCAGCAGCTTTGAGCCGCTGATGACGCTGTATCTCACCGAAACCACGACGGCCGAAGAAGTACGCAAGGCCAAGGCCAGTGGTTTTGTGCATGGCATCAAGCTGTACCCTGCTGGCGCAACAACCAATTCGGATGCGGGTGTCCGTGACGTGAATAACGCCATGGTGGCACTGGAAGCCATGGCGGAAGTGGGCATGCCGCTGCTGGTGCACGGTGAAGTCACCGACCCGGCGGTGGATGTGTTCGACCGAGAAGCGGTGTTCATCGACACTGTGTTTGAGCCGTTGTTGAAACGCCTGCCCACACTGCGTGTGGTGTTCGAGCACATTACTACCCGCCAGGCTGCCGAGTACGTGGCCAGCGCAGGCGACAATATTGCCGCCACCATTACCGCCCACCACCTGTTGATGAACCGTAATGCGCTGTTTACCGGCGGTATCCGCCCGCACCACTACTGCCTGCCGGTACTCAAGCGCGAAACGCACCGCGAAGCCCTGCTGGCTGCGGCGACCAGCGGCAGCAAGAAATTCTTCCTGGGTACCGACAGCGCACCGCACGCGCGCAACACCAAGGAAAACGCCTGCGGCTGTGCCGGCATGTACACGGCCAACGCTGCCATCGAGCTGTACGCCGAAGCATTTGACGCAGCCGGTGCGCTAGACAAGCTGGAAGCCTTCGCCAGTTTCAATGGACCTGATTTTTATCAACTGCCGCGCAATACAGACACACTAAGCTTGGTACGCGAAGCGTGGCAGGTGCCTGCTGCTTTGTCTTATGGAAATGACGAGCTTGTCCCCCTGCGTGCAGGGGAGTATGTGCAATGGCGATGCGTACCATGAGTATTGCTCATGAAACTAGTCCAAAATTGCTTACGTGAAAGGAATAAGTGCAGGAAATGCTACGCATCACAGGCAATGTGACGCCGAAGTGACGAATCGGGGCTTGTAGTAGCCATGTGTGCTGTGCATAATTGCCTCGCCTTTGCGTACTGTATACACACAGTTTGTTTTTCTCGGGGGGCCCGCACCAAGACGGGCCACCTCTGTTCAAGGAGAGCAGGAGAATATGAAAAAATCGATTTCTTTCAGCGTAGTAGCGGCCTCTGTTGCTATCGCTTTTGGTGCTTCCGGCGCAGCTTTCGCTGCAAAAGTACCGGCTGGCGTAAAACTGGACCCGAAACAGGAACTGGTACGTAGCAACGGCTCCGAACCGGAATCCCTGGATATTTCCCAGATCGAGACCACCACGGCCAACAACATTGCCCGTGACCTGTTCGAAGGCCTGACCGCCGTTGAAAACACCGGCAAGATCGTGCCGGGCGTGGCTACCTCCTGGAAGCAGAAAGACGCCACTACCTGGATCTTCAACCTGCGCAAAGACGCAAAATGGTCCAACGGCGATCCTGTTACCGCTGACGATTTCGTATACTCCTGGCGCCGTACCGTGGATCCGAAGACCGCTACCAAATACGGTCTGTTCCACGAGTTCATTGCTAACGGCAAAGACATCATGTCTGGCAAGAAGCAGCCATCCGAGCTGGGTATCAAGGCTCTGGACAAGAACACCCTGGAAATCAAAACCGAGATTCCGGTAGCTTTCCTGCCTGACATGCTGGCCAACTCCACCATGGCCCCGCTGCACAAAGCCTCCTTCGAGAAATTCGGCAAAGACTTCACCAAGCCGGGCAACCTGGTATCCAACGGCGCTTACGTGCTGAAAGACTGGATCCCGAACAGCCGTATCGTGCTGGAAAAGAACGCCAAATACTGGGATGCCAAAAACACTGTCATCACCAAAGTAACCTTCGACCCGACCGAGAGCGAAGATGCTGCCCTGAAGATGTACAAAGCTGGCCAGGTTGACATGACCCTGCGTATCCCGGCTGGTACCTTCCAGGCACTAAAGGCAGAAATGCCGAAAGAACTGAGCGCACTGCGCAACATCGCGCTGTACTACTACGGTCTGAACAACAAAGACCCTGTACTGAAAGACAAGCGCGTTCGCCAGGCCCTGTCCATGGTGATCGACCGTGACATCCTGACCCAGAAGCTGCTGGGCGAAGGCCAGGTTCCGGCTTACAGCCTGATGGTACAAGGCACTGCCGGTGCTGACGTTACCCCGTACGAATGGGCAAAATGGCCGATGGAAAAACGCGTTGCCGAAGCCAAGAAACTGTTGGCCGCAGCAGGCGTGACTTCCGCTACCCCGCTGAAACTGATGTACAACACCTCCGAGTCGCACAAACGCGTGGGTCTGTTCATCTCCTCCGAGTGGAAAACCAAGCTGGGTCTGAGCACCTCGATGGAAAACCAGGAATTCAAAGTGTTCCTGAAGACCCGTCACTCCGGCCAGTACCAGGTTGCACGTAACGGCTGGAACGCTGACTACAACGACGCGACCACCTTCCTGGACCTGGTACGTTGCGATAGCGACCAGAACGACCAGCAATACTGCAACAAGAAGGTTGACGAGCTGATGGCCCAAGGCAACCAGCAAACCGACCAAGCCAAGCGTAAAGCCCTGATGACCCAGGCTTCCAAGCTGGCGATGGATGACTACCCGCTGATCCCGCTGTACCAGTATGTACAAGCGCGTACCGTGAAGCCTTACGTTGGCGGCTACTACACCACCAACAGCTTTGACCGCTTCCGTACTAGCGATTTCTACATCATCAAGAAATAATTAGTCGTTAACCCGTCATGGTGGCTTCGGCTGCCGGGCGGGTTTTTCACTAGTGTTTTTGACGCATTACCGTGCCTACGGTCAGCCTCCGGGCAGTTACCCACTGCCCGGATTGCTTTATCTAGCGCCTACAGCGTCATAGGGCATGCGCGTGTCCTAGGTACATGGAGTTTTATCCCAATGTGGTCTTACGTTATTAAGCGTGTATTCGGAGCGGTACCAACGGTATTTTCCGTTATCACCCTCTGTTTCATCATGCTTCAACTCGCCCCCGGTGGTCCTTTCGACGGCGAGAAGAAGATTGCCCCCGAAGTGCTGGCTAACCTGGAAGCCAAGTACCATCTGAACGAGCCGCTGCACGTGCAGTTTGGCTACTACCTCAATAACCTGCTGCATGGCGATCTGGGCGCGTCCTTCCGCTACGCAGACTGGTCGGTCAACCAGCTGGTTGCCCAGGCATTGCCCAAATCGGCGGCCATTGGTGGCACCGCGCTGCTGATTGCCATCGTGCTGGGTATCTCGCTGGGTGTGATTGCAGCCTTGCGCCAGAACAGCATTGCGGATTATTTCGTGATGTTCCTGGGTAACTTCGGCCATGCTGTGCCGTCGTTTGTAACCGGCCCTATCCTGATCCTGTTCTTTGCCCTGTGGATGAAGGTCGTGCCGGCCGGTGGCTGGTCTTACGACGATCCTAACTGGAGCATTGTGCAGTTCGCCTTGCTACCGGTTGCCCTGCTGACCATCGTCAACGTGGCCACGCTAGGCCGTGTGATGCGCGGTAGCCTGATCGAGGTGATGAACTCCAACTTCATTCGTACTGCCAAGGCAAAAGGCCTGCCGATGCGCGTCATTATCGTGCGCCATGCCCTGCGCCCTGCGCTGCTGCCGGTAGTAACCCTGCTGGGCCCGATGGCTGTATCGGCTATTGCGCAGGCGGTGGTAACCGAATCCATCTTCTCCATTCCTGGTCTGGGTCGCCTGCTGGTGACCGGCGCCGTAAACCGCGACTACACCCTGGTACTGGGTCTGGTGGTTCTGGTGGCCGTGTTTACCGTGGTGTTCAACCTGATTGTCGATATCGTGTACGCGATGCTCGACCCGCGTATCCGTTACTGATCGGGAGCTTTACATGAATACCAAAACCAAAAACGATCAATTGGTCAGCACGCTGTCCAATATCAGTGAAGTAGTGGAAGGCCGCAGCCCGTGGGCTGATGCGCGCCGCCGCTTCATGAAGAACAAGGCCGCCGTGGCTTCGCTGGTGATCCTGATCCTGATCGCGCTGATCATTGTTGTTGGCCCGTACATGCTGCAGCACACGCATGACGCTACCGACTGGAACGCCTTGAGTCTGGCGCCTACGCTGGCCAACGGCCACTATCTGGGTACGGACGAGCTGGGGCGTGACTTGCTGGCACGTACGCTGCAAGGTGGTGGCATTACCTTCCAGGTCGGCATCGTCGGTACCTTGGTATCGGTGGTGATCGGTGTGTCCTGGGGTGCCATTGCCGGCTTCTTTGGCGGCAAGGTAGATGCGCTGATGATGCGTATTGTCGATGTTCTGTACGCACTGCCGTTCATGCTGTTCGCCATCCTGCTGATGACCTTCTTTGGTCGCGACCTCTACCTGATGTTCGTGGCACTGGGTGCCATCTCCTGGCTGGATATGGCGCGTATCGTGCGTGGCCAGACGCTGTCGCTGAAGTCCAAGGAGTTTGTCGAAGCGGCACACGCCATTGGCGTGTCGCAATTCGCCATTATTTTCCGCCACATCGTGCCTAACCTGTTGGGTATTGTGGTGGTATATGCCACGATCACCATTCCTGGTGTGATCATGACCGAGTCGGTACTGTCCTTCCTGGGCCTGGGTGTGCAAGAACCCAATACCAGCTGGGGTGTACTGGTGCAGGAAGGCCAGAAAGTGATGGAAAGCCAGCCATGGATGTTGCTGGTGCCAGGCCTGTTCCTGTCCGTTACGCTGTATTGTGCCAACTATGTCGGTGACGGCCTGCGCGATGCGCTGGACCCGAAAGATCGCTAAGCCGGGGAGGACACCATGTCTTTGCTACAAGTGAAAAACCTCGGCGTCAGCTTTGCGACGCACGATGGTATGGTTAACGCCGTAAATGGCGTGAGTTTCGAGCTGGACCGCGGCCAGACGCTGGGTATTGTCGGCGAGTCCGGCTCCGGCAAGAGCCAGTCGGTACTGGCCATGATGGGTCTGCTGGCCAAAAACGGTCAGCCTAGCGGTGAAGCCCTGTACAAGGGCAAGAACCTGCTGACCATGAGCCCCAAAGAGCTGAACGGCATTCGTGGCGATCGCCTGTCCATGATTTTCCAGGACCCGATGACGTCGCTGAACCCCTACCTGACAGTAGAGCGCCAGATGACCGAGGTGCTGGAGCTGCATAAGGGCATGACCCGCAAGCAGGCCAAAAAGCGCGCGATCGAGCTGCTGGAAGCAGTACGCATCCCCGAGGCTGCCCGCCGCATCGATATGTACCCGCACGAGTTCTCCGGCGGTATGCGTCAGCGAGTGATGATTGCCATGGCCCTGTTGTGCGAGCCGGAAGTACTGATCGCCGACGAACCCACCACCGCGCTGGACGTGACTGTGCAGGCGCAGATCCTCACGCTGTTGAAAGACCTGCAGCGTGACTTCGGTACCGCTATTGTCATGATCACGCACGATCTGGGTGTGGTTGCCGGCCTGTGTGACAACGTCATGGTGATGTACGGTGGCCGCGTGATGGAATACGGCACCGCCAACGATATCTTCTATCAGCCAAGCCACCCTTACACCATCGGCCTGCTGGGCGCGTTGCCGCGTCTGGACCACGATGGCGAAGCGCTGATGAGTATTCCGGGCAACCCGCCCAATATGGCCAATATGCCCAAAGGCTGCCCGTTTGCCGAGCGTTGCGAGCACGCCAGCCAGCAGTGCGTGGATACCCTGCCGCAGCTGGCCGTATCGCCAGCCAACAGCCGCGTACTGCGCGCCTGTCACAAGCCGGCCAGCGAGCTGATTGTCAATGCCAATGCGGAGGTGGCCAATGGCTGATAACCGTAAACCGATTCTGTCGGTACGTAACGTCAAGGTTCACTTCAAGGTAGCGGGTGGCAAAGACTGGCCCTGGACCCCGAAGAAAACGCTGAAAGCAGTAGATGGCGTAAGCTTCGACCTGTACGCAGGTGAAACCCTGGGTGTGGTGGGCGAGTCCGGTTGCGGCAAGTCCACGCTGAGCCGTGCCATTCTCAACCTGATTCCCGCCACCGATGGCGAAATCGTCTGGATGGGTAATGACCTGCGCAAGGGTACTGACAAGGATTGGCTGAACGTCCGCAAGGATATCCAGATGATCTTCCAGGACCCGCTGGCATCGCTGAACCCGCGTATGACCATCGCCCAGATCATCGGCGAGCCGCTGCGCGTACACCGCCCGGAGCTGTCCAACGACGAAGTGATGAAGCGCGTACGCGCCATGATGGTGAAGGTTGGCCTGCGCGAGCAGATGATCAACCGCTATCCGCACGAGTTCTCCGGTGGCCAGTGCCAGCGTATCGGTATTGCCCGCGCGCTGATCCTGGAACCCAAGCTGATTATCTGCGACGAGCCGGTATCGGCACTGGACGTGTCCATTCAGGCGCAGATCATCAACTTGCTGAAAGAGCTGCAGCGCGAGATGGGCCTGTCGCTGATCTTCATCGCGCACGATCTGGCGGTGGTGAAGCACATTTCCGACCGCATCCTGGTGATGTACCTGGGCCGCGAAATGGAGCTGGCAGAGAAGTACGCGCTGTACGACAAGCCAGCCCACCCTTATACCCAGGCGCTGTTGTCGGCGATTCCTATCCCTGATCCGAAGCTGGAGCGTAACAAGACCATCCAGATTCTGAACGGTGACCTGCCTAGCCCGATCAACCCGCCATCCGGCTGCGTGTTCCGTACCCGCTGCCCGAAAGCGCAAGATCGCTGCGGCAAAGAGGAGATCAAGCTGCACGCCGTTACCGCGGCGACGCAGACATCCTGCCTGCTGGTATAAGCGCCCGCGTTGGCCGCATGCGGCCAACCTTGTGTGTAAAAAAGCCCGGACACGTCCGGGCTTTTTCTTGGCACCGGTTTTTTCTGACAGTAGGGCTGCAGGTTCACGCTTGTGTGGTGTGGCACGGCTTTGCCGCTACCCACTCGCCCCGCACGGCGCCAGTAGCCTGAAACGCGACCTAGTGCCTGGCTGGTTTGCGCTTATTGCGTTCTGGCCGTTGCGAGCAGACGTAAAAAAACCGGCGCACGGGGCGCCGGTTTTTTGCAGGGCAGGGGCCGATCAGGCCAGCTTGCCGTGGCATTGCTTGTAACGTTGGCCGCTGCCGCACGGGCAAGGGTCGTTACGGCCCACACGCAGGCCTTGCGAGGCCAGGGCTTCCGGCGAGAACGGGTTGCCTTCGGTGGCGCTCGGGGCGTCGTCGTGGTGCATTTCTATGCCGGCCACTTCGTGCGGCGCTACGGCCTCCATGTCTTCCTCGCTGCGTACCTGCACCGTCATCAGCACGCTGACCACACCGCGTTTTACACGCTCCAGCATATCGGAGAACAGCTCGAAGGCTTCGCGCTTGTATTCCTGCTTCGGGTTCTTCTGTGCGTAGCCGCGCAGGTGGATGCCTTGACGCAGGTGGTCCATGGCGGCCAGGTGTTCGCGCCAGTGGTTGTCCAGCATCTGCAGTACCAGGCCGTGCTCGAACTGGCGCATGGATTCTTCGTTGGCCAGTGCCACTTTTTCGGCGTAGCCGGCAGCAGCCAGGTCCAGAATGCGTTGCTTGATGTCGGGGATATCCAGCGTCTGTTCGGCCTGCATCCACTGGGCTACCGGGGCGTGCAGCTGGAATTCGCTTTCCAGCGTGCGCTCCAGGCCTGGCAGATCCCACTGTTCTTCCATGGAATCCGGTGGCATGTGCAGGTCGACCACGTCGCTGAGCACGCCTTCGCGCATGTGGGTGATGATGGCGGCCACGTCCTGGTCTTCCAGGATTTCGTTACGCTGCTGGTAGATCACTTTGCGCTGGTCGTTGGCTACGTCATCGTATTCCAGCAGCTGTTTGCGGATGTCGAAGTTGCGGCCTTCTACCTTGCGTTGGGCGTTTTCGATAGAGCGAGATACCCACGGGTGCTCGATGGCTTCGCCATCCGGCATTTTCAGCTTGTCCATGATCATGGCCACGCGATCGCCGGCAAAGATGCGCAGCAGCGGGTCTTCCAGGCTCAGGTAGAAGCGGCTGGCGCCGGCGTCGCCCTGGCGGCCGGAGCGGCCACGCAGCTGGTTGTCGATACGGCGCGACTCGTGGCGCTCGGTACCGATGATGTACAGGCCGCCGGCGGCCAGTACCGCGTCGTGGCGTACTTGCCATTCGGCACGGATGGCGGCGATGCGGCTGTTTTTTTCGGCGTCGCTCAGGCTGTCGTCCGCCTGGATGGCCTTGATTTCCGGCTCTGGGTTACCACCCAGCACGATATCGGTACCACGGCCGGCCATGTTGGTGGCGACGGTGACAATGCCGGGGCGGCCGGCTTGTACCACGATCTCGGCTTCGCGCGCGTGTTCCTTGGCGTTCAGCACGTTGTGTGCGATGTCGGCCTGGGTCAGCAGCTGCGACATCAGCTCGGAGTTTTCAATGCTGGTAGTACCTACCAGCACAGGTTGGCCGCGGCTGACGCAGTCTTTGATATCGCTGATGATGGCGTTGTACTTCTCGCGTGCCGAGCGGTAGATCTTGTCCTGGTGGTCCTGGCGGATCATCGGGCGGTTGGTCGGGATCACCACGGTTTCCAGCGCGTAGATGTTCTGGAACTCGTAGGCCTCGGTATCGGCAGTACCGGTCATGCCGGCCAGCTTGCTGTACAGGCGGAAGTAGTTCTGGAAGGTAATGGACGCCAGGGTCTGGTTTTCGCGGTTTACCTGTACGCCTTCCTTGGCTTCTACCGCCTGGTGCAGACCATCAGACCAGCGGCGGCCTGCCATCAGGCGGCCGGTAAATTCGTCCACGATCACCACTTCGCCGTCCTGTACCACGTAGTGCTGGTCCAGGTGGAACAGGGCGTGTGCTTTCAGCGCGGCGTTCAGGTGGTGCATCAGGGTGATGTTGGCCGCAGAGTACAGGCTGTCGCCTTCTGCCAGCAGGCCCATCTGGGTGAGGATGGCTTCGGCGTGCTCGTGGCCGGCTTCGGACAGCAGCACGCTGTGCGCTTTTTCGTCCACCCAGTAATCGCCTTCGCCGTCTTCGGCTTCTTGTTTTTTCAGCAGCGGCGGTACGGCGTTCATGGCGCGGTACATGTCCACGTTGTCTTCGGCCGGGCCGGAGATGATCAGCGGGGTACGCGCTTCGTCGATCAGGATGGAGTCCACTTCGTCCACTACGGCAAAGTTCAGCTCGCGCTGCACTTTCTCGTGCAGGCTGAACACCATGTTGTCGCGCAGGTAATCGAAGCCGAATTCGTTGTTGGTGCCGTAGGTAATGTCGCAGGCGTAGGCCATTTTTTTATGGTCGTGCTGCATTTGCGACAGGTTCACGCCCACGCTCAGGCCCAGGAAGTTGTACAGCTTTTGCATGATGCCGGCGTCGCGGCTGGCCAGGTAGTCGTTCACGGTAATCACGTGCACGCCCTTGCCTGCGATGGCGTTCAGGTATACCGGCAGGGTACCTACCAGGGTTTTGCCCTCGCCGGTACGCATCTCGGCAATCTTGCCATGGTGCAGCACCATGCCGCCGATCAGCTGTACGTCGAAGTGGCGCATGTTCAGTACACGGCGCGAGGCCTCGCGGCACACGGCAAACGCTTCAGGCAGCAGGGCATCCAGGCTTTCGCCTTTGGCGTGACGCTCTTTGAATTCGGTGGTTTTGGCCGCCAGCTGTTCGTCCGACAGTGCCTTCATGGCGTCTTCCATACCGTTGATACGGTTGGCGACCTGGCGATATTGCTTGAGCAGTCGTTCATTGCGGCTGCCGAATACTTTCTTGAGAAGCGTCGAAATCATCGTGTGGACATCCAGCGGCCAGCGGGCCGATAAAAATGGCTAAAAGTGTAGCACAGGCAAACCTTCTTTTAATGGGGGCATTGCTGACCGGTATCAAGTGCCTGTGCATTGGAACAGTGTTGAAGCCTGATTGGTGATGTTAGGTTAATTGCTCTAAACAAACGTATGAGCGTAAACGCCATGTCATGCAGCAAGGGTAGCCTGTCTGGCTGTGCCCTGTTGTAACGACAGATAACAACACTCACGAGGAGAAACACATGGATCGCAGACAATTCCTGAAAGCCGGCAGTTTCCTGACGGCCTCTGCCGCCACCCTGGGCCTGACCGGCTGTTTTGGCAGTGGCGGCGGGGGGAGCGAGCCTGCCCGCAGCTACAGCTTTCCGCAGGGCGTGGCCTCGGGTGACCCGCAGCTGATGGGGTGTGAGATAAATCCCAGTAGAGGGGCGTGATAATTATGGGAAGAGCTGGGACTAATTAGGAAGAGATGGGAAACTTTCTGCAACAAGTTTGCAGCCTGTGAAACTCACTCACGCACCGCGCACCCAGCGCAAAAAAGCATCGGCGCGGGCAAGGGTTTCGGCCTCGTTGGCCGTCTGGCGGCTGGCGATGTCCAGGCAGCGCAGCCGCGTTTCTACATCCATTTTGCCGCGCCCTTCATCCACCGTTTGGAGGTTGGCCGCATTCGCCACAGCGAAGCGATGGATGGCCGACTTGGACACCGTGAAGCCTTGCTTTTGTAGCCACGCGGCGTGCTGTGCGTACTGGCTGAACTGACTGGCAATCAGCCGCTGCCGCAACTGCGCCAGAATGTCAGGCGGCAGCCCGCTCACGCGAAATGATCTAGCCATACCGGCCTCCATTAGACAGAAAGCCCGAGCATGGCCCGGCAACCGCACGCTGCCCACTAAATTACATCAAAATCAGCCAGCAGTATGGCAAGCAGCATACGCCAAAAAACCGCCAGACTTGGAATAGATGCAACTGCGCCCCTTCCAAACAAAAAGCCATCCTGCATCTAGGCGTGACCGGAGGCAAAACCTACGCTGATAGGCATCAACCCCAGCGAAGGAGCCGCACCATGCACCCGATGAAAGCCCGTATCCTGACCCTTGAAGCCCAAGTCAACGCCATGGCGCAAGCCTTCATGTACCTGGCGGCCAACATAGAGATGCAATGCGGCATTGACATGGAACGCATGGAAAGCGAGCTGCGCAAGAAGCACTGGCCGAACAATCCGGAAATCGACCCGGAAGCCCGTGCCGCCCTGCAATGGCTGTGCAGCGAGATGGCCGAAGCGCGGGAAGTACGTGAGACACGCCAAATTCCGCGTTGACGAGGCATTAGGGAGGCGGCTGGTGCACGCTGCGTGGCGGACTGTGATTTTTACGGGCTGCAAAGCTCTTGCAAATTAGCGACGCGTCTGGAATACTGAAACCTCCTAAAGCCTAAGCTGTACCCCCGCCCAGTCTGGCGGGATTGTTGTTTGTACTCTGCTCGTTTTCAATGGGCGGAGTGTCGGGTATCCGCGAGGACCCGGCGGTCTTAGGCCGTAGGAGCGCTCCGCCCACCCCGCTTATCGGAGGGCAAATTCCTAAACCCTAAGGAGGCCATCATGGCTGCTCATTCCAACATCACAGAAACGTCGCAATCGACACCCCTCACTGATTTATCACTCCCCGTAGTAGCGACCATATCAGGCTCCCTAACTGTCAGACTGATTTTCCAGGGTGGTATGCCGTGGGTTGCGCTACGCGACCTTCATGCGGTGTTGGGATATAAGAGTTTGCAGACTGGTGCTGTCCGCCGGATTTTTGAGAATTACGGGTACGATTTCTACAGTTTCACACTACGCCTTCCTGTTGGTAGAAATGCAGCTCTATTCATTAATGAAGCTGGGCTTCGCTTGGTGTGTGAATTGCTCAAGCCAGATAGAACACATGCGCTAAAGCGCTGGCTAGATGACGGCGGGTTGAGAGCGCAACTCAAGACGCCGAATCCACCCAAAGTTGCCGACGCTGTCGCGTTGGCGCCAGATGAAGCCGAATGCGGCGTTGACGCCGCATTTGATGGTGGCATGCCCAAGCCCAACACCCCACCCAACAACGTCATTCCCTTGGTATCACCCCAGCATGAACGCCGCAAGCAATACTGCCGCGAGCTGTGCCGGGTGCTGCTGCGCTACGCCAGCGAGACCGAAACCCGCGACCTGACGCATCTGCTGGAAGACGTGGTGGCCGATCAGCTGGCCAGCCGCTACAGCCCTGGCCTGAACGCCGCTGCCTACGATGTGTTTGCCCGCTACGGCCTGAAAGGGGGTGCGCTATGATCGCCGCCCAGCCCGCCGACCGCTTCGGCTTCCCGGAAGGTGCCCTGCGCCTGAGTCCGGTTGACCTGACCCATGCCAGCAATGACTTGGCCAACGCCTGCCAGCGTGGCAAAGCGCTGCTGCGCAGCCTGCATTTTCAGCTGGTAAACGACCACCAAGGCGTCAGCCTTAGCGATGTGGAGGCACTGGTTGAACTGGCTTTGTCCACGCTGCCAGACCACGACGGGGAGGCGTTCGACGACATCGACCAGTTCGACACCGACGCCCGCCAGACCATGCGCAAGCTGATGCACCAGCAACAGGCGCTGACCGCCTTGCTGGACGCGATGGCGTTGGCCGCACGCCCCGGCGCGAGTCTGGAGGAGATGAAGCAGGCCGCCACCACCATTTACGACAACGCCGCCTTGCTGACTGATGGCGAGCGCCATTGGCAGGCATTTTGCACACTGCTGAACGAGCGCGGCTTGCTGTTGGTCTGGGTGGATTTCGGCAACGGTCTGCCATCACGCCCGGATGTGCATACGCCGGAATCGCTACAAGCCGCACGCCATGCCCAGCGCAAGTTTGACGCCTATCTGCGCGCAGTGCACCACCCCTCAGCCTCTACGAGTACTCCGCCTGCGCGGCGGAAAAAAGCGGCCTCACGTCACTGAACAGCATGCCCCCGCCAAGTCGGGGACACTTTTTTAAACTGTTTTACATAGCGCAGTTTAAAGCTTTCAGCCGACGATACGTGCATGGCATGCATACCATTGCCAGCCGACAAACTGCGTTAGGAGAAATCATGGCCCGCAAACCTTCTACCACCAATCCCGAAGCCGCACCCGCCGCCGAATTGCGTAGCGATGTAGTCGAGGTGTCCAATGTTCTGGCCTCCATCCAGGCAGACTACAGCGAAGAACGCGACCTGGTTAATCAGCTACTAGGCCAAGTGCAGATGGCCCGCTCATTCGCGCGTTTTGCCGACGTCGTCAGTTTGAGCAAGCTGAAGCACATCAAGGAAAACAAGCTCTACCGGGCACTTGCGGGCAAAAAGGGAGTCGACCCGGATGGTAATGAGATTGCCGACGTTGGCACTTTTGACGGGTTTTGCCAAGCCATCGGCCTTTCGCGCTCCAAGGTTGACGAGGATTTGACCAATCTCACCACGTTCGGAGAGGAGGCTCTGAAGCACCTGTCCGCGATTGGTGCCGGCTACCGCGAGCTGCGCCAGTTTCGCAAGCTGCCGGAAGACCAGAAGACCGCGCTGATCGAGGTGGCCAAGTCGGGTGACAAGGAATCCTTCGTTGAGCTGGCCGAAGAGATTATCACCAAGCACGCCAAAGAAAAGGAAGCATTGACCAAGCGTGCAGAGAATGCGGAAGCCGATCTGGAGGCACGCTCCCGCCTGTTGGAGGATAAGAACGGCAAGATTGACCAACTTACCGAAGAGATGGCAAAGGTCAAAAAACGGGTGAAATCACTTCCCCCGGCACAAGTCGGTGAAGAAATCCGGCAGGAAGTGGTACGAATGGCAAGCATGGCAGAAGTCAGTATCCGCGCCATGCGTGCAGGTCTGCAAGCCTTGGCAGATCATACCGCCGCTCACGAAATGCCGCATGGCGAGTTTATGTCAGGCGTAATTTGCCAACTCGAACTGGCACTAAATCAACTGCGTGGTGAGTTTGATATCAAAGAAAGCCCGAATGGGGATAACACCCCAGAGTGGGCACTCCCTGACGTAATGTCACGACTCGAAACCGAAAACCAAACCCTAATGCATGCGAATGGTTGGCAGCGTGATGTATCCGGTAACTTACAACCGATCGATACCGGACATCGCGCAGCAGACTTGTGACCTGTAGCATTGCCCAATTAAAGCCCCCGCCATGTCGGGGGCTTTTTCTTTTCTTAAACGCGATTAAGTAGAGCAGTTTAAGCCTTCCCGCCGATCATTCGTGCAGGAAAAGAAAAACGCGCCGTAATGACGCGTTCAAGGATGTTCACTGAAAGGGTACGGGCGGCGGCTTAAGAGCAGCCCCGCAACGAAGGAAAGTGGTAGCCACTGGCCGCGCCCGTAGAACCAAGGATAGGCAAGCAGTAGCGATGTCGGCATGTAATGCGGATTATTCAGTTGGAGGGAAAAGCGATGACAACAGTGGGGAAATTCACAAGAACTGGCCTTGCGAGAAGACGCGGCCCGGAGGTTTTGGCGCACCTTGGGGCTGTCCTGGCGGACCGCCTGGAGAAAGAGGGGGTGTCTTCAGCAAAGGCCAGCGAAATCGCGCTGAACATCATGGGTGATCTACGCGTGGAATTTGGCGGACAGAATATTTACTTCCCTCAAGGGAAAAATGAAAAAGTGGAAGCAAAAGCCGCAGAACTATTCGACAAATTTTCGGCTGGAACGTCCATTGAGGAACTGGCATTTGAATATCAGCACAGCATCCAATGGATTTACAAACTGATTGCCGATGAACGTGCCAAACGAAAAGCTGAACGTGATGAAGCACGGGAAGCGCAACGCGCTAAAGAGCATGAGCGGTGGAAGCGCGAGAACTGAGGGTTAAGCAATGAACGAAGAACTACAGGTTTTTCAAATTTTCCGCCCCGGTACATTTACCTCGATGAGTGGGACAAGGCTGTCATTCTCCGAGCAAGACTTGGAGCTGATGGTTTCCGCATTCAACCCGGCTCGCCGTCCGGCACCTTTAGTCTTGGGACACCCGAAAGACGACCTGCCCGCATTCGGCCAGGTTCGTGGCTTGTTTATGAAAGATGGGAATTTGTACGCACAGGCACAGGTGAGCCCTGCCTTGGTTGAACTGGTGCGGACGGGGCGGGCCAAGAATGTCTCTGCCAGTTTCCTGACCCCTTACGTCGATGAGAACCCAGTAAGCGGGGCTTATTACCTCAAGCATGTTGGATTCCTTGGTGCACAGCCACCAGCAGTGAAAGGGATGGCCCCGCTCGCATTTGCAGAGGCAGAGGGAGCCATATGTTTCGCCCAAGGCTTAGGCATGACCGAAGGCAATGCCCAGGCTCTGCAATTTGCAGAAGGGTGCACCGCTGATCCTGAGCGCATGCGGCTTCACCGGTTGGCGCTGGCACACCAAAGGGCTTGCCCGTCTTTGTCTTATAGCGAGGCTATTCGCCACGCGAAAACCATTACTTTTTGATCGAGAAACACTATGGACATCACCAAGAACCTGAAAGCAGCCCTTTCTACCATTAACGGTACGCTGGTTAAGCTCAAGGAAGAGCTGCTGGAAACCAACAGCCAGATTAGCAGTCTCAATGCCAGGATTTACAACCTGTCACAAATGCCGATCAGTCTTGATGACTGGGGCAGTTACCTCAAATCGGAAATTGATAAGAAGGCCAAGGCGCATCTGCCATATATACATGAGGAATTGATTCAATCTAGCCCTCATCGCCAGCAAATTGGCCGCAATCAACAACCGTGGTCTCATTTTGAGGATCATCGGGCAGACCAACTATTTAACCTGTGCCTTTTCCCGGAGCAGGGTGGAGTCTTGCGTTCGATGTGCTTCTTCTTTCCGGATGTAGTCTATGAGCGTGTAATGTCTCATCTGAAAGAGCGCATCGGTAACAAATGGGGTAATGATGATCTGCCCACGGTGGAGGAGCGCCGTAAGCTGGTGACGGAGATGCAGCAGCAGCGCGAAGCCTTGGAGCGGAAGCGGGCCGAGCTGGAAGCACAGATTGACGAAATCTCGGGGGCACTCTCTTCCTGACAATGGGAAACGAGCAAGCAAAAGGGCTGGGATAACCAGCCCTTTTGCAATTCCTTTGCAGATGGTGGAACAATTGCCAACATCCATTTATCGCGCAAAATGGCGCTCAGTTTTCGCGCCTCGCTTCACGCAGCCGGCCAGTCTGGTGTTGTGGACTCGCCTGGGCGATGCCGCGGCCGACACCCCGGTGACCATCGAGATCGCCACCAGCCAGAGTTTTGCCACTGTGCTGCATAGCGTGACGGTGAGCGCCCAGGCGCAGTGGGACTACACCGTGCGCCATAAAGTCACCGCGCTGCAGCCGGGTACCACGTACTACTACCGCTTTCGCGCCGGCAGCAGCGTGAGCCAGGTTGGCCGCAGTAAAACCGCCCCCTCCGCTGGTACACCAGTATCGCAGCTGAAATTTGCTTTTATCTCCTGCCAGGACTGGAGCGTGAACCACTGGGCGGCGTTTGACGAGCTGCTGCAGCAAGACCTGGACTTTGTCGTGCATCTGGGTGACTACATTTACGAAACCGTGGGCGCCGCGTTCCAGACCGGCAAGGTGGAAACCCGCCACAGCCAGATCAAGCTGCCGGATGGCATCAAGCGTAGCGATGGTGCCACCTACGCCAATACGCTGGCCGACTACCGCACGCTGTACAAAACCTACCGCAGCGACAGCCGGCTGCAGGCGCTGCACGCGGCATTCCCCATTATTGCGGTATGGGACGACCACGAGTTCAGCGACGACGCCTGGCAAGACCGCCAGAACTACGCCACCGGCGAAGACGCCGCCAAAGTGACCAGCCGCCGCCGCGACGCCAACCAGGCCTGGTTCGAGTACATGCCGGCCGATGTCAGCCTGGATACGGCCAACCCGTCGTTCCAGAACATCCAGATTTACCGCCAGTTCAGCTTTGGCAACCTGGCTACGCTAGTGATGACCGACCAGCGCCTGTACCGCGCCGACCACGTTATCCCCGAAGTAGGCGCCGGCAGCGAGATCGGCAGCCGCTACTTTGTACCCAAGTCCACGCTGGCCACGGTAGAGGGCCAGAAAATGAGCGCGGCCAGTGGCAGCCTGGACCCGGTATCCATTCTGGGCAGTACCCAGCGCCAGTGGTGGAAAGACCAGATGAGCGCGGCCAACACCACCTGGAAGCTGTGGGGTAACGAGGTATCGCTGTTGCGCATGCAGGTAAACGGTACCCAGGCGGTAGCCGGCCTGATGGTGCAAAGCCTGATTGCGGCCAACGGTGCACTGGCCGCGCTGCAAAGCGCGTTGATGACGGCACTGGTGACCGACCTCACTACCGCCGCCGCGGCGGTGCCTAGCGCCAACAAGGCGACTCAGGTGCCCGCACCCAGCTATGCCAATACCAAAACACTGTTTACCAACTTCGCCAACATTAACGGCACCGTATTCGATGCCGCCATCAAGCCGCAGCTGGACGCCGCGCTGCCTGCCGCCCAGTTCTTTGACGTGTTCCTGCTGAACGCCGACCAGTGGGACGGCTACAACGCCGAGCGCAAGGCGCTGATGAAGCACCTGAAAGACAACGCCATCGCCAACGTAGTGGCGCTGACCGGTGACATCCACGCCTTCTTTGCCGGTAGCGTGATGGACGACTACGACGCCGCCAGCCCGGTGCCGGTGATGGTGGACCTGGTGACCGCCGGTATTTCCAGCAACTCGTTCTATAGCTATTTCGAGAGCGTGGTAGACAGCAGCGCCAGCTTTGGCAAAACCAAGCCGCTGATCTACACCGAGCAGGGCGGGGTGCGCACCAATACATTCAACAGCACGCTGACCACGTTCAACAGCTGGCTGAAAGTGGCCAATACCGACGCCCAGGGCTACGCCCTGGTGACGCTCACGCCGGCCAAGCTCAGCTGCAGCTTCCATACCCTGAAGACGCTTAGCGCCGGTGCGGCGCCAGCACTGCCCGCCACACGCAGCATCACCAAGCTGGAGGTAGTCGCCGGCAGCCCGTCGGTAACCGTCCTGCCTTAAGCCAGTAGCCATGCGCCTGCAGCCAGCCCGTATGGGCTGGCTGTTTTTTCGGCCGTCACCCGCCGGCAGATGGGCTACACTCTGCGTCCATTCCTTTTTTGTCTTTTGCCATGAGCAGCCAGCCACTGAGCCAGTTCAGCAAGCGCGACGCGCGCCTGGCCGACCTTACCGCCGCCGCGCAAGCCATCTTGCAGCTAGACCGTGCCTTCAAGCGCCTGCTGCCCGGTATGCTGGGCCAGCATTGCCAGGTAGCGTGCTTTCGCGATGGCGAGCTGGTGGTGTATGCGTACAACAGTACGGTAGCGGCCCGCCTGCGCATGCTGGGTAATAGCGTGGTAGCGCCGCTTACCCGCCAGGGCTACCCGGTGCAGACCCTGCGCGTGAAGGTACTGCCCACCCCGCCCAAACCGGTGCGCAGCAAATCGTTCCAGCTGTCGGATGCCGGGCTGGACGCCTTTGCCCGTGCGGCTGGCGAGATCCGCAACCCGGTGGTGAAAGAAGCGCTGGGCAAGCTGCTGCGCCACCATCGCGGTAGCGACAAAGCCTCCTGATTTCTGTTGCGGCCAACCTTCTGCCCCCTGGCCGCATACCCTGGCGTGATCCTTGCATGGTATAGCCCCGGGCAGTGCCGCATTGTGTGGCCTGGCTAGCCCGGCAGCGTGGCAGCAGGTAAGCTGCCTTGCAGAAGCCGTAGAGCTTCGCAATCAGGGATTCCACAAACAGATGATCACGCTCAATACGCACCCCCTTCGCCGCAGCCTGAACGACGAGGCGCACGCGCGCCCGCCGATTGCCATACCGTCACCGGCGCGGCTGACCACGCTGACGCTTTTTTTCGACGAAGCCGAAGCGCCGCAGCGCAGCGCCTTGCAGGATTTGCTGCAGCGCATGGGCCTGCCGCTGCCGGACGATAGTCAGATGCACTATACCGGCGTGGCCGGTGACCTCACCATACGCTGGGCCTTGCATACCGAGTTTGCCCGCTACACCTTTGTGCTGGGTGGCGACTTTGTCGAGCCGTTCGAGCGCACCGCGCTGGACCGCTTGCCGGCAGACTGGCTGGGCAGCTTGCCCGGCGCCGTCATGGTGGCCATGCACGCCGTGCTGCTGCCGGCGTCGCAAGAGGCACCGGCACCGGATATTGCCCAGCGCTGGTTTGGCGGCCAGGAGCTGATCGGTGCCGAAATCGGGGATGGTAACGGCGTAGCCTACACCGACCTGCGTCTGCACCCGGACCCGCGGCTGGCAGAAGGCTTTAGCCGCTACGTGGTGATCGACCGCGCCATGGGCCCGTCGCAGTCTGGCCGCATGATGCAGCGCCTGTTCGAAATGGAAACCTACCGCCTGCTGGCCCTGCTGGCGCTACCCGAGGCCAAACGCCAGATGCGCGAGCTGGACCGCCTGGGTACCCGGCTGCGCAGCGTCACCCTGCATATGGCAGAACAAAGTGCGCACGACGCCGCCATGCTGGACGAGCTTACCGACCTGTCCGCCCAGGGCGAGCAGCTGATCGCGCAAAGCCAGTACCGCTTTGCCGCCGCGCGGGCGTACTACAAGCTGGTAGCCAGGCGCATTGCCGAGCTACGCGAAACGCGGCTATCCGGCCTGCAGCCGTTTTACGAATTCATGGAGCGCCGCCTGGCCCCGGCTATGGAAACCTGTGAAACCGCCGCACAGCGGCAAGAGCGGCTGATGGCACGGCTACAGCGCAGCACGGCGCTATTGCGTACCCGGGTAGAAGTGGTGCACGAGGCGCAAAACCGTGCCTTGCTGGCCAGCATGGACCGCCGTGCCGAGCTGCAACTCAGGCTGCAGGAAACGGTAGAGGGTTTGTCGGTTGGCGTGCTGACCTACTACGCAGTGGGCTTGCTGGGTTACCTCTTCAAGGCGGGCAAGGCCACAGGCTTGCATCTGGATGTCGAGCTGCTCACCGGTTTGGCCATTCCACTGGTGGCTTTGCTGGTGTGGCTGGGCATGCGTCGTGTAAAAAAGACATTGCACCACGGCTAGGCAGGCTCTGATGCCAAGGTGGGCTGCCTGCTGCCATTGGCGTGTTGCATTTTTATAGATATTTGGCACGAGCCACCCGGCCATGGTGCAGTGGCGGGTGGAGTCTGCCTATGCTGCGCCATGGTTGGCCGCGGCCAACCATGGCCGCTCTTTATAAAATCTGGCCGCAGATCAAATACTCGCCTTATAGCACGAGCGCTTCCAGGCAAAAGCCGCCAAAATGGCAGGGTTAATTCTTATACAAGCCTTGCCCATGCCTATTCCTGCCTCCCGCAAATTACGCCCCTTACTGATCAGCTTTGTCGTGGTTACCGTATTGCTGGCCATTGCCCAGACTGCCATCGTGACAATCGGCCTCAATAAAATCATGGCCAATAGCCGCTACGAGCATCAGGTGGCAGATGGCCTGGCCGACCGCATGGGCGACCTGCGCTTCCATGTGGTGCAGATCCAGCAGTTTCTTACCGACGCCAGCGCTACCGGCGACCGCGATGGTTTTGGCGATGCTAAAGAGCACTACGAGGCTGCAGTCAAGCAACTGGACGAGCTCAAGCAACTGGATGCGGCTTATGGCGATGATGCCCAGGCGACGCGGCAGCTACTGGATACCTTTTACCAGGTAGGCCAGCAAATGGCCGACGCCTACATCAATCAGGGGCGCGAGGCTGGCAACACCTTGATGAAGGCGCCTGGCACCGGTTTTGACGAGCGGGCCGAGGCGCTGACCAAAAAGCTTGAAGCGCTGCAGCAGCGCGTAGAACAGAATGTGCAGCAGGTTGTGAGCGATAGTGAAGCGCAGATCGCCTCGGCCCAAACCAGTTTGCTGCTTAGTGGCAGCGTGCTGATTCTGCTGGTAGCGGCAGGCGGTGTGCTGCAGTACCGCCGCGTATTCCGTAGCCTGGGTGGCGAGCCGGTAGAAGCCATGCGCCAGACGCGCTATATCGCGGCAGGGGATCTGAGCCATGTGCTGCGGGTACCGGCGGGGCGCGAAAACAGCCTGATGGGTGCACTATCGGACATGCAGGACAAGCTGCGAGACATCACCGGCCGCATCCGCGACCTGGCTAGCCAGGTGCAAGGCAATGCCGGCGATCTGTCGCGCTCGGCGCGCGATGTACAGCATGCCTCGCATGCGCAAAGTGAAGCATCGCGGGCGATTGCCGTGTCGGTAGAAGAAGTACTGCAGAGCATCAGCCAGCTGGCCGAGCAGATCCGCTACGTAGAGCAGGAAGCGCATGACGCCGATAAGGCTGTGGGCGAGTGCGCCGGCCTGATACGCCAGTCGGCCGACGATATCCGCGGCATTGCCGGCCATATTTCCGGTGCCGCAGAAGCGCTGGATGGCTTGAGTACGCAAACCCGCACCATTGCCAGCATTACCCAGACCATTCACGACATTGCCGACCAGACCAACCTGCTGGCACTGAATGCGGCGATTGAAGCCGCGCGCGCCGGCGAAAGCGGCCGCGGTTTTGCCGTGGTAGCCGACGAAGTACGCAAGCTGGCCGAGCGCACCAGCCAGGCCACAGTGGATATCAGCCGCCAGATCGATAACCTCAGCCATGGCATGCATGAGGTGGTAGGCACCATGCAGGGCAGTGTCACCGCCACGCAAGACGGCGTAGAGCAAAGCCGTAAGGCCAGCGAAGCGATAGAAGGCATCCGCGACAATGCGGCCAACATCAGCCGCCATATCGAGTCGGTAGCGCTGGCGCTGGGCGAGCAGCAACTGGCGGTGCGCGATATCGCGCAGCGTGCCGAGGTGATCTCGGCCATGACCGAAACCAACCAGGGCACGGTAGACCAGACCGCCACGGCAGCAGGTCAGCTGAGCGTACACGCCCAGGATCTGGGCGCGGTAGTGGCTACGTTCAAGATGTAAGGCGCGGGCGTATTTGCCACGCAAACACCCGGCCACGGCCGGGTGTTTGCGTATCAGGCGGTAAAAAAGGCTCCCGCTGCCTCGACACAGGGGGAGCCAAAGGGAGCCGGCGGCCGCAGCCGCGCTTGCTATTACTGCTGGATGATCTGGCGGATCTGCTCGATACCGGCCGGGTCGTCCAGTGTGGTGAGGTCGCCCGGGTCGCGGCCTTCGGCCAGCGCCTGGATGGAGCGGCGCAGTACCTTGCCAGAGCGGGTTTTCGGTAGCTGATTCACAAAGTACACCCGTGCCGGGTTGGCGATGGCACCCAGCTGCGCCGCCACGCGGGCGATCACTTCTTTTTCCAGTGCGGCACGGCTGGCCGGGTCGTCCAGTACGGCCGGGTTTTTCACCACCGCAAACGCCTTGGGCACCTGGCCTTTCAGGCTGTCCTCCACGCCCACTACCGCGACCTCGGCAATGGCGCTGTGGCTGCTGACGGCCTCTTCGATCTCGCGGGTACCCAGGCGGTGGCCGGCTACGTTGATTACATCGTCGGTGCGGCCAAGGATGGTGTAGTAGCCGTCCTCGTCCTTGATGCCCCAGTCAAAGCTGGAATACACCAGTTTGTCCTTGAACAGGCTGAAGTAGGTATCGACAAAGCGCTGGTCCTGGCCCCATACCGTGCTCATACAGCCTGGCGGCAGCGGCGGAATCACGCCGATGACGCCTTTCTCGCCCGGGCCGACTTCCTGGCCGGTGCTTTCGTTGAACAGTTTCACGTTAAAGCCGTATACCGGCAGGCCGGGGCTGCCAAATTTCACGTCTTTCTTTTCCACGCCGTTGCACAGCGTCAGCATCGGCCAGCCGGTTTCGGTTTGCCAGTAGTTGTCCAGCACCGGGATGTCCAGCTCGCCGGCGATCCAGGTGGCGGTGGGTTCGTCCAGCGGCTCGCCGGCCAGGAACAGGGCGCGCAGGCTGGACAGGTCGTGTTTGTGCAGCCACGCCGGGTCTTGCTTCTTCAGCACACGGATGGCGGTGGGGGCAGAGAACATCACGCTGACGCGGTATTTTTCTACCAGCTGCCACCAGATGCCGGCGTCGGGGCGGATGGGCAGGCCCTCGTAAACCAGCGTGGTCATGCCGTTGATCAGCGGCCCGTACACGATATAGGAGTGGCCTACCACCCAGCCGATGTCGGAGGTGGAAAAGTAGCATTCGCCAGGCTTGCCGCCGTAGATGTAATCCATACTGGCGGCCAGTGCCACGGCGTAGCCGCCGGTATCGCGCTGTACACCCTTGGGCTTGCCGGTGGTGCCAGAGGTATACAGGATGTAGCTGGGGTGGCCGGACTCGACCCATTCCACCTCGGCGCGCTCGTGCAGGTACGCTTCGCGCAGGCTGTCGTAGTCCAGGTCGCGCCCCGGTTTCATCATCGGGGCTTCGGCCAGGCCGCGGTTCACCACAATCACTTTGGCCGGTGCACTGGCGCCGGCGTAGCCCAGCGCTTCGTCTACCAGCGGTTTGTAGGGGATGACCTTGCCGCCGCGCATGCCGGCGTCGGCCGTGATCATCACTTTCGGGCTGGCGTCCTCGATGCGGGTGGCCAGGCTGGCGGGGGCGAAGCCGCCGAATACCACCGAATGCACGGCGCCCAGCCGCACGGTGGCCAGCATGGCGAAAATGGCTTCCGGAATCATCGGCATGTAAATCAGCACGCGGTCGCCTTTGGCCACGCCTTGCGCCTGCAGGATGGCGGCAAAGCGGGCGACTTCGGCGTGCAGCTCGCGGAAGGTGTAGCCGGTTTCGATGCCGGTCTCGCTGGAGACATAGGCCAGCGCGGTTTGCTCGGCGCGCTCGGCCAGGTGGCGGTCTACCGCGTTGTAGCAGAGGTTGGTGAGGCCGCCGGCAAACCACTCCCTGAACGGGGGCTTATCGTAGGCCAGTACCTTGTCGAATGGCTTGTGCCAGTGGATGCGCGCGGCTTCTCTTCCCCAGAACGTTTCGGGCTCGTTGATGGACTGCTGGTAAAACGCCTGGTACGAGGTCATGCCGGTCTCCTGAAAGCCTTGCGCATCTGTCAAGCGGTTGCTTGTCGGACAAAGTAAGGACTAAGCACTACGGTGGTCAATCTTGCAGTGCACCATCTGCCCGCCGGGCATGGGCTAACGTTGTATAAATACCGATAAAACCAAGGCTTGCCATAAAGTGGCAGGCGGGTAGTGCGGCCCGGGTTTGATATGAACACTGGCCGAATCCCCCTGCTTTGCATTACTCTGAAAGCTAGGGACACCACATGTATTTCAGGACAAGACCATGGACGTTAAGCATTATATGAATGTCGTTGGCCAGGCTGCCCGCAAGGCCAGCCGCGCCATAGCCCGCGCGGATACCAACCAGAAAAACAAGGCACTGCACGCTATGGCCGATGCCATCGAGCGCGATCTGGAGCGCTTGGTAACCGCCAATATGCTGGACCTAGAGGCCGCGCGGAAAAACGGCCTGGAAGAGGCCATGATCGACCGCCTGACCTTGTCGGAAAAAACCGTTCACGGCATGGCAGAAGGCCTGCGCCAGATTGCCGCGCTGCCCGACCCGGTGGGGGAAATGGGCGAGTTCAGCTACCGCCCTTCCGGCATACAGCTGGGCAAGATGCGCGTACCGCTGGGCGTGATCGGCATCATTTACGAAGCGCGCCCCAATGTCACCGCCGACGCCGCCGGCCTGTGCCTGAAATCGGGCAATGCGGTGATCCTGCGTGGCGGCTCGGAAGCCTTCCACAGCAACCAGGCGATTGCCGCCTGTGTGCACGAGGGCCTGCGCGTGGCCGGCTTGCCGCAGCACGTGGTGCAAGTACTGGAAACCACCGACCGCGCCGCCGTGGGCGAGCTGATTACCCAGACCGAGTTTGTCGATGTGATTGTGCCGCGTGGTGGCAAGGGCCTGATCGAGCGCATCAGCCGTGATGCCCGCGTGCCGGTGATCAAGCACCTGGACGGTAACTGCCATGTGTATATCGACGACACGGCCAACCCGGACAAAGCCTTCAATATCGCGCTGAACGCCAAAACCCACCGCTACGGCACCTGCAACACCATGGAAACCCTGCTGGTGCATACCGCCTTTGCCGAGTTCATCCTGCCAAGGTTGGCCGCAGCGTACTGGGAAAAAGGCGTAGAGCTGCGCGGCTGCGAACGCACACGCGGCATTCTGGGTGACAAGGTGGTAGCCGCGACGGCGGATGACTGGGGCACCGAGTATCTGGCGCCGATTCTGGCCATCAAGGTCGTGGGCGGTATCGACGACGCCATCGAGCACATCAACCACTATGGTAGCCATCATACCGACGCCATCATTACCGACGATTACGCCCGCTCGCGCCAGTTCCTGCGCGAGGTCGATTCGGCCAGCGTGATGGTCAACGCCAGTACCCGCTTTGCCGACGGTTTCGAGTACGGGCTGGGTGCCGAAATCGGTATTTCCACTGACAAAATCCACGCGCGTGGCCCGGTAGGGCTGCACGGCCTCACCAGCCAGAAGTGGATCGTGCTGGGTGATGGCCAGGTACGCAGCTAGCCAGCCTCTGCAGGTGATGTGCCTATAGCAAGGCGGGCTGGCATAGGCCAGCTCGCCTTATTACAGGGAAGGGGAGCATATGCAGCTCGACGCAGGCATGAATACCAGCCAGCTGGAGGTGCAGGTACGCGACGAGCGTATCCGGCTGGTAGCGCGGCGCAGTTTTGTTGCCAGCCTGTCCACCCCGGTAGCCGCCGGTTTGCTGCTGTATCTGGGGCATGCCGAGCACCTGCATAATCTGCAGCCACTCTACGTCTGGTTTGCCTGCATCAACCTGATCGTGGTGCTCAGCCTGTTGATGATCTTGCCGCAAGCGCTCCGTGGCGAGCCGCCAGCTGATGGCCGGCGCTGGATACGCAGGTATCTGCTTACCAAGTGCCTGCTAGGCCTGGGCTGGGGTATCAGCGTCTGGTTTCTGCTACCGATTGCCACCCCGGTGTTCGGCATGATGCTGTACATCGTGCTCAGTGGCATTTGTGCCATGGTGGTGCTGGTGCACTCCATTTTCTGGACCTCGGTAGTGGTGTTTCTGCTGAGTATTTACCTGCCGGTACTGTTGCACGCCCTTCTTTATCCACAGGCGCTGGAGTTGTACGTAGCGATTGCCGGCGCCTTGTATGCTTTTTTTCTGACCGTATATAGCGGCGTGGTCAACCGCCAGCTGGTGCTGGGGGTGCGCTCTGCTTTGCAGGCCCAGCTGCTCACCGAGGAGTTGCTGGACGCCAATGTGCGCGCCGAGCTCTCGTTGGCTGCCTTGCAGGATGAACACTTACGCCTGCAGCAAGCGCTACAGACCATACGCAGCATGGCACACCAGGACGAGCTGACCCAGCTGCCCAACCGCAGGGCGGCTCTTGCGGCGCTGAATGACAGGCTGGATTTATGGGCGCTACAGCAAGAGCCCAGCAGCCTGATCATGCTGGATATCGACCATTTCAAACTAATCAACGACAGCCACGGCCATGATATCGGCGATGCTGTATTGGTGGCGCTGGCACTGCGCTTGCAACAGCAATTGCGTCCCTACGACCTGCTTGCCCGCTTTGGTGGTGAAGAGTTCATCATCCTGCTGCCGGGTATGCGGCTGGACGATGCCGCCCAGCTGGCACGGCGGCTGTGTGAACAGTTGGCCGCAGAACCGCTGTTGCGGCAGCCCGTGAGCTTGCCGGTCACCGCCTCGTTCGGTATTACCCAGCTGCGCCAGGGCGATACATTGCACGACTGGTTGCGCCGTGCCGATCAGGCCATGTACGCGTCCAAGCGCATGGGCCGTAACCAGTGCTCTGCCTTGCAGTAATGGCACGCGTGGTAGCCGGGGGATGGCTTACTGTGGCGTCGCTGTCTGATCAGGCTGTCCTTTTGGCTTAATTTTTTAAACGGTTCCGCCTTGCGGAACCATGTGCTTGATTGCGGAATGTTCGCGTGCATACTCCTTGCATAGCATGCCTGCCAGCCACCCTGGCCAGGCTCATAACAGGAGAGATGCCGCATGTCCCACCCCGTACCACACCCCGAGCAGGCACTATGGCTAAGCCAGCTGGGCGTTCGTGATGTCGAGCTGGCGTTTGCTGACGTAACCG
Source organism: Vogesella sp. XCS3 (assembly GCF_020616155.1). Lineage (NCBI taxonomy): Bacteria > Pseudomonadati > Pseudomonadota > Betaproteobacteria > Neisseriales > Chromobacteriaceae > Vogesella > Vogesella sp. XCS3. The sequence continues at coordinate 2,315,688 of NZ_CP085530.1, read as the reverse complement.
GTTTTGCGCGCGGTAAAACCTTGCCACGCCAAGCTTTTATCGATGGCCAGCAGCTGCGCATTGCGCGTGCCGTTGCTATCCAGAGCTGCGTTGGCGAGTTTCCCGATTACCGCTTTTACGGCGAGCAAGACCCCGATGTGACGCTGCTGCCGGATATGGCCACGCTGCGCCAGCTGCCCTGGGCGGCCACGCCACGGGCCTTGGTGCTATGCGATTGTGTCGATCACGACGGCAGCTTGTCTCCGCTGGCGCCGCGCACGGTGTTGAAACAAATACTACAGCGCTACGCCGCACGGGGCTGGACACCGGTGGTCGCACCAGAGCTGGAGTTCTACCTGTTTGCGGCTAACCCGGACAGCGACGCGCCGTTCCAGCCGCCGGCCTTGCGCAGTGGCCGGCGCGAGCGTGGCTTCGACTCGTTCAGCTTCAGCACCCTCAATGATCTGGAAGCCTTCTTCGACGATGTCTACCGTGGCTGCGAGATGCTGGGTATCGCTACCGATACCTGGGTACACGAGATGGGGCCTAGCCAGTTCGAGATCAATCTCAAGCATGGCGATGCCTTGGCGCTGGCCGACCAGACCTTCCTGTTCAAGACCCTGCTGAAAGAAACCGGCAACAAACACGGCCTGAATGTGGTGTGCATGGCCAAGCCGCTGGCGGGTGAGCCCGGCAGCTCCATGCACCTGCACCAAAGCGTGGTAGACCGCGACGGCCGCAATATTTTCAGCCAGCCCGATGGCAGCGAAAGCCAGCTGTTTTACGGTTTTATCGCTGGCATGCAGCGCTACCTGGCCGAGCTGATGCCGCTGTATTGCCCCAGCCCCAACTCCTACCGGCGCTTTGTCAAAAACCTGGCCGCACCGGTGAACCTGAGCTGGGGGGTAGATAACCGCTCGGTGGGCTTGCGGGTACCGCTGTCTGCACCGCAGGCCCGTCGCGTAGAAAACCGGCTTCCAGGCTGCGATGCCAACCCGTATCTGTCGCTAGCGGCTAGCCTGGGCGCGGGTTTGCTGGGCATGGAGCAAGGCTTGCAGCCTACGCCGGCGGTGAGCGGCAACGTATTCTTGCAGCCTGATAGTAGCGAGGCGCTGCCACGCACGCTGGATGCGGCATTGGCGTGCATGCAGCAAGGTGAAGCCGCTACGCGCCTGTTTGGTCGCGAGTTCAGTCAGGCCTACGCTGCGGTAAAAGAGGTGGAGCTGGCCAGCTTCCACAACGAAATTACCGCATGGGAGCGCCGTTATCTTGGCGTACTGGCTTGATAAGACCAATGCAAAACGCCCCGCATGGCGGGGCGTTTGCGGCGGGCAGCGGCGGCTGCCTAGCGCTCTTTGGCTAGCAGCTCGATGATTTCGCTGCGTGTGCGGCCGGTCAGGTTGCACTGGGCTTCGACAATCCACAGTTCTACTTGCTGGCGGTCCCCCTGTGCGGCACGCAGCAGTTTGCCGTAAGCCTCACCCGTCATGTGGTTGGTAGGGGGCAGCACGCGGCGCTGGGTGTGCGCGGCGTACACGGTGCGGCTGGGTGGATTGTTTTTATGCTTTTTGCCCTGGAAGTAAAAAAACGCTACCAGCCCGACAAAGAAACAACAGACCACAAAAATAAACGTTCCCAGCACATCAGACTCCGTTAGATAAACTGCTTGGCATGATAAATGAGTTGCTACGGTTTGATTATTAGTAGAAGTACTAAATCGATAGCACTTGCACCAGATCAAGCAAGATCGAACCAGTTATAGGGGCAAGTTGTGTGGGTAATGCACAATCTGGATAAACATCAGACACCCACTGGTAAGGAGAGTTTCATGTACAAGCATCTCGCTATCGCACTGGACGGCAGCCACAACGCCCGCCCGGCATTGATCGAGGCCGTCCGTATTGCCGCTACGGCCAACAGCCACCTTTCCCTGGTACATGTTATCTGCCTGCACGATTTTGCGGTAGAAAGTGCGGGCTTGCTGGATACCCAGGCATTGTACGACGAGGCCAGAAAACAGGGGCAAGCGGTATTGGATGAAGCGGCAAACTATGCCCGCGAGCATGGTGTAAAAGACATCAGCCAGCAGCTGCTGGAAGCACCGCAAGGTAGCGAAGCCGCTACTGCGCAGCTGGTCGAATTTGCAGAGCAGGCCGGGGCCGACCTGCTGGTAATCGGTACGCACGGCCATCGCGGCTGGCGCCACCTGTTGCTGGGCAGCTTTGCCGAGTCGGTACTGCGCAAGAGCACCTTGCCGCTGCTGGTGGTGCGTAACCCGGAAGACGACGACAGCGCCGCACCCGGCGCAGGCTGAACCAGGATGCCGCCCGCGCCACCGTAACCGGCCGGCAAGCCGGGGCGGTGGCTAGCGGCGGCGCGCCAGGATGAAAAATTCGTGGTTGCCGTCGCCGCCCTTGATCGGGCTGTCAAACCAGCCCAGCTTGTCAAAGCCCAGCTCGGCCACGCAGCGGCTGATCTTGTCTTCCACACCGGCGTATAGCGAGCTATCACGCACGATACCACCGTGCCCCAGCCCCTCGCGGCCAACCTCGAACTGCGGTTTTACCAGGCTGAGCAGATAGCCGCCCGGCCGGATCAGCGGTAGAGCCGACGGGTAGATCAGCGCCACAGAAATAAACGATACATCGCATACCATCAGGTCGAAGGCTTCGCCATCGTTGGCCGCCAGCAGAGCCGCGTGGTCCAGGGCGCGGGCATTCACCCCTTCGAAATAGCGTACGCGCGCATCGTTGCGCAGGCGTGCGGCCAACTGGTCGTGGCCCACATCGACACCCACCACACGGCACGCGCCGGCTTGCAGCAGGCAGTCGCTAAAGCCACCGGTGGATTGCCCCACGTCCAGCGCACGCCAGCCCTGGATATCGTGCAGACCGGCGGCCGCCAGCGCACCGGCCATTTTCAGCCCGCCACGCGACACGTAGCGGTCGGCTTCGTCCGGCACCACATGGAATACCGCATCGTCGGGCAGTTTCTGGCTGGCCTTGCCGATAAGGCGCGTGCCGGCACCCTCAGCCACGCTGACGCGGCCAGCCTCGATCAGCTGCTGTGCTGCCGTACGCGACGGGGCCAGGCCCTGTTCTACCAAAAGAAGATCCACGCGCTTCATTCCCGCCCCTTGCTGCCAGTACAAAACCGCGCAAGGGTGCGCAATCTGCCGGGTACTGTCAAGGCAGGCTTGGCCGCACGCGGTAGCAGTGCGATGATGCATTCATTTATTGACATTTCAACCCTGCATTTCACCCACACAGGTGCCGGTATGGACAATCTGACTTTGCATCCGCACACCGTGCGCGTATTGGGCGCACTGATAGAAAAACAGGCGCTCACGCCCGATAGCTACCCGCTCACCCTCAATGCCCTGCAGTCTGCCTGCAACCAGCTCACCAGCCGCGACCCGGTACTCAGCCTGAGCGAGGCGGATATCAGCAGTTCGCTGGACGAGCTGATGGCGCAAAAACTGGTGGCCGAGCGTATCCCGGCCGGCAGCCGCGTGGCCAAGTACGAGCACCGCCTGAACTACGCTTGGAATATCGATGGCGCCAGGTTGGCCGCACTGGGTTTGCTGCTGCTGCGTGGCGCGCAGACCAGCGCCGAGCTGCGCACCCGTGCTGGCCGCGTCTACAGTTTTGCCAGTGTGGACGAGGTGGAAACCGCCCTGGCCGCGCTGGCCGACAAATACCCGCCACTGGTAGAAAAACTGCCGCGCCAGCCGGGCGAGCGCGAAGCGCGCTGGGTGCATCTGTTGCACCCGCCAGCCCTGGCCGTGTCGGCGGCCAACCTGGCACCACAGGGCGGCGATGCCGCATTGGCGGAGCGCGTCGCCGGGCTGGAGGCGCAGCTGGCCGCTATGTTGCAGCGCATCGAAGCGCTGGAGGCGCAGCAGCCGAGCGCGTAATATGGCCGCGCTCTTCATGATTAACGGATAACGATAATGACACGCTACACCCTGTTGGCCGCAGCCATACTGGCCATGCCCCTTGCCGCCCATGCCGGTGACACCACGATTGCTGCGGGCAGCGAATACCGCTTTGTTACCCGCATGCCTACCGGCCTCGGCCCTGGCCTGGCACTGGACTACGTTAAATCGGACAACAAGGATCGCCGTGGCGACAAACCCAGCTTTGGCGCGGCCGGCGTGATGATCGGCCTGCCGGTACCCACCTTGCTGCGCCTCGACCTGGGTGGCAAGCTGGTGTATCTGGAAGCCGATGGCGCGGCGACCGCCGCCATGGCCGGGGGCCGCCTGACGGTGGATCTGCCGATGAATGCCGAAGCGTTTGTGCACGGCTTTTACGCTGGTGCCGGTGCCAGCAGCGGCACCGTGAAACAAGTCACCGACACCATGGCCGGCGTACGCTGGAGCCCGCTGAAAATGGTGGGCGTCGAAGTGGGCTACCGCACGGTAGAGGTCAAGCGTGAAGACAGCCGCCGCAATATCAAGCTGGCCGACGGCGCGTATGCCGGTGTCGCGGTTGCCTTCTGATCGCCAGTAGTCTGGCTGACCACCCCCTCGGGTATACCGAGGGGGTTTTTTACGGCTGCAGGTGCCGCCAGGGCGGTATTGCCCACCGCGCCAGCGGCAAAAGCGGCGATAATCCCTGCTTGAATGTTTAGAGGTATGCGCCATGAGCGACGACAACACTATCCGCCTGTCCAAACGCATGACCGAGCTGGGCTTGTGCTCCCGCCGCGAAGCGGACGAATTTATCGAGCAGGGGCTGGTAAAAGTAGATGGCGTAGTAGTCAACGTACTGGGCAGCCGCGTGCGCCCGGAGCAAACCGTTACCCTGGAAAGCGGTGCGCTGAACGTGCAGGCCGAGCGCGTTACCATCTTGCTGTACAAGCCGGTAGGCTTTGTCAGCGGCCCGGCCGAAATGCAGGGCGATCGCCCGGCCTGGCTCTTGATCAAGCCGGAAACCCGCGCCGAGCAAGACCGCTCTGGTGTGATGTTCCTGAAAAAGCACCAGCACAAGCTGGCGGCAGCAGGCAAGCTGGACGTTGACGCGTCCGGCCTGCTGGTGCTGACGCAGGACGGCCGCGTAGCACGCAAGCTGTTGGCCGGCGAGTGCGAGCAGGAATACCTGGTATGGCTGAAAACCCCCGCCACGGCCGAACAGTTGGCCGCATTGGGCAAAGGTGTGCAGGCCGATGGTGACACGCTGGACGCTGCCCGTGTCAGCCGCCAGAGCGACCGCCAGCTGTGCTTTGTGCTGCGCCAACAGCAGCGCCGCCATATCCAGCGCATGTGCGCTGCGGTCGGCCTGGAAATCGAGCGTCTGCACCGTATCCGCATCGGCCGTGTGCGCTTGGGCGACTTGCAGCAGGGCCAGTGGCGCTACTTGCTGGAGAACGAGAAGTTCTGAGTGGGTGACTGCACTGACCCGGGTGTAGCCCGCTGTCTTAAACCCTGCCGCCTGGCAGGGTTTTTTCATGCCCGTGACACAATGAAGGGTATCGGTCACCTGTCCGTTACCGGTGCGCGATCAGCGCCTCCGTCCAGCGGCATCGCCCTCCACCGTACTCGCTGCTGGCAGATACGTAATGCGGTGGGGGCGTGCTACATGGCTGCCCGCTATCAATCCTGACACCAGACCGGGCCTGATGATCGGCATCACCTGGTTGGCTGCGGCCGTCATCCGCAGCGGGGTGGTGTGGCCTGATGCGACAGCATTACCGGGCCATGGATGGGGCAGTATGTGCACCATCTGGCAGCACCTGCACCATGGCGGTTCAGGGTGTGTGCTATCTGCTGGGTAGGGTTTTGGTTGAATTTTGCTGTAATTGACGGATTTTCATTGGTAATCGCGTCTTTTTATGCGTTGGCACGGTGCTTGCTGAAGAACGGAAAATTGGCCTGACTGGTCTGACCAGTCAGGCCGCCGAACCCCAGGAGCCCGCCATGACCCGACTTTCCAGCTACGCCGCGCAGACCTTGCAGCGGCAAATCCAGCAGGGCCTGTTCCTGCCTGGCGAACTGTTGCCATCGCAGCGCGAGCTAGCCGTCACGATGGGGATCAGCCGCGCGTCGTTGCGCGAGGCTATTTCCACGCTGGAGGCGCTAGGCCTGGTGCGCTCGCAGCCGGGCAAGGGCGTGCTGGTGACCGCCGGCCTGCCACGCACTAGCCAGCCCTTGTCCGATGGCCCGGCCGCGCACTCGCTGCAGCAGGTGTTCCAGCTGCGCGCCATCCTGGAGCCGGCCGCTGCCGCGCTGGCGGCCAGCCAGCTGGACGCCGATGCCGAAGCCAGCCTGCAGGCACTGCAGCAGCAGATGGAAGCGGCGCTGCACAAGCTGGACCTGGTGGCCGCCGCCGAACACGACCTCGCCTTCCACATGGCCATCGCCCGCCTGTCCGGCAACGTGCCGCTGGCGATGGTGATCCAGCAGTTCGAGCAGCCGTTTGCCCACAGCCTGCGCCTGCCGTTTGCCGACCACAGCCACATCTGGGATACCGCCGACGAACACCGCGCCGTGCTGGACGCGCTGTGCCGTCGTGACCCAGCCGCCGCCCAGGCGGCGATGTTTGCCCACTTGCAGCAGGCCGCCCGCCGTATCGGCTTTGTGCTGGCCTTGCCCGGTTTTCCCCCTGTTCCTGCCCTGACTGAAGGAGTTGCCCCATGAAACGTCGTTCCCTGCTGCGTAACATTGCTGCTTCCCTGCTGTGCACCGGCCTGCTGGCCGCCCCGCTGGCCCACGCCGACGCGCTGGCCGACATCAAGAAGGCCGGCACGCTGCGCGTGGCGGTGCCGCAAGACTTCCCGCCGTTCGGTTCGGTGGGCCCGGACATGCAGCCGCAAGGCTACGACATCGATACCGCGCGCCTGGTGGCCAAGGCGCTGGCGGTGAAGCTGGAGCTGGTGCCGGTGACCAGCACCAACCGAGTGCCGTACCTGACGACCGGTAAGGTAGATCTGGTGATCTCCAGCCTGGGCAAGAACCCGGAGCGCGAAAAAGTGGTGGACTTCTCGGTGCCGTACGCGCCGTTCTTCAACGGCGTCTTCGGGCCCAAAGCCGAAAAAGTACAGTCGGCGGCCGACCTGGCCGGCAAGAGCGTGGCGGTAACGCGCGGCTCGGTGGAAGATCTGGAGCTGAGCAAGATCGCGCCTGCCAGCGCGGTGATCAAGCGTTTCGAGGACAACAACGCCACGGTGTCGGCCTATTACGCTGGCCAGACCCAGCTGCTGGCCACCGGCAACGTGGTGGCGGCCTCGCTGGAGCAGAACACCAGCAAGCGCCCGCTGCAGACCAAGTTCCTGATCAAGGATTCGCCGTGCTACATCGGCCTGCCCAAAGGCGAGCTGACCCTGCAGGTGCGGGTGAACGAGATCATCGCCAAGGCCAAGAAGGACGGCTCGCTGAACAAGATCGCGCAGCAATGGCTGAAAGCGCCGCTGCCGGCCACCCTGTAACCGTCTGCACGCTGCCGGGCCTGCGCCCGGCACGGAGGATGCCTCATGGTTTACCAGTTTGATTTTGCTGCGGTGTGGGAGTACCGCACCCAGCTGCTGGCCGGCGCCGGCCACACCTTGCTGCTGACCGCCGCCGGGGTGGCGGGTGGCGGGCTGGTGGGGGTGCTGGGCGGCGTGGCTCGGGCATGGCGGCTGGCACCGTTCGACGCGTTGGTGGGCGCCTACGTGGAGCTGATCCGCAACACGCCGTTTCTGGTGCAGCTGTTCTTCATCTTTTTCGGCTTGCCGGCGCTGGGGGTGGCCCTCAGCGAGTGGCAGGCCGCCATCCTGGCGATGGTGCTGAACCTGGGTGCCTACAGCACCGAGATCATCCGTGCCGGTATCGAGGCCACGCCGCGCGGCCAGCTGGAAGCCGCTGCCGCGCTGGCGATGAGCCGGCGGCAAATCTTTCTGCACGTGGTGCTGCGGCCAGCGCTGTGGCGGGTGTGGCCGGCGCTGTGCAGCCAGATTGTCATCGTGATGCTGGGCTCGTCCGTGTGTTCGCAGATTGCCGCCGAAGAGCTGACCTTTGCGGCCAACTTCATTCAGTCGCGCAATTTCCGCGCTTTCGAAACCTATATCTGCGTGGCGCTGATGTACCTGTTGCTGTCGCTACTGGTGCGCCAGCTGCTGCTGGTGTTCGGCCAGCGTGTCATCGCGGGGAGAAAAGCATGATGTCGTTCACGCTGTGGGACATCGTCCGCAACCTGCTGCTGGCGGGCGGCTGGACGGTGCTGCTGACCCTGGTGGCCTTCGTGCTGGGCGGCAGTGCCGGGGGGCTGGTGCTGTACGCCCGCATCAGCCCGCAGCCGGTGCTGCGCCGGCTGGCCAGGGCCTATATCGAGCTGTTCCAGGGCACGCCCTTGCTGATGCAGCTGTTTCTGGTGTTTTTCGGCCTGTCGCTGGCCGGCACCGACATCCCGGCCTGGTTGGCCGCAGGCCTGGCGCTGACGGCGTATACCAGCGCTTTTCTGGCCGAGATCTGGCGCGGCTGCGTGGAGTCGGTACCGCGTGGGCAGTGGGAGGCGGCGGCCAGCCTGGCGATGAGCCGTTACGAACAGATGCGCCACGTCATCCTGCCGCAGGCGCTACGCCTGGCGGTGGCGCCCACCATCGGCTTCTCGGTGCAGGTGGTGAAGGCCACGGCGGTCACCTCCATCATCGGCTTTACCGAACTCACCAAGACCGGCAGCGCGCTGGCCAATGCCACTTTCCAGCCGTTTCTGGTGTTTGGTCTGGTGGCGCTGGGCTACTTCCTGCTGTGTTACCCGCTGTCGCTGCTGGCCAGAAAACTGGAAAGGAAACTGCATGTCGCTCGTTCGCATTGATGCGCTTCACAAGCATTTCGGTACCAACCACGTGCTCAAGGGCATCGACCTGAAGGTCGGCCAGGGCGAGGTGGTGGCCATCATCGGCCGCAGCGGCTCCGGTAAGAGCACCCTGCTGCGCGCCATCAACGGCCTGGAAAGCATAGACGAAGGTGTGGTGGAGGTCGACGGCGAGCGCCTGCACGCCGGGCAGACCGACCTGCGCGCCCTGCGTCTGAAAGTGGGCATGGTGTTCCAGCAGTTCAACCTGTTTCCGCACCTGAGCGTGGGCGAAAACGTGATGCTGGCCTGCAAGGTGGTGAAGAAAACCGCCAGCAGCGACGCCCGTACGCTGGCGACGCAGATGCTGGACAAAGTCGGGCTGGCGCACAAGTTTGACGCCTACCCCGAGCAGCTGTCCGGCGGCCAGCAGCAGCGGGTGGCCATTGCCCGTGCGCTGGCGATGTCACCCAAGGTGCTGCTGTGCGACGAGATCACCTCGGCGCTGGACCCGGAGCTGGTCAACGAAGTGTTGGCCGTGGTGTGCCAGCTGGCGGCCGAAGGCATGACGCTGATCATGGTGACGCACGAAATGCGTTTTGCCCGCGAGGTCAGCGACAAGCTGGTGTTCATGCACGAAGGCAGGGTGCACGAATACGGCCCTCCGGAACAGCTGTTCCGCCGGCCGGGCACGCCGGAGCTGGCCAATTTCATCGGCGCCGTATTTTGAGCGGCCCACGACAGGAGCACACCATGCAACAAATCCTCATCGCGCCGGCCGCCGAGCTGCCGGACTGGGCCGCCCGCAGCATCAACCTGGCCGACCCGCGCCTGGGCGCCGCCGGCCTGGCCTGCAGCGACGACTTTTTTGCGCCGCTGTCGCGCATGCTGGACCCGCAGCCGGCGCAGTTCATTCCCGGCAAGTACGACGACAACGGCAAATGGATGGACGGCTGGGAAACACGGCGCAAGCGCACCACCGGCCACGACTGGGCCATCGTGCGCCTGGGCCGCCGTGGCCGCATTGCCGGCTTTGACGTGGATACCAGCCATTTCACCGGCAACTACGCGCCGGCAGTGATGATCGAGGCCACCGTTTGCCACAGCGACGACGTGGCCGCCCTGCAGGCGGCCAGCTGGACCGAGCTGCTGCCGGCCACCAGCCTGGGTGGCAACCGCCACCACCTGCTGCCGGCGTGCCAGGACGGCGAGTGGACCCACCTGCGCCTGCACATCTACCCCGACGGCGGCGTGGCGCGGCTGCGCGTGTACGGCCAGCCGGTGGGCAGCTGCGTGAGCGGCGAGCTATACGACCTGGCGGCGCTGCAAAACGGCGGCCGCGCGGTGGCGTGGAACGACGCCCACTACGGCGTGCCGGCCAACCTGCTGCTGCCAGGGCGCGGCATCAATATGGGCGATGGCTGGGAGACGCGCCGCCGCCGCGAGCCGGGCCACGACTGGTGCCTGATCGCGCTGGGTCACCCCGGCACGCTGACGCGCATCGAGGTGGATACCGCCCACTTCAAGGGCAACTTCCCCGACCGCTGCTCGCTGCAGGCGGCGTGGGTGGACGGCGGCACCGAGCAGTCGCTCATCACGCAAAGCATGTTCTGGCCGCAGCTGCTGCCGGAGCAGCCGCTGGCGATGGACAGCATCCACGTGTTTGAAGGGTTGGCCGCACTGGGGCCGGTAACGCACGTGCGTCTGAACATCCACCCTGACGGCGGCGTATCGCGCTTGCGCTTGTGGGGCAGGGCACTGTAATGGTTGCACGCGTGCTATCGCCGCAGCCGCTCACCGCTGCCGCTTTTGCCCCGTACGGCGACGTGGTGGAGGCCGGGCCGCAGGTGTGCCAATTTGCTATCAATGCTGGCAATACCACGCGCTATCACGACCTGATGTGCATCGACGTGGCCGACGGTGGCCGCCCCATTGTGAGCCTGTTTCGCGGCCAACCCCGGGTGTTGCCGTTCCGCATTGCCATGCTGGAGCGCCACCCCTTGGGCAGCCAGGCTTTCATGCCGCTGAACGGGCGACCCTATCTGGTGGTGGTGGCGCCGCCAGGCCCGGTGCCGGACGAACAGGCGCTGCAGCTATTTGTGGCGCGCGGCGACCAGGGGGTGAACTACGCGCGCGGCGTGTGGCATCACCCGTTGCTGGCACTGCAGGCAGTAAGCGACTTTCTGGTGATCGACTATGCAGGGCCCGGGCGGAATTGCGATGAAGTGACGCTGGCGCAGCCATGCTGGATAGCCGCTGATTGCGTCTGAGGCGGCTACTGTCTGGCCAAAGCAGAAGGCGCCCTGTGGGGCGCCTTGTGTTTTGGCCTGCTGGGGTATGGCGTTAGTCTTCCTTGTGCGCCAGACGGTCTTCTTCGAACACGGCAAAGGTTTTCTTGGCCGGCTCCAGTACTTCCCATACGCCTTCAAAGCCTGCCGGAATCACGAAGTGCTGGCCGGCACGGATGTCGGCCACGCTACCGTCGTCGCCCAGCAGGCGGACATGGCCTTCCAGCAAGGTGCAGAATTCGCATTCGGTGTACTTCACGCGCCAGGCACCGACGCCACCCGACCACAGGCCGGCATGAAACTGGCCGGTAGGATCGCTGTAGTGCAGCTCTACACTTTGTTCGCATTCGCCACTCAGACGGCGCTCCAGCGGGGCGGCAAAGGTATCCGGGGTAATGTCCTGATGGTGAAATAACACAATATCATTAGCGCTCGACACGGCCCTACTCCTCTGTATTGGTATCTTTGTACAAGCTGTTGATTATGTTTGACACTGTGGCACAGCCCAAGGTTGGCCGCAAGCTTTGGGCGGTGCCACCGCGTGGCTATTGCCAGTCGCCGCGCAGCTGGCTCACGGCCTGTTGCAGCCCTGCGGCACTGACTTGTGCGGCCGGTACCGGCGCCGCTGCTTTCAGGGCGATGCGCGACCAGGCGCGGCGCGGCCAGCTCAGCATGGCCGGCCCGTAACGGCGCGAGAAAAAGCTGCCCCACATGCCGCATAGCGCCATGGGCACCACCGGTACCGGGGTGCGCGCCACGATTTCTTCGATACCGCTTTTGAACGGGTTGATCTGGCCGTCGTAGGTAATCTTGCCCTCGGGGAAGATACACACCACTTCGCCCTCGGCCAGCGCGGCGGCCACGGCGTCAAAGGCGCGGGCCTTGGCTTGCGGGTCTTCCTTGGCCGGGGCAATGGGGATAGCCCGCGCGGTGCGGAATACAAAGTTCAGCAGCGGTACCTTGAAGATGTGGTGGTCCATCACGAAGCGCACCGGGCGGCGTACGGCACCGGCCAGAATCAGCGCGTCCATGAAGCTGACGTGGTTGCAGACCAGCACGCACGGGCCTTCTTCCGGGATGTGCTCCAGCCCTTCGTGGCGGATGCGGTACAGCGTGTGGGTGGCGATCCACACCAGGAAGCGCATCATGAATTCCGGCAGCAGGCTGTAGATGTACGCGGCAACCAGCAGGTTCAGCAGCGCAGCAATCAGCAGCACGCTAGGAATGCTCACCCCCATGCCTGCCAGGATGGCGGCAAAGGCGGCACTGGCTACCATGAACAGCGAGTTCAGGATGTTGTTGGCCGCAATGGCGCGCGAGCGGAACGCCGGCGCGGCGCGGCTCTGGATCAGTGCGTACAGCGGCACGATATAGAAACCGCCAAAAATACCGATCAGGGTGAAGTCTGCCATCAGCCGCCAGTGGCCGATGTCGCGCACAAAGGCTAGCCAGTCCAGCATCTGTGCGGCGGCCACCGGGGTGGCAAAGTACAGGTCGATACCGAACAGGCACAAGCCCAGCGAGCCAAAGGGCACCAGACCCAGCTCTACCTTGCTGCCGGATAGTTTCTCGCACAGCATCGAGCCTACCCCCACGCCCAGCGAAAACAGCGTCATCAGCAGGGTATACACACTGGCGTCACCGCCCAGCACATCGCTGGCGTAGGTAGGCAGCTTGGACAGATAAATGGCACCCAGAAACCAGAACCACGAAATACCCAGCAGCGACAGCCACACGGCGCGGTTCTGTTTGGCTTCGCGGACAATGGCCCAGGTCTGGCGGCCGAAGTGCCAGTCTATCGGCAAGCCGGCTGCGGTGGGCGGTGCCGGTGGCATGGCACGGGCCGAGGCATAACCGGCCAGCGCGCAGGCCAGCAGGGCGGCGATCAGCGTGATGCGGCTCGGGTCGGCATTCACCAGTACGGTACCGGCCACCTGGCCCAGGATGATGGACACGAAGGTACCCATCTCGATCAGGCCGTTGCCGCCTACCAGTTCTTGCGGCTTCAGGTATTGCGGCAGCACGCTGAACTTCAGCGGGCCAAACAGCGTGGAGTGAATGCCCATCAGCAGGATGGTGCTCATCAGGATCACGCCGTTATGCAGCCAGAAACCCAGCGCCGCCACCAGCATGATGGCGATTTCCATTTGCTTGACCACCCGTGCAATGGCCGCCTTGTCGTACTTTTCGCATAGCTGGCCGGCGGTGGCGGAAAACAGGAAGAAGGGCAGGATGAACAGCGCGGCGGCTAGCTGGATCATCAGCTCGGGCGCCAGCCCCAGCATTTGCATGCCGTGAAAGTTGATCAGCACCACCACGGCATTTTTCAGCAGGTTGTCGTTGAACGCGCCAAAAAACTGGGTGATGAACAGCGGCACAAAGCGCCGCGTACGTAGCAGGTCAAACTGGTTCGGGTGGTGCGCCATGGGGCGGATCTTTCGCGAGTCCAAAGGACGATGGGCTGATGGTATGTCATCCCGCCATCCGCTTACAAACCACGCACTATGACATTACCGTTTCGGCAGCGTATGCTAGGGGTCGTTTACCCACGCTGTGCCCATACCATGATCATTAATCCCATCCTCAATAGCGACTCCTACAAACTCAGCCACTGGGCGCAGTACCCCCCCGGTACGCAGGGTATGTACTCCTACGTGGCGGCACGGGGTGGTACGGCGTCGCATGTGTTGTTTTTTGGCCTGCAAAGCCTGCTGAAGGACTACCTCAGCCAGCGCATTACCCGCGAGCATATCGATGAAGCCGAGGCGGTGGTGACCCTGCACGGCTTGCCGTTCAACCGTGCCGGTTTCGAACGCATCGTGCAGCAGCACGATGGCTACTGGCCGGTACGCATCCGCGCGGTGGCTGAAGGCGAGCTGATCCCTACCGGTATTCCGATGATTACCATCGAGTCCACCGACCCCGAGCTGTTCTGGGTGGTGTCGTTCCTGGAAACCGCCTTGCTGCGCGTGTGGTACCCGATTAGCGTGGCCACGCGCAGCTTCCGCGCCAAGGAAATCATCCGCCGCTACCTGCAACAGACCGCCGACGACCTGTCCGGCCTGCCGTTCAAGCTGCATGATTTTGGCGCCCGCGGCGTGTCCAGCTACGAAAGTTCGGAAATCGGCGGCCTGGCGCATCTGGTGAACTTCCAGGGTAGCGACACCTTGGCCGCGCTGGTGGCTGCCCGCCGCCACTACCACGAGCCATGTGCCGCGTTTTCCATACCGGCGGCCGAGCACTCCACCATCACGGCCTGGGGCCGCCCGCAGGAAGGTGAAGCCTTTGCCAATATGCTGACCCGTTTTGCCAAGCCCGGCGCGCTGCTGGCGGTGGTGAGCGATAGCTACGATGTGTTCCACGCCGTGAGCGAGCTGTGGGGCGAACGCCTGCGCCAGCAGGTGATAGACAGCGGCGCCACCGTGGTGATTCGCCCCGATTCCGGCGAGCCGGTGCAAGTGGTGGCCGAAGTGGTGGAAAGGTTGGCCGCAAGCTTTGGCACCACGGTCAATAGCAAGGGCTACCGCGTACTGAACCATGTGCGGGTGATCCAGGGCGACGGCGTGAATCTGGCCAGTATCGACGCCATCCTGTCGCGCCTGGCCAAACTGGGCTACAGCGCCGACAACGTGGCCTTCGGCATGGGCGCCGAGCTGCTGCAGAAGCTGGACCGCGACACCCACAAGATGGCACTGAAGTGCTCGGCTATCTGTATTAACGGCGAATGGCGCGACGTGTTCAAAGACCCGGTCACCGACCCCGGCAAACGCTCGCTGGGCGGCCGTGTGGTGGCCGCGCGCGACAGCCGCGCCGCCTGGGGGGTAAATACCCTGGAGCGTGTCTCCGATATCGACCTGCAAATGCGCGTGGTGTGGGAAAACGGCCGTCTGCTGGTAGACGAAACCCTGGCCGACATCCGCGCCCGCGCCGCCCTGCACCTGGAGGAAAGATGAGCCCCGAACAAGTGATACAGGCGCAGCTGGACGCCTATAACGCCAAGAATCTGGATGCATTGCTGGCCTGCTATGCGCAGGACGCGTGCATGTACCAGTACCCGGCCACGCTGGTGGCGCAGGGGCAGGATGAAATCCGCCAGCGCATGAAGCTGCGCTTTGCCGAGCCGGATCTGCACGCACAGCTGCTGCGCCGCGTGGTCGTGGGCGAGGTGGTGATCGACGAAGAAGTGGTGACCCGTAACTTCCCGGCCGGGCGCGGCAAGGTGGCCATGACCATGATTTACCGCGTGCAGAACGGCCGCATTGTGGATGCCTCCACCATCATGGGTGAACCGCAGCTGGATCAGGCGGGCTGAAGCGCCTGTGCTGCCCCCCACCGCCTGCCACTTACGAGCGGCAGGCTTTTTTACGCCGGTGTCAGGCTGGCAGCGGCTGCCGCGCCAGGCGGCGGCCCCATAACAGGCCGGCCAGCATCAGCAAGGCCAGCAAGCCGTAGCTCAGCCACGGGCCCAGTGCCACATTGCGCGCTATGGGCCAGTGAAAAGCCAGCCAGCTGCGCAGCCCGCATTCGCCTATCAGGCCGCCACCCCACAGTAGGGTAAGGTCGCGCCACAGCCGCGTCAGCCGTGGCGTGGGGCTGGCCAGCAGCGCCGCTGCCTGGCTATCTGGCTGCCGTCGTGCCGCCGCGGCGACTAGCACGGCCAGCAAGGGTTTGCGCCACACCACGCTGGCCAGCATCGCCAATCCGGTGGCGCCGCCCACCATCGACTCGCGCACCAGCAGCCAGCGTGCGTCGCCGTCGCCCCACGCCGCCAGCAGCGACAGGCCGATACCGGCCAGCACCACGATGCTCAGCGCGTCCAGCCGGCGATAGCGGTACAGCTCCCACAGGCTCCACAGCAGCGGCGGCAAGGCAGACCACAATAGCGCGCCACGCTCGCCCCAGGCCGGCAGGCAGGCGTCGTACACCCACCACGGCAGCAACAGGTTGGCCGCCAGGTCGGGTAGCAGCGTGCGCCAGTCAGCCCGCATCGGCGGCCAGCTCGTCCAGCGGCAGCACGCGGATCATATTGCCCGGCACGTCCATATTGCCCCACAGCCAGTTCAGGTGCGCCACCAGGGCTTCACCGCTCACGTAGGGGCGGTCTTTGCAGGTGTGGGCGTCGGCCACCACGGTGACGGCGTAGCCCATCGACGCCGCGCGGCGCACGGTGGTATCGACGCAGAAGTCGCTGGCGTAGCCGCCTACCCACAGGTTTTCGATGCCGCGGCTATCCAGGTACTGGCGCAGGCTGGTGTCGAGGAAGCTGTCGCAGGCGGTTTTCTCGATGACCACATCGCTGTCGCGTCGCGCGAGACCAGGGTGCAGTTGCCAGGCTTCGCTGCCGCGTGGCAGGTCGTCGGCGTAGTGCTGGATGAAGATCACCTCGTGCCCTTGCTGGCGGGCGTGGGCAATCAGCCGGTTCAGCATGGCCAGGGTTTCCGGGCCGCGCGTGGCCAGCGGTGGCATATCGATCAGGCCGTACTGGAAGTCGATCACAAGCAGGGCAGTAGCAGACATGGGGTAGGCTTTCGCGAAAGGTTGGCCGCAGGGCGGCAGCAAACACAGTTTACGGCAGATGCCACGGGTAGTCTGGCCAGTTGGCCGTTTTGCCAGGGTAGCGCAAGCCGTGGCACAGGCTCAGCCTGGCCTGCACGCCGCTTGCGGCCAACTGCGCTAGCGCTTGTTCGACGTGCTTGAGTTCGCCCCGGCTCGGCGTGGCACCTCTTGGCGCCCGGCCAAGTAGCGCCGGTAGCCTGCGGTCAGAGCGTCATGATGCCGCCGCAAGATGGCTGCGCTCGCCGCCCAGGTAGCGCACCACATTGTCGAAAGCCTGCCCCAGGTACTGGGCGTAGCTGTGTTGCTCCACATAACCCAGATGCGGTGTGCACAGCACGTTCGGTAGCTGCAGCAGCGGGTGGGCGCGGTCGTACACCGGCTCTTGTTCAAACACGTCCAGCGCGGCAAAGCCGGGCCGCCCGGCTTGCAGTGCGGCCAACAGTGCGCCCTCTGCCACCAGTTCGGCACGGCTGATGTTGACGAACAGCGCGTCCGGCTTCATCCGCGCCAGATCGTCGGCGCCGATGTTGGCCGCAGTGGCCGCCACCAGGCGCTGGTGCACACTGATGATGTCGCAGCGGCTAAAGAAGTCTGCCCGGCTACCAGCCGCCTGGTAGCCCAGGGCGGTTGCCTCCTGGCGGGCGCGCTCGCTGCCCCATACCACCACCTGCATGCCAAAAGCCCGTGCAAAGCCCGCCACACGCTGGCCGATCTTGCCAAAGCCCAGAATGCCCAGTGTGTCGCCGTGCATGGCGCGGCCGAGGTTGGTTTGCCACTGGCCGGCGTACAGCCCTTGTACCGCCGGCAGCAGTTGGCGACGTGCGGCCATCATCAGCAGCCAGGCCAACTCGGCCGGCGCGATCGGACTACCGTTGCCTTCCATCAGTACCACGCCGGCTTGCCGGCAGGCCGCCACGTCTACGTTACGCGCCAGCTTGCCGGTCTGGCTGATCAACTTGAGCTGCGGGTAGCGTGCCAGAAAGGCCGCGTCGATTTGCGTGCGCTCTCGTATCAGCAACAAGCCATCTGCCCTGGCCAGCGCAGCAGGCGCTGCCGGGTCGCGTTGCAGGTCGCCCAGCACCGTGGTCTGGATGGCCGGGTGCCGGAACAAGGCGGGCAGCAAGCGGCTGGCGTATTGGTAGTCGTCCGGGATAACTAGCTGAAACGGCATGATATGCTCTTGGCAAATCTATAGAGGGTTGGTGCAAATCTTGTAAGTTTCTATAGTTGTTTGTGTGTAATTGCTGGGCCAGATGTCACGGTTTGGCAATAAATCCGTGCTTTTTTTCCAGTCCGCCAGCAGTGCTTGCTATGCTGAAAAAACCAAGCTCACGGCAGGATACAAGATGGTGCAGTTAACTACCCAGCAAGCGTTTGAGCGCCTGCTATTTCGCGACGCTGATGGCCGCTATTGCGCCCGTTTCGCCGACTATCGCCTGCAGAGCGTGTTTCAACCGCTGTTTTATCGTAGCGGCAGTATTTTTGGCTACGAAGCCTTGTTGCGGGTATTCGACCCGCAGGGGCGGCAGCTGCGGCCAGACCTGTTTTTCCACAGCCTGGATACCGATGATCAGATCGACGCCGACCGCTTGTCGCGGGTGCTGCACTTTCGCAACTTTGCCCAGGCGCGGGTGGCCAGTTGCCTTAACCTGAATCTGATCCCCAATACGTTGTTGCACGACAAGGGCTACGGTAACAATTTTGAGTTGATGACCCGACGCTGTGTCGAGCTGGGGCTGGAGACCTCGCAGGTGATTCTGGAGGTGCTGGAGTACGAGATCGAGCAAAGCCCGCTGCAGCTGGCCGGCAGCCTGCGCGAGGCCAAGGCGGCGGGTTTTGGTGTGGCGCTGGATGATTTCGGTGCCGTGTCTTCCAGCCAGGGGCGGGTGAAGGCGCTGTGCCCGGATATCATCAAGATTGATCGAAGCTTGTTGCTGGACTACATGAAGGGCGATAACGGCCGCTTGCAGCGCGTGCTGGAGCAGGGCTGGCAAATCGGCAGCCGCATGCTGATCGAGGGGGTGGAAACTGCCGAGCAGCTGGCTGCCATGCAAGCGCTGGGGCTGGAGCTGTACCAGGGTTTTTATCTGGGCCGGCCGGCCGAGCTGCGGGTAGAAGAGCTGGTGTAAGGCCGCGGTGATCGTCATAAAAAAGCCTGCAGCGTGTGCTGCAGGCTTTTTTATGGCTTGGGCTGTAGTGCTTAGCCTTCGTCGCTGTCGTCGGCGCTGACCGGGATGTACAGCTCCACCACGCTGTCGGCGTGCTCCGGGCCCAGGAAGCGGGCGTCCATGTACTCGAACTCGATACCGGCCACGGCGGCCAGGCCGGCTTCCGGCAGCCATTCGGTGTAGGCCGCGCGGAAGGTGTCCGGCAGGCCGCGTACCGGGCCGCGGTGCTCGACGATGGCGTAGTCTTGCTCGGGCACGTCCAGCGCCACCATACCGTCCGGCACGGCGGTGTCGGCGGCCACGGCTACGGCGGCGATGTAGCGGAACTGGCCGTCGGCCTGCGCCTGGCAGATACCGTAGCTGGCTTCGCTCAGTGGTTTGGCCTCGGCGATGCGCGGTACAAAGCGCTGCCACAGCTCGGGAATGGTGCCGTCAGCCGGGCTGGTCCAGGCCATGCCGATAACGCGGAAGGCGGGATGGGTCACAAGGGTAGGGGTTTGCATGGCGGGCTCCGCTGGCGGGTAAGGTTGGCCGCAGCATAGCAAAAAAGCGGCGTGCCGGCCTGAAAAGCACCGGCACGCCGCTTTGCGGCCAACGTGGCTGTTACAGCAGCACGCGCTCCACGCCACCGTTACGGGCGTTGTCCACGTACTCTTTCATCCAGTTGTCGCCCAGGATGTGCTTGGCCATCTCCACCACGATGTAGTCGGCCTGGGTGCCGGTGTCGTCGCTGTAGCGGCTCAGACCCTGCAGGCAGGACGGGCAGGAGGTGAGGATTTTCACCGGCTTGTCGCTGGCGCCGACCTTGGCCAGGTCTTTGTTGATTTCCTCTTCCTTGCGGAAGCGCACCTGGGTGGCAATGTCGGGGCGGCTGGCGGCAAAGGTGCCGGATTCGCCGCAGCAACGGTCGTTCTGCACCACACCGCCGCCCATCAGCTCGTTGACTACCTTGATCGGCTGGTAGGCCTTCATCGGGGTGTGGCAAGGGTCGTGGTACATATACTTCTGACCGCCGATGCCGTCCAGCTTCAGGCCTTTTTCCATCAGGTATTCGTGGATGTCGATGATGCGGCAGCCGGGGAAAATCTCCTCGAAGCGGTAGTTGGCCAGCTGGTCGTAGCAGGTGCCGCAGCTGACGACCACGGTCTTGATGTCCAGGTAGTTCAGCGTGTTGGCCATGCGGTGGAACAGCACGCGGTTCTCGGTGGTGATCTCGTCGCCCTTGTCCTTGTAGCCGGCGCTGGTCTGCGGGTAGCCGCAGCACAGGTAGCCCGGCGGCAGCACGGTCTGGGTGCCCACGTGCCACAGCATGGCCTGGGTCGCCAGACCCACCTGGCTGAACAGGCGTTCCGAGCCGCAGCCGGGGAAGTAGAACACCGCTTCGGCGTCTTCGCTCACCTTCGGGTTGCGGATCACCGGAATCACGTTGGCGTCTTCCACATCCAGCAGCGCGCGCGCGGTTTTCTTCGGCAGGCCGCCCGGCATTGGCTTGTTGATGAAGTGGATGACTTGCGCCTTCACCTCGGGTTTGCCGATGGTGGCCGGCGGCTGCGCGGTCTGGCTGCCGGTGAGGCCCAGCTTCTTGCCGAGGCTGTTGCCCAGGCGTTGCAGCTTGTAGGCGCCGCCCACCAGGCCGGCGCGGATGCCTTTGATGGTGGCTGGGTCTTTGGCGGTAAGGAAGGCCATGCCCAGCGCGGTACCGGGGTTGAACTTCTTGTTGCCGGTCTTGCGCAGGAAGTTACGCATGGCGACCGACACGTCGCCGAAGTCGATCTTCACCGGGCACGGCTTCACGCAGCGGTGGCACACGGTGCAGTGGTCGGCCACGTCGGACAGCTCTTCAAAGTGCTTGAGGCTGACGCCACGACGGGTTTGTTCTTCGTACAGGAAGGCTTCGGTGAGCAGGCCCACGCCCAGGATTTTGTTACGCGGGCTGTACAGCAGGTTGGCGCGCGGCACGTGGGTGGAGCACACCGGTTTGCACTTGCCGCAGCGCAGGCAGTCTTTCACCGAGTCGCTGATGGCGCCCAGGTCGGATTGCTCCAGAATCAGCGATTCGGCACCCAGCAGCGAGAACGATGGCGTGTAGGCCATGCTGAGGTCGGCACCCGGCAGCAGCTTGCCCTTGTTGAAGTGGCCGTTCGGGTCCACGCGCGCCTTGTAGTCGCGGAAGGGCTGGATTTCTTCTTCGGTGAGGAATTCCAGTTTGGTGATGCCGATACCGTGTTCGCCGGAGATCACGCCGTTCAGGCTGCGCGCCAGTTTCATGATGCGCTCTACCGCACGGTGCGCGGTTTGCAGCATCTCGTAGTCGTCGGAGTTTACCGGCAGGTTGGTGTGTACGTTACCGTCGCCGGCGTGCATGTGCAACGCCACGAAAGCACGGCCGCGCAGCACTTTTTGCTGGATCAGGCCGATGGCTTCGGTAATGGTGCTGTCGGCCTTGCCGGCAAACAGCGCCAGCAGCTCGCCTTGCAGCTCGCGCTTCCAGCTCACGCGCAGCTTGAAGTCGCGCATGGCGATGAACACGCTGGCGGCAGGGTTGGCCGCAGTGTCTTCCAGCGGGGCTTGCGGCCAACCCTGGGTGTACTCGGCCAGCGGCGTGTCCAGGTTGTCCAGCAGCCACTGCCAGCGGGTACGCACGGCACCAATCAGCTCCAGCGCGCTTTCGCGGCGGTCACCGATCAGCTCGTCGGCCGACAGCGTGCCGCCTTCGGTATCTACCGGCAGGCGGCCGTGGAAGAACTCGGCCAGCTGGTCCAGCAGCTTGATCTTGCTGGCCACGGACAGCTCGATGTTGATGCGCTCGATACCGTCGCTGTAGTCGCCCAGGCGGTCCAGCGGAATCACCACGTCTTCGTTGATCTTGAAGGCGTTGGTGTGGCGGGCGATGGCGGCGGTGCGGCTGCGGTCCAGCCAGAAGGTCTTGCGCGCTTCTGGGGTGACGGCAATGAAGCCTTCACCGTGGCGGGCGTTGGCGTAGCGCACCACCTGGCTGGCGGCCTCGGCCACGGCGTTTTCGTTATCCGACACGATGTCGGCGATCAGCACCATTTTCGGGCGGCCACGGCCCTTGGCCTTGGTGGCGTAGCCCACGGCGCGCACGTAGCGCCAGTCCAGGTGCTCCAGGCCGGCCAGCTGTACGCCGGCGGCCAGGCCTGCGCCATTGGGCTTGAAGTAGTCGGTGATCTCCACAATCGCCGGGGTGGCTTCGGCTACGGTGCCGAAGAACTCCAGACAGACAGTGCGGATGTGCGCCGGCATGCGGTGCAGCACGAAGCGCGCGCTGGTGATGATGCCGTCGGTGCCTTCCTTCTGCACGCCGGGCAGGCCGGCCAGGAATTTGTCGGTGACGTCCTTGCCCAGGCCCACCTTGCGGAAGGCGCTGCCAGGGATTACCAGCTCTTCGCTGCTGATCACGGTCTTGCCGTCGTCCTGCAGGCGGGTCACGCGGAAGGTGGCGGTGTCCACGTCGTGGATCTTGCCGTAGTTGTGGCCGATGCGCTCCACGAACATCCAGTTGCCGTTCGGGTCGACCATCTTCCAGCTGGCCAGGTTGTCCAGCGTGGTGCCCCACAGCACGGCTTTTTTACCGCCGGCGTTCATGGCGATGTTGCCGCCGATACAGGACGCCTCTGCCGAGGTCGGGTCCACGGCAAATACCAGGCCGGCCGCGCCGGCAGCTTCGGCTACGCGGGCGGTGACCACACCGGCACCGCACTGGATGGTGGCACGCTTGCCGTCCAGGCCGGGCAGCTCGACGAATTCCACGCCCAGGTGGCGGTCCATTTTTTCGGTGTTGATCACGGCACTGCGGCGGTCCAGCGGCACTGCGCCACCGGTGTAGCCGGTACCACCACCCCGCGGGATGATGGTGAGCTTGAGCTCGATACAGGCTTTTACCAGCGGGGCGATCTCGGCTTCGGTATCCGGGCACAGCACCACAAACGGGTATTCCACGCGCCAGTCGGTGGCGTCGGTCACGTGCGACACGCGGGCCAGGCCGTCAAACAGGATATTGTCGCGGCGGGTGATCTTGCCCAGGCGCTTGAGGATGGCGGCGCGCAGCTCGCGCGTTTCGCCAAACTGTTGCTCGAAACTGTCTACCGCGGCGTAGGCGGCGGTAATCATGCGGCCAACCTTGTCGTTGCCATCGCGGCGTTTTTCCACTTCGCCCAGGCGGTGGCGCAGGGCACCCACCAGCGCGGAGAGGCGCTGCGGGTTATCCAGCAGGTCGTCTACCAGGTAGGGGTTGCGGTCTACCACCCAGATATCACCCAGTACCTCGAAAAGCATACGGGCAGAGCGGCCTGTTTTCCGCTCTGCCCGCAGTTCTTCAAGCAGTTGCCACATGGGTGCGCCCAAAAGGCGGATGATGATCTCGCGATCCGAATACGAGGTGTAGTTGTACGGTATTTCCCGTACACGCTGCTGGGTGGTGTTGCTCATATGTCCCTGAACTTCGGCAAGTTTTGGATAATTCCCGAAATAGTAGCCGAAATGTTGCGCCGCGAAAAATGCCGCTAACGTCAGGGTTATAGGGAGAATGTAGTTTGGATACGATAAATCGCCACCTACCCGCATCAATGTAGCGCAGTGGCTACAAAAACCGGTGCATTATGCCGCGATGGCGGGCTATGGGGTGGCATCGTGCCGGGGCGAGTGTTTTGCCGCAGGCCAATGCCACCACAGATTCTGTTAGTGATGGTGCTGCGCCAGCTGGCAGGCGAGCTGGCAGGCTTCAAACAGGCTGCCGGGGTCGGCGCGGCCGCTACCGGCCAGATCCAGCGCGGTACCGTGGTCTACCGAGGTGCGGATGATGGGCAGGCCCAGCGTAATGTTGATACCGGCACCGAAGCTGGCGTGCTTGAGCACCGGCAGGCCCTGGTCGTGGTACATGGCCAGCACGGCATCGGCACTGGCCAGCTTGTCGGGGTTGAACAGGGTGTCGGCCGGCAGCGGGCCGACAAGCTGCATGCCCTGGGCGCGCAGCTCGCGCAGCACTGGCTCGATCACGTCGATTTCCTCGTGCCCCATATGGCCGCCCTCACCGGCGTGCGGGTTCAGCCCGGCCACCAGGATGCGCGGTGCCGCGATGCCGAATTTGGCCACCAGGTCGGCGTGCAGGATGGTGATGACCTCGCGCAGGCTGTCGCGGGTAATGGCATCGGCCACGGCACGCAGCGGCAGGTGGGTGGTGGCCAGCGCCACGCGCATGCCGGCCCCGGCCAGCATCATCACCACCTTGGGCGTGCCGGTGCGCTCCGCCAGGTATTCGGTATGGCCGCTAAAGGCGATACCGGCATCGTTGATCACCCCCTTGTGTACCGGCGCCGTCACCATGGCGGCAAATTCGCCGCTCTGGCAGCCGTCTATCGCCACATCCAGCGTAGCCAGTACATAGCGGCCGTTGGCCGCATCCAGCTGCCCTGCCTCGGTGGCTGCGGCCAACGGTACGTGCCACACCTCTAGCGCGTCTGCCGGGGCGGCTTGTCCGGGATGGTAATCGTGTAGCGCTGTCGGCAAACCCAGCTGGGCGGCGCGGCTGGCCAGCAGGTGTTTGTCGGCAATCACCACCAGACGGGCCGGTAGCCCCAGCTCGGGCAGGCGCAGGACCAGGTCGGGGCCGATGCCGGCAGGCTCGCCGGCGGTAATGGCCAATACGGGGCGGGAAGAGGGCATGGCGGCTTCCGTAAAAAAAGCCGATGCAGGGATCGGCTTGGCATGGGGGGCGTAGCCCGGCTTATTTTTCTACCAGGCGGTCTTCGATAAAGGCACTGGCGCGCAGTTGTTCCAGCCAGTCGATGTAGCTTTGTTCGATCTTGCGCTGGCGAATCTGCTGTTTGACGACCAGTTTTTCCCGGTCGGTAGACACATCCTGGCTACGCACATCCTCCAGCAGGATCAGGTGCCAGCCGAACGGGGTTTTTACCGGTTCGCTGACTTGTTTGGCCTGCAGCTGGCGGAAGGTACGCTCGAAGTCCGGTACGGTATCGCCTTCGTTTACCCAGCCCAGGTCACCGCCCAGCGAGGCAGAGCCGTCTTCGGAAAACTGGCGCGCCATGTCTTCGAACTTGGCACCGCGCTTGATGCGGTCTTGCACCTGCAGGATGCGGGCGTAGGCATCGGTGTCGGAGGTGGCTTCGTTGGTTTTCACCAGGATGTGGCGCACCTTGTGCTGTTTCACGTATTGCGGGCCGCTGGTGTCGCGCTTGTCTACCAGCTTGAACAGGTACAGGCTGCCGCTGGCACGCACCAGCTCGGTGACGCCGCCTACCGGCAGGGTATCCAGCAGCTGGATGAAATCTTGCGGCAGGGCACTGGCATTACGCCAGCCCAGATCGCCACCTTGCAGGGCGTTGCTGGCTTCGGAGTAAGCCGCCGCTACCTGGGCAAACGATTTACCGGCTTTGATCTCTGCCTCTGCCTTGATCAGTTTCTGGCGGCGTTCTTCTACCTGGGCCGGGGTGGCACGCTCCGGGATATTGACCTGAATGGCCGCCAGGCGGTATTCGATACGGTTCAGGCCGGTGGTGGTTTGCTGTACCTGGGCGACTTCCTGGTCGGTGACGTTCACACGGCTGTT
This sequence comes from Vogesella sp. XCS3, assembly GCF_020616155.1. Classification (NCBI taxonomy): domain Bacteria; kingdom Pseudomonadati; phylum Pseudomonadota; class Betaproteobacteria; order Neisseriales; family Chromobacteriaceae; genus Vogesella; species Vogesella sp. XCS3. The sequence continues at coordinate 2,290,337 of NZ_CP085530.1, read as the reverse complement.
GACTTCACGTTCCTTGATGCGCTCCAGCAGCAGGTCGCTGCGCAGCTGCTCGCGCAGCTTGGCAATGCTGCTACCGTCTTTTTCCAGCAGGGCACGCAGGCCGGCCAGGTCGGTCTTGTTTTGCTGGGCAATGCTTTGCAGTGCCTGGTCCAGCTCCAGCTCGCCGATACGCAGGCCGTTATTGTTGGCGTACTGCAGTTGCAGCTGTTCGTTGATCATCATGTCCAGCACCTGGCGCGACAGCACCTCGGCGGCCGGCGCTTCGATGTTCTGGCGTTGCAGGTTGGCCTGGGCGTTTTGTACCCGTTGCGACAGCTCGGACTGGGTAATGACGCTGTTGTTCACCACGGCAACGATGCGGTCTACGGTGGAGATGGCCAGCGCCGGGGTGGCCAGGCAAGCAGAGGCAAAGGCGGCAAGAAAAAGCTTTTTCATTATTTGTCTGCAGTCTCGTTGATTTTGCTGTAGCCCGGGATGGCCAGGCGCAGCGTTTCCAGTGGGTTATTCCCTATGCTGCTGAGGTCTTTGAGCTCCAGCTGCAGGAAGAAAGCGTTCTTGGTCTTGGTCAGGTCGGTCACGTAGCGCTGTGCCACCAGGCGTGTGCTCCAGCAGCCGTGCTGATATTCGATGCCGGCTAGCTGCTCCAGTGCCTTTTTGTCGCGCAGCGAGTAATTCTGGCGCGCGACGGCGTACCACTGGCGTGCAATCGGCCACTGCCCGGCGATATCCAGCTGGCGCAATACATCGCGCTGGCTGCTGGTGCCCACGATTTCGTCGCGGCCATAGCGGTAGCGCACGCTGATGGCTTTACCCGGCGCCGGGTTGTAGCGCAGCTGGGCATTGTAACGCTCGGTTTTATCCAGTGTCTGGTTGTACTGGTAGCTGGCATCCAGGCGCAAGGCGCGGCTCAGGTCGCCGCCCAGGGTCAGCAACAGGTCGGAGCCGCCTTCGCTGCGCTGGGTGGTATTGCCGGCCAGTGTGGTATCACTTTTATCCAGATAGAAGCGTTGACCTACGGCCACACGCAGTCGTTCCAGCCCGCTATCGTTATCCAGTAGGCGGCTGGTCAAGGCGGCGGTAATCTGGTTGGCCGCATTGATACGGTCGTAGCCGGAAAACCGGTTTTCGCTGAACAGCTGGGCAAAGTTGAAGTCGTTTTCCGAGGTATCGAAGTTGGGCAGGTTGCTTTGTTCGGTACTGGGGATGTTGACGTAGTACAACCGCGGTTCCAGCGTCTGGCTAACCGCCCGGTCTTGCAGGGTGCTGTCGCGCTCGAATACCAGGCCGCTGTCCAGGCTGGTAATCGGCAGGGTGCGGTCCAGGGTGTAGCCCGCCTGGCCTTTATAGCTATCGAGCTGGTAACGGGTATGGTGCAGGCCAATCTTGGGGCGGAAAAACCCCCATGGCTGTTCCAGTGCCCAGCTTACGCTGGGGTAGGCTACCGTGCGCCAGCCTTCCAGCTTGGTGCGGTGATCAAAGCGGGTGACTTCGCTTTCCAGCGCCAGGCGGAAATCGCCCAGCTGCTGGTTGCTGGTGGCGACGATCTGCGGCAAGCGGGCATAAGGCTCGTCCACACTGCCGGTACTGTCCTGCAGGGTCTGGTAGCGCTGGGCTTTCACCGTAACGCTGGCCCAGCCAGGGTTGTAGGACAGCCAGGCTTCGCGCACCAGGTTTACGTTGGCCGCAGCGCTGTTGCGATCGCCAAAATCCTTGAAGTAATCGCTATCCGATACCCGGGTGCCGTTCAGGCCGGCACTGATCTGGCTGCCAAAACGCTGGGTATGGCTTAGCTGCCACAGCGAGCGCTGTTTGTTCGCCTTGCTGTCTTCCAGCTGTTCGGTGGTGATTTTGCCGCTATAGTCCGGCTGCAGGTAACGCCCTTCCACCCCCAGCATCAGGCCGCGCTGGGCCATATAGGTAGGCGTAAGGGTGGCGTCCATATTGGGCGCGATGTTCCAGTAGTAGGGCACGGCCAGCTGCAGGCCGTCGCTACCGGTTTTCACCGTGGGGAACAGCAGGCCGCTCTTGCGCCCGCCGTCCAGCGGGAAGTCGATCCACGGCGTGTACATGATGGGTACGCCCTGGAATTCGATACGGGCGTTGCGCGCCACGCCCACGTTGCGACCGTAATCCAGGTCGATGGTGCTGGCTTTCAGGTACCAGGAATCGTCGTTCGGCTCGCAGGTATTGGCGCGTGTGCCTTGCAGCTGGTACAGCCCCTTGCCCTGCATGCGCAGGGTATCGGCCTTGCCGCGCAGGGCGCGGCCGTTTTCCTGGAAGGCAAAGTCGGCGTTGCTGGCGCTGCCGGTCTGGGTATCCAGGTAGCTTTCCAGGTTATCGCCTTCTACCGTACTGCCTGTCTGGCGCATGGTGGCACGCTGGCCGGCCCGGACGTATTGCTTGTCGACGTAGTATTCCAGCCAGTCTGCTTCGAACTGCTGCCCATCACGCTCGGCGCGGACATTGCCTTCGGCTTTGAGCTGAACCTCCATCTGGCCGTCGATGCGGTCGGCCTCGACGTGCAAAACCCCGGCGGGCAAGGCATCGGCGAGTGCCGGCGTGCACAGGAACAGCGGGAACATGGCCGCAGCGAGCGGCGATAGGCGGAAGCGTGGCGGCATCGGGCAGTGTCGGCCCGGCGCGTGTTGGGGCCGGGCAAAGCGGTTACAATCGCTGCATTGTACCCAATTTACTGGTATACGCGACTATGCAGCGATTAGAAGCCCTGAAGGCGTGGCTGGCCACGCAGTTTCCCGGCCAGGAGCTGGCGGTAGAGTTTGCCGCAGCCGACGCCGATTTCCGCCGATACTTCCGCGCCACACTGGCCGACGGCAGCACCCGCATCGTGATGGATGCCCCGCCCGAGCACAAGAACACCGACAGCTTCGTCAGCGTGCGCGAGCTGTTTGCCCCTGCGGCCAACGTGCCGGCCATTTATGCCCGCGATGCCGCGCAAGGCTTTATGCTGCTGCAGGACATGGGCAAGATCACCTATCTGGCCGCGCTGCAGCACGATGAACGCACACTGGTGCACAAGCACCTGCTGCTGGAGGCGGTAGACACCCTGGTCGCCATCCAGAAGCTCAGCCAGCCGGGCGTGTTGCCCGAATTCGACCGCGCCTTCCAGCTGCGCGAAGTCAACCTGCTGCCGGAGTGGTACGCCAGCAAAGAGCTGGGCAAGCCGCTGACTTTTGCCCAGCGCAAGTTGTGGGACGCCGGCATCAACGTGCTGCTGCCCGCTATCGACGCCCAGGCCAAGGTGTTCATGCACCGCGACTTCACCGTGCGCAACCTGATGCTTACCCCTGGCCAGCCGGCAGTGCTGGACTTCCAGGACGCGGTATATGGCCCTATCGCCTACGACCTGGTGTCGCTGCTGCGCGACGCCTACATCGGCTGGGACGAAGAATTCGTGCTGGACGTCGTGGTGCGTTACTGGGAAAAAGCCCGCGCCGCCGGCCTGCCGGTACCGGCGCAGATCGACGACTTCTACCGCGACTTCGAGTGGGCCGGCATCCAGCGCCACCTCAAGATTGTCGGCCTGTTTGCCCGCCTGGCGCACCGCGACGGCAAGACGCAGTACCTGGCCGAGATTCCGCGCATCCTGCGCTACCTCAAGAAAGCCACCCGCCGCTACGGCGAGCTGCTGCCGTTGTTCCAGCTGCTGGCCGATCTGGTGGGGCTGGACGAAGAAGACAACGACGACAGCATCCAGTCGGTGTTCAGCCACACCCGCATCGCGTCGGACCAGTAAGCCATGCGCGCGATGATCCTGGCCGCCGGGCGCGGCGAACGCATGCGCCCGCTGACCGACCACACCCCCAAGCCGCTGCTGGACGTGGGCGGCCAGCCGCTGATCGTGTGGCATATCCGCCGCCTGGCCGCTGCCGGCTTTACCGATATCGTCATCAACCACGCCTGGCTGGGTAGCCAGATCGAGGCAGCGCTGGGTGACGGCAGCCGCTACGGCGTGCGCCTGGCCTACTCGGCAGAAAGCACGGCGCTGGAAACCGCCGGCGGCATTGCCACTGCCTTGCCCTTGCTGGGTAGCGCGCCGTTTGTGGTGGTGAATGGCGACGTGCTCACCGACGTGGATTTCGCCACCTTGCGGCCAACCTTGGCCGCGCTGGACGGCAGCCACCGTCTGGCGCACCTGCTGCTGGTGAATAACCCGCCGCACAACCCGGCCGGCGATTTCGGCCTGCTGCCGGAGGGTGGCGTCAGCGCCAGTGCGGCCGATGGCGAGGGGCTGACCTTTTCCGGCATCGGCCTGTATCACCCGGCGCTGTTTGCGCATACCCCGGCCGGCCAGCCGGCCAAGCTGGCACCGCTGCTGCGCGCGGCGATGGCACAGCAGCAGGTCAGCGGCCAGGCGCACCTCGGTTTGTGGCTGGACGTGGGCACGCCGGAACGGCTGGCCGAGGCCGACGCCATCGCCCGCCGCTGGGCGCAGCCGTGAAGCGCCGCATTCTGGGCATCGACCCCGGCAGCCGCATCTGCGGCTTCGGGGTCATCGACATCGTCGGCAACCAGCGCCATTACGTGGCGTCCGGCGCCATCCGCACACCGCAGGGCGCCAGCCTCGCCGAGCGGGTGAAGGTGCTGGTGAACGGCATCCATCAGGTCATCGACACCTACCAGCCCACCGAGGCCGCGCTGGAGCAGGTGTTCGTCAACGTCAACCCCGCCGCCACGCTGATGCTGGGCCAGGCACGCGGCGCCTGCATGACGGCGCTGGTGATCAAGGACCTGCCGGTGGCCGAGTACACCGCGCTGCAGGTGAAGCAATCGGTGGTGGGGCAGGGCAAGGCGCCCAAGGAGCAGGTGCAGTTCATGGTGGTGACCATGCTCAACCTGTCCGGCACGCCGCAGGCCGACGCCGCCGACGCGCTGGCGGTAGCGCTGACCCACGCCAACCATAGCGGCGGCGCGGTCGGCAAATTGGCCAAGCTGGGCTACAAAGTGCGCGGCGGGCGGCTGGTGTAGTTGCCCTGGGCTTGAGCCAGGCCAAGGCCGGCGCGGCGCGCTGGCGGCATACTGCGGCCAACCTTTCTTGTTGACCGGAGCCTGCCATGTGGAACGACTACGCCATTGCCCGTGCGCTGCACGTCCTTGCCATCGTGATGTGGGTGGGCGGTGTCGGCTTTGTCACCACGGTGTTGATCCCGGCCATCCGCCGCCGTTTTCCTGCTGACCAGCAATACGCCATGTTCGAGGATGTGGAGCACCGCTTCGTCGCGCAGGCGCGCTTCTGGGTGTTGCTGGCGCTGGCCAGTGCCGGCTGGATGCTGCACAGCACCGATAGCTGGGCGCGGCTGCGCGATACCGGCTGGCTGCACCTGATGATCGCCGCCTGGCTGCCGTTCTTCCTGATGCTGTTCGTGCTGGAGCCGTTTATTGTCCACCGCTGGCTGAAGCAGCGTGCGCAGCGCGACCCGGCGGGCACCATGGCACGGGTGCAGTGGCTGCACGTGGCGCTGCTGGGCTTGAGCCTGGCGGCGGTGCTGGCCGGCGTGGCGGGCGCCCACGGCGGCTGGCGCCTGGTTTGACGCCCGTGCTGACGCTGGCAGCGCCCTTGCCGTATGCTGAAAGGATGAATCGTCCGAGGCCCCGCCATGCACCTGTCTACACCTCATGCCACTGAAACCGACCTGTCCGCGCTGCTGGCGCACCCGGCGCGCTGGCTGTTGGCCACGCGCCCGGCTTTCCTGACGCTGACGCTGGGCGGCGTGTTGCTGGGCATGGTGCTGGCGGGCCCGCAGGCGCTAGTGCAGGGTTGGCCGCAGGCGCTGCTGGCGCTGTTGCTGGCTTTGCTGTGCCACGCGGCGGTGAACGTGATCAACGACGTGGCCGACCACGACAACGGCAGCGATGCGGCCAACCTGCAGCGCGAATACCCGTTTACCGGCGGTAGCCGTTTTATCCAGGCCGGCGTGCTGAGCCGGCGGCAGATGGCGTGGCTGGCAGGTGGTTTGTTTGCGCTGGTGAGCGCGGGCGGTTTGTGGCTGGTGTGGCAAGCCGGCGCGGGTTTGTTCTATACCGGCCTGATCGGTGTGGTGCTGGGCTGGGGCTATTCCGCCCCGCCGTTGCGGCTGAACAGCCGTGGTCTGGGCGAGCTGACGGTGGCGCTGTGTTTTGCCCTGCTGCCGCTGGGCGTGCTGCAGGTATTGCAGGCACCAGCGCCGGCCGGGCTGCCGTGGCTGGCCGCCGGTTACGGCGTGGCCGCTGCCTTGCTGCTGTTTGCCAACCAGTTTCCCGACCGCGACGCCGACGCGCTGGCCGGCAAGCGCCACTGGGTGGTGCGCCTGGGTCACCCGGCTGCGGTGCGCGGCTACCTGCTGCTGGCGGTGCTGGCGCTGGCTTTGCCGCTGGCCGCCGGGCAGCCGTGGCAGCTGTGCCTGCTGCCGCTGTACCTGCGCGCCTGGCGTGCCTTGCAGCAACGGCAACTGCGCGCCGCCATCATTCCCACTATCATGGCGGCCAACCTCTACCCTTTGTTGCTGGCTGCCAGCCTGTGGCTGCGGCCAACTTTGTGAAAGACAGCCCATGATCGGACGACTCAGCGGTACGCTTATCGAAAAACTGCCGCCGCAAATCACCGTGGACGTCAACGGCGTTGGTTACGACGTCGATGTCACCATGACTACCTTCTACCAGCTGCCGGCGCTGGGCCAGAAAACCACGCTGTTCACCCATCTGGTGGTGCGCGAAGACGCGCACCTGCTGTACGGCTTTGCCAGCCGTGACGAGCGCGAAACCTTCCGCCAGCTGATCAAGGTCAGCGGCATCGGCGCCAAGATCGCGCTGGCGATTCTGTCCGGCATGAGCACCGACGAGCTGGCGGTGGCCGTGGCCAGCGAGGACCTGAAGCGCCTGTCCAGCGTGCCCGGCATCGGCAAGAAAACCGCCGAGCGCCTGGTGCTGGAGCTGCGCGGCAAGCTGGCCAGCGGCAGCACGCTCACCGTACCCGGTGGCCTGCCGTTTGCTGCCACGCCGGACGACAAGAGCGATATCGTCAACGCCCTGCTGGCGCTGGGTTACAACGACAAGGAAGCCGCCGCCGCCACCAAGGGCCTGCCGCTGGACGTGACTGTCAGCGACGGCGTGCGCTTGGCGCTGAAGAACCTGATGAAAGGCTAGGGCTTGTCATGCAGAAAGTGCTGCTGATTACCGGTGCCAGCCGTGGCATTGGCGCGGCTACTGCCAAGTTGGCCGCACGCCGTGGCTGGGCGGTGGCGGTCAACTACCACCGCCAGCGTGATGCCGCGCAGGCGGTGGTGGACGCCATCCGCGCCGACGGCGGCCGCGCAGTGGCACTGGCTGGCGACGTGGCCAACGAGGCCGACGTGCTGCGCCTGTTTGTCGACACCGAGGCCGCGTTGGGGCCCTTGTCGGCGCTGGTGAACAACGCCGGCGTGCTGGCGCCGCAAATGCCGTTGGTCGACATGGACGTAGCGCGCTGGCAGCGCATACTGGCCACTAATGTGCTGGGGCCGCTGCTGTGCTGCCGCGAGGCGGTACGCCGGCTGTCTACCCGCCTGGGCGGGCAGGGCGGCGCCATCATCAATGTGTCATCGGCGGCGGCGCGGCTGGGCTCGCCCGGCGAGTACGTCGATTACGCCGCCAGCAAGGGCGCGCTGGACACGCTGACGCTGGGCCTGGCCAAGGAAGTCGCCGCCGAAGGCATACGCGTCAACGGCGTGCGCCCTGGCTTTATCTACACCGACATGCACGCCGACGGCGGCGAGCCGGGCCGCGTGGACCGCGTCAAGGCTGGCATCCCGATGCAGCGTGGCGGCCAACCCGAAGAAGTGGCGGCCGCCATCCTGTGGCTGCTGTCCGACGAGGCCTCGTTTACCACCGGCCACCTGCTGGACGTGGCCGGCGGCCGCTGAACATTCAACGATTATCTGCAAGGACACCCCATGCCCAACGTAGCTGTGCTGATCGACGCCGACAATGTGTCGCCCGCCTGGATAGAAGACGTGCTGGAAGAAGCCGGCAAGCTGGGCGTGCTGGCGCTCAAGCGCGTGTACGGCGACTTCAGCCGCCACGACAAAGCCTGGCGCGACTTGTGCGCGCGCTTTGCCATCCACCCCATCCAGCAGTTTCCCAACACCAAGGGCAAGAACGCGTCCGACATCACGCTGGTGATCGACGCCATGGACATGCTGCACTCCGGCCGCTACCAGAGCTTTTGCCTGATCTCCAGCGACAGCGATTTTTCCCGCCTGGCCACCCGCCTGCGCGAAGACGGGTTGGAGGTGTGGGGCTTTGGCGAGGAGAAAACCCCGGCCGCCTTCGTCAACGCCTGCAGCAAGTTCGTGTACGTGGAAGTGCTGGCGCTGGCCGACGAGGCGGGTAAAGCAGACGACGCCGGCGGCAAGGAGGAGGCCGCCAGCAGTGGCAAGGCCGCGCAGGCCAGCCGCGTACTGCGCCCGCTGGATAAAAAGCTGCGTGCGCAGTTCCAGAAGGGCATTGAAAGCATGGACGACGACGAAGGCTGGGCCGACCTGGGCGGCGTGGGCAGCCTGCTGGGGCAGTGGATGCCGGACTTCGACCCGCGTAACTACGGCTTTGCCAAGCTATCCGACCTGGTGGTGAAGTCCGGCTGGTTCGAGGTACACAAGGCAAGCAGCGGCCGTGGTGGTGTGTCCATCCGGCTGAAGCCGGGGCGCAAGGGCGGGCGCTAGGCGCCGGCCGCCACCGGCGCCGCTCTGCGGCCAACCTTGGCCGCAGCAGCCGGCCTGCAGTGGTAACATCAGCCCATTGCCTGTTAGCGATTTCGTCATGATCCAGACCGATAACCTGATCGGCGGCGCACCCGAGCGCCGCATTGTTACCCCGCAACGCGCTTCCGAGCAGGAAGAGGCGCTGGAGCGCGCGCTGCGCCCCAAGATGCTGGACGAGTACGTGGGCCAGAAAAAGGCGCGCGAGCAGCTGGAAATCTTCATCGAAGCCGCCAAAAAGCGTGGCGAGGCGCTAGACCACGTGCTGCTGTTCGGCCCGCCGGGCCTGGGCAAGACCACGCTGGCGCACATCGTGGCGCGCGAGATGGGCGTGAACCTGCGCCAGACCAGCGGCCCGGTGCTGGAGCGCGCGGGCGACCTGGCGGCGCTGCTGACCAATCTGGAACCGCACGACGTGCTGTTCATCGACGAGATCCACCGCCTGAGCCCGGTGGTGGAAGAAATCCTCTACCCGGCGCTGGAGGATTACCAGATCGACATCATGATCGGCGAAGGCCCGGCCGCGCGCTCGGTAAAAATCGACCTGCCGCCGTTCACGCTGATCGGCGCCACCACCCGCGCCGGCATGCTGACCAACCCGCTGCGCGACCGTTTCGGCATCGTGGCGCGGCTGGAGTTTTACAACGCCGAGGAACTGACGCGCATCGTCAGCCGCTCGGCCGGCTTGCTGAATGTAGAGCTGGCCGACGACGGGGCGTTCGAAGTCGCCCGCCGCAGCCGCGGTACACCGCGTATCGCCAACCGCCTGCTGCGCCGCGTGCGCGATTACGCCGAGGTGCGCGCTAACGGTGTCGTGAGCGCCGAGGTGGCCGACGCCGCGCTGGCGATGCTGGACGTGGACCCGGCCGGGCTGGACGTGATGGACCGCAAATTGCTTCAGGCCATACTGGACAAATTCGGTGGCGGGCCGGTAGGCCTGGACAACGTGGGCGCGGCGATTGGCGAATCCACTGACACCATCGAAGACGTGATCGAACCCTATCTGATCCAGCAGGGCTATTTGCAGCGTACCCCGCGTGGCCGTATGGCCACCGCGCTGGCGTACACGCACTTTGGTCTGCCGGTAAAAGAGTAAGCATGAAGCAGAAACTCATCATCAAGACCGGCGAGCCGGGCACCCCGGTACGTGACCACCGTGGCCGTTTCGAAGACTGGATCGTGCGCGAAATGGGCGAGCAGCCCGGTAGCTGGCGCGTGGTATGGGTGGCGGCGGGCGAGACGCTGCCGCCGGTAGACCAGGTGGCCGGTGCCGTGATTACCGGCTCGCTGGCGATGGTGAGCGACCGGCTGCCGTGGAGCGAGGCGACCGCCGCCTGGCTACGCCAAGCCCACGCCGCGCAGCTGCCGCTGTTGGGCATCTGCTTTGGCCACCAGCTGCTGGCGCACGCGCTGGGCGGCGAGGTGGGCTACCACCCGCAAGGGCCGGAGGTCGGCTCGGTAGAGATCCAGCGCCACGAGCACGCCGCTGCCGACCCGTTGCTGGGCGGCTTGCCGCCACGCTTTGCGGCCAACGCTTTCCATTGGCAAACGGTGCTGCGCCTGCCGCCGGGGGCCACGCTGCTGGCCAGTAACGAGATGGAGCCGCACCACGCGTTCCGCCTGGGCAATAGCTGGGGCCTGCAATTCCACCCGGAATTCGACGCCGACTCCACCCGCCACTTTATCCAGCTAGCCGCACCCGCGCTGGAAAAAGCCGGCCTGCAGCCACCACAGCTGGCACAGCAGGTTTGCCCCACGCCAGAGGCGGCCAGCTTGCTGCGCCGCTTCGCCGTTTTGCTGGCCGGGCCTGCTACGGCGTAGAATGCAGCCAAGCCAACCATAGGCATACCAAAAGGGAGAAACCATGTTTTACGCCTTGCTCGTTGTCACGCTGGCCGTTGCGCTGCTGACCTCGGTACTGGTGGCGCGCTTTTTCAGCGACGCCGTGCTGAAAATCCTCAAAAGCATCATCGGGCCTGAGCTGGCCGACGCCTGGCGCAAGTACATGAGCTTTGCCATCGTGGTGGTGGGCGTGTCCGGTGGTGTCAGCACCTATGAAATCCAGAAATACCTGCAAACCGGCCGCGAGCAGACCATCGAGCTGACCGGCCCGCGCTGGACGATCGAAATCTACCGCACCGTGATCGACACGCTGTCGCAGATTTCCTGGGTGATGTTGCTGTTCTTCCTGTGCGCCATGGTGGCTTACGTGATTGTGCGCGTAGCCGAAAGCACGCGCGACCAGCGCCGCCAGCGCAAGGAAGACGACGAAGCGGTGTAAGCCCCTTTATTCGTTACCACACGGCTCGCCACGCAGGCGGGCCGTTTGTTTTGGAGCCTGCCATGCAACTGCGCCTGATTCTGGGCGACCAGCTCAACGCTGCCCACAGCTGGTACCGCGAACGCCGCGACGACGTGGTGTACGTGCTGATGGAAACGCGCAGCGAAACCGACTACGTGCGTCACCACGCGCAGAAGGTGCTGGCCGTGTTTGCCGCCATGCGCCGCTTTGCCGAGGCGCTGCAGGCGGCTGGCCACAGTGTGCACTACCTGCACATTGGCGATGCGGCCAACCGCCACGATTTTGCCGCCAACCTGGCGTGGTTGGCCGCGCAGTATGGCGCCACCAGCCTGGCCTGCCAGCTGGCCGACGAGCGCCGTGTCGATGCGCTGCTGGCCGCGCTGCCGCAACAGCTTGGCCTGCCGCTGACGCAGGTAGACAGCGAGCATTTCTACACCACCCGTGACGAGGCGGCGCGGCTGTTCGGCAGCAAGGGCTGGCGCATGGAAACCTTCTACAGGCGCATGCGCCAGCAGCACAGCGTGCTGCTGGACGCCGCCGGCAAGCCGGAGGGCGGGCAGTGGAACTACGATGCGGCCAACCGCGAGCCTTACCGCGGCGAGGTGGCGCTGGCACCGTGGCCGTTTGCCGCCCATGACCTGAGCGCGTTGTGGCAAGAGATGGTCGATGCCGGCGTGCAGACGCTAGGTGCCCCCCGGCCAGACGCCTTGCCGTGGCCGCTGACACGGCGCGAGGCGCGCGCCTGGCTGGCCGATTTCCTCCAGCAGCGGCTGCGCCATTTTGGCCGCTACCAGGACGCGCTGGTGCACGGCGAGGCCTGGCTGTTTCACAGCGGGCTGAGCTTTGTGCTGAATACCAAAATGCTGTCACCGCACGAGGTGGTACACGCCGCGGAAGCCGCCTGGCGTAGCGACCCGACGCTGCCGCTCTCTAGCGTAGAGGGTTTTATCCGCCAGATTCTGGGCTGGCGTGAATACGTACGCGGCGTGTATTGGGCACGACCGGATTTCGGTAGCGTTAATGCGCTGCAGCATCAGCGGCCGCTGCCGCGTTGGTTCTGGGACGGCGATACCGGCATGGCCTGCGTGGCGCAGGCAGTGCAGGGTAGCCTGCAGCACGCTTACGCCCACCATATCCAGCGCCTGATGGTCACCGGCAATATCGCGCTGCTGCTGGGTTGCCATCCGGACGAGGTAGACGCCTGGTACCTGGGCATCTACATCGATGCCTTCGAGTGGGTGGAGCAGCCCAATACGCGTGGCATGAGCCAGTGGGCGGACGGCGGCTTCATGGCCAGCAAACCGTACGTGTCGGGCGGTGCGTACCTGGCACGCATGGGCGACCACTGTGCGCAGTGCCGCTACGTGGTAAAGCAGAAAACCGGCCCCGGTGCCTGCCCGTTCAACAGCCTGTACTGGCACTTTCTGGCGCGGCACGAGGCCAAGCTTGCGGCCAACCCCCGGCTGGCGATGCCGTACGCCAGCTGGCGCAAGATGGACGAGGGTGCCCGCCAGGCGTTGTTGGCGCAGGCCGAGGCCTATTTGCAGGACGTGGACAGCCTGTAGAGACGGCTATGAAAAATGCCGCCCCCCGCGAGGGGGACGGCATCAAGGTTGGCCGCAACGGCTGCCCCCTGGCGCTTACAGCGTCACCATATTGTCACGGTGGACCAGCTCTGGCTCTACCAGATAGCCCAGCACGCCTTCGATATCGCGGGTGGCCTTGCGCATGATCAGGCGGGCTTCTTCCGAGCTGTAGTTCACCAGCCCGCGTGCCACTTCCTGGCCCTGCTCGTCCACGCAGGCTACGGCGTCGCCGCGCAGGAAGCTGCCCTCTACTGCGATAACGCCGATCGGCAGCAGGCTGGTGCCTTTTTCGCGTACCGCCAGCGCGGCGCCGGCGTCCAGCACCAGCTTGCCGGACAGCTGCAGGTGGTCGGCCAGCCATTGCTTGCGCGCGGCCAGGCGGGTGGTGGGCGCATTCAGCTGGGTGCCGATGCCTTCACCGTCGGCCAGGCGCGACAGCACGCTGGCTTCGCGGCCGCTGGCAATCACGGTGGCGGCACCGCTGCGCGCGGCGCGCTTGGCAGCGATGATCTTGGTGTACATGCCGCCGGTGCCCACGCTGGAGCCGGCGCCGCCGGCCATGGCTTCCAGCGCCGGGTTGCCGGCTTCGGCGTCGTGGATGAACTCGGCGTCGGGGTGTTTGCGCGGGTCGGCGCTGTACAGGCCGCGCTGGTCGGTGAGGATGACCAGCGCGTCGGCTTCGATCAGGTTGGTCACCAGCGCGCCCAGCGTGTCGTTATCGCCAAAGCGGATCTCGCTGGTCACCACGGTGTCGTTTTCGTTGATGATGGGCACCACGCCCAGCGTTAGTAGCGTGGATAGCGTGGTGCGGGCGTTGAGGTAACGCAGGCGGTCGGACAGGTCTTCGTGGGTCAGCAGTACCTGCGCCGTTTGCAGGCCGTACTCGCGAAACGCGCTTTCATAGGCCTGGCACAAGCCCATCTGGCCTACGGCGGCCGCAGCTTGCAGCTCGTGTACCGCTTTCGGGCGCTTGGCCCAGCCCAGACGCTGGCAGCCTTCGGCAATGGCGCCACTGGAAACCAGCACCACCTGTTTGCCACGGCGGCGCAGCTCGGCGATCTCGGCGGCCCAGCGCGCCAGTGCGGCGTGGTCCAGGCCTTTGCCGTCGTTGGTTACCAGGCTGGAGCCCACTTTCACCACGATACGCGTGGCTGTATGAATCACCGATTGCATCCGCACTGCTTCCTGTTCGACAAAAAACGGAGTGCCAGTGTAACGCATTCCGTGCGGATGGTGCGCTGCGTCAGAAGTCGCTGCTGGGGCGGTATTCGACAAACTGGTAATAGGCGGTTTGCGAGTCCAGCGTAGTGGTGCGAATCAGTTGCTCGCCCTGGGCGGTCAGCATGCGGAACTCGCGTAGCTTCTGGTATTGACGCCCGGGTATCACCAGCATGGCAGCGCGGCCACTGCGCGGCAGGGCAGGCAAGTGCAGCGCCATCTGGAAGTGGTCGTTGGGGTGGGTAATCACCGGCATCAGCATCACTGCGTCCGGTATCGGGCCGAGCTGCTCCAGCCCGCATTCGGCCTCCATGCCCTCGCCGCGCAGGTTTACCCAGCGGATCACCGCCAGGTGCCACAGCTTGCCTGGCAGGCGCAGCATGGCTAGCTCGCCGGTACGCAGCGGGTGTTGCGGCGATTCGCCACGCAGCAGCATGCCCGAGGCGCTGAGGTTATGCATGGTGACCGTCGCCGGGGCTGGTGGCAGCGGCCTGGTGTGTTTGGCCGCTGTGCTATTGCTCTCATCTGAGCCATGCACTTCTACGCCATCTGTGTGGTTAGCCAGTGGCGGCAACGCTGCTTCTGCCGGGGTGGCGAAGTCCCAGCTGGCCTGGTTGGCAATAAACCAGCAGGTGGGGAGCAGGGTAACCAGCTCGACTTGTTGCTGGCTGTCATGCCGGGCATGGCGGCGCTGCGGGGCGCTCTGCCAAGCTTGCATCAGGTGCAAGACACGGCGGATTTCCTCGGCCAGCCGGGTATCTTCGTTATGGCTTTGCGCCAGTCGCTGCAGGCTGAGCAGTTTTTCCATCAGCTCGTGCTGTAGTGCCTGTGTATCAATAACCCACCAGTGCGATGGCATCTGGCTGGCGGGCAGCTCGCTGTGAAAGCGCGGTGGGCTGTCGGCTTCTGGCTGGTACAGAAATGCGCCATGGCGCTCTGGTAAACGATCTATCTGTACCAGGTGCAGGCATTTGGCGTATTTGCGTATCAGCAGCAGGGTGTAATCGATGAGCGCTGGCTCCATGCGGTTGCAGGCGGTGAGCCCCAGGAGCAGTAGCTGGCGGTACAGGGAACCCAGGCTGTCTTCTTTGTCGTTGAGCGCTTTGCTGTCCCAACCCTGCTGTAACACATAAAGAAAGATCTGGTGGCAGTCGTGCCAGAAGCCGGCCGGAAGCGGCGTGTAGGTTCTGGCATACAGCAAGGCTAGCTGGCGGGCGCTGAGCATGGCGAGGTTCAGTGCCTCCAGCTTGTGCCGGTCCAGGGCAAACAGCCCGTGTTCCTGGCTGCGGTCGAGCAGGACACGCTTGAAACCATTGTGAATCAGGATGGACAAGTGCTGGGCAAGCAGGGCAGCACCGCGTGCCCGGCTGTAGCTGGTGAGGTCGCCGGGGCGTGCCTCTGCCTCCAGTACGGGCAATAGTTTGTCTTGCGCCAGCAGGTAGAGCCGAAGCAGCTGCAGGCGGGTAGCCGGGGGGAGCTTGATACAGTTGAGCTGCGCCAGGGCGTCGCGAATCAGCTGTGCACAGTCAAAAGGCTGGGCATAGGGCAGGTGGTGAAGCCAGGCCTCTAGCTGATCGGGGTCACACATGACCATGACCGGGTCAAGGTGCGGCGTATTGAGCGACAGGTTCAACATTATTAAAGCAGTATAGCCCCTATATTAATGACGTAAGTATATTGAACTGATCAGTTGTACCGCCAGCAACATTTACGGTAGCGGGCTTTCTTGTCGTTCGTAGGCGTCGGTACCCGCAAGGATATCGTCCAGCACGGTGCAGGTACTCTCGACCAGCTGCAGCATATGCGCCTCCTCGATAATGTAAGGCGGCATGAAGTACACCGTTTTGCCAATAGGCCGCACCAGGCAGCCGCGCGAGAGCATGCCGCTGAAAAATGCCACGGCGAAGTCGTGTCGCGTGCAGTCAACGTCGAAGGCCCAAATCATGCCCTGATGGCGGAAATGCCGCACGGCAGGGTGGGCCGCCACGCGTGCCAGGTACTGGCTGAAACGCGCTGCGGTATCGCGATTGCGGGTCAGTACCGACTCTTCTTCAAAGATGGCTAACACCTCCAGCGCGGCACGGCATGCCAGAGGGTTGCCGGTATAGCTGTGCGAGTGCAGAAAACCACGGGTGACGTCGTCATCGTAAAAAGCCTGATAGACCGTGTTGGTGGTAAGGACACACGATAACGGTAAATAGCCCCCGGTTATGCCCTTGGACAGGCACAGAAAGTCCGGCGTGATACCTGCTTGCTGGTAGGCAAAAAGCGTACCGGTACGGCCAAAGCCTACCGCAATCTCGTCGGCAATCAGGTGTATCTGGTATTGATCGCACAGGGCGCGCGCACGCTGCAGATACGCCGGGTGGTACATGGCCATGCCCGCAGCGCCTTGTACCAGCGGCTCGACGATCAGGGCGGCAATTTCATGGTGTTTTTCGTGCAGCAAGGCGGCCAGGGCATCCGCGGCGCGCAGCGCCACGTCTTCTGCGCTTTCACCTGCTGCGGCCAACCTGCTGTCCGGGCTGGGCGCGCGGTAGTTTTCTTTCAGCAGCGGGGCATAGGTGGTGGAAAACAGTGGCACATCGGTGACTGCCAGCGCGCCGGCAGTTTCACCGTGGTAGCTGTTCTCCAGGCTGACAAAGCGCTGCTTGCCGGTTTGGCCGATATTGCGCCAGTAGTGAAAGCTCATCTTCAGGGCGATTTCAGTCGCACTGGCCCCATCCGAGCCATAAAACGCATGCCCCAGGCCAGACAGCGCTGCCAGCTTTTCAGACAGTGCCACGACCGGCTGATGGGTAAAACCCGCCAGGATCACGTGTTCCAATGTGTCGAGCTGGTCTTTGATGGCCTGCTTGATACGGGGCTGGTTGTGGCCAAACAGGTTTACCCACCAGGAGCTCACGGCATCGATGTAACGCTTGCCGTCAAAATCTTCCAGCCAGATGCCATCCGCCCGCGCGATAGGCACAATGGGTAGGGTTTCGTGGCGTTTCATTTGAGTACAAGGGTGCCAAACGGCGGCTCGGCTGCGGGCCAGCCAGTCCTGGGAGTGTTGCGTCATGGTAAGGTCTGCTCGGAAATATAGAGCAGATGCTAGCACGACTGAGAGTGCGCTATCGAACTGACAAAAATTGTCACTTATGACAAAAAATGGTCAGTACTAGTTTGGCAGAATGTGGTTTTCAGTGGTGCCATGATGTTGATAATAAAGGAAACTGCCATTTTAAATTTTATTGGCATGATCGTTGCTTGGCTGGCCTGAATATTGCTCTAACTTGCTGCGATACAGTGCGCAGCGAGTATGAAATGCAGAACAGACAGTCCGGCTTTACGCTGATCGAACTGATGATCGTAGTGGCCATCACTGGCATCTTGGCGGCGATCGCTATCCCGGCTTACCAGGATTACACCCGGCGCGCTTACATCAGCGAGGTGCTGGTAGCTGCCAGCGCCGCTAAAACTGCTGTAGAGGAATACCATGCGGCCAACGGTAGCTGGCCAGCCAGTAACACCAGTGCCGGCATTGCCGATGCCACCGCCTCGCGCGGTGGAAGTATCGCCCGTCTGGATGTGCAGGCTTCTGGTTCGGTGAGCGTCATCAGCGTAGAAGTCAGCAGCAAGATTTTTAGCGGGGCCCGCGTGTGGCTGACTCCGCAAACCACAGCCTCCGGCAGTTACCGCTGGGTGTGCAGTGGCGATAGCGATTTGACGCGGCTGTTGCCATCCAACTGCCGTAATTGAGTAGCAGTAACCCACCAAAGCCTAGACATGTTTATAACTATGGAGCGTTCACTATGAAGCGTGTACAACAGGGTTTTACCCTGATCGAACTGATGATTGTTGTGGCCATCATCGGTATCCTTGCCGCGATCGCTATTCC
The DNA here is from genome assembly GCF_020616155.1 of Vogesella sp. XCS3. Classification (NCBI taxonomy): domain Bacteria; kingdom Pseudomonadati; phylum Pseudomonadota; class Betaproteobacteria; order Neisseriales; family Chromobacteriaceae; genus Vogesella; species Vogesella sp. XCS3. Next base: position 2,272,619 of record NZ_CP085530.1, on the reverse strand, counting down.
GGCTTATCAGGACTACACCAAACGAGCACACGTGTCGGAAGGCTTGACTCTAGCAGCTGCAGCTAAAACCGCAGTAACCGAGTACTATGCTACTAATAACGCTTTTGTCAGTGGTACGGCCCCGCTTAACGCTTCTTACGGTGTGGCAACAAATACTGACATTAAGGGCAATGCTGTCGACAAAGTATCTGTACTTGCTAATGGTGTGGTACAAATTACTTACAACTCCAAAGTGACTAGTGGCTCTGCCATATGGCTTAATCCAAGCATTAATAATGGCTCGTTGCAATGGAAGTGTGCTGCAGCGCCGACCTCTGGTGTAACAAAGCTTGATAGTGCAGCTAACGTTGATGCCAAGTATGTCCCATCTAACTGCCGTTAATAGGCGGCTATCTTTCAAGGCATAGCCTTGTATATAACCATGGAGTGTTCATTATGAAACGTGTACAACAGGGCTTTACCCTGATCGAACTGATGATTGTTGTAGCTATTATCGGTATCCTGGCTGCTATCGCTATCCCGGCTTATCAGGACTACACCAAGCGGGCTCACGTCTCGGAAGGTTTGACACTGGCAGCAGCGGCAAAGACTGCCGTGACTGAGTACTACGCTACTAATAATGCATTTGTTACAGGTACTGCTCCGCTTAATGCTTCATACGGTGTGGCAACAAATACTGATATCAAAGGTAATGCGGTTGATAAAGTGTCTGTACTTGCTAGTGGTGTAGTGCAGATTACCTATAATGCTAAAGTAACCAGCGGTTCTGCAATTTGGCTGAACCCAACTATTAATAACGGATCCCTGCAATGGACATGCGCTTCTGCACCAACAACTGGTGTTACCAAGCTGGATTCTGCTGCAAACGTTGACGCCAAATACGTACCGTCCAACTGCCGCTAATACAGCAGTCTGATTTAATTAAAGGAGTGTGCAAACACTCCTTTTTTCATTACCAAAGCCCATGCTACCTACCGCGATTCTGCTTCCTCTCCTGCTGGTCTACATTCTGCCGTTGTTGAATTTTGCCCGCTACAGCCCGGTACAGGACTGGTGGACGAATGCGCTCACGTTGGTGCTGGTGGCGGTTCCCTTGCTACTGGCCAGCTGGCAGGCGCGTCGTGATCAAGCCCGCTTTACCACTGTGCCATGGTTCTTGCCGGGTTTTGCCATGTGGTGGCTGCTGCTATGGCTTGGCAGCTTGTGGCGTTATCAGCAGCATAGTGCGGGGATGTTGCCGTTCGAGCTGTTTGGCGTGTTGCTGGTAGTACTCGGAGCCAGCTTACTGGCTGCGCAGCAAGACCGCTGGGGGCGGGAGCGGCTGGTTGCTTGGCTGGCTTATGCGGTGCTGGCCGGTGCCTTGTTGCAAGCGTTGATCGGCGTGGTGCAGATAGCAGGCTGGGCGCCATTGGCCAAGGGGTGGGTGGTATTTGGTGGGCGCGAAGTGATGGGTAATGCCGGCCAGCGTAACCAGTTTGCCCACGTGCTGAGCTGGGGCGTAGTGGCTGCTGCCTACCTGTGGAGCCGGCAGCGGTTGCACGTTGGCCTGGCTGTCGTACTGGTGATGTTTTTGTCACTACTTGCAGCTTGGTCTAGTGGACGTTTGCCGCTGGCTTATGCGGGTGCAATGTTGGTGGTTGGGGCCTTATGGCACCGCCGCGAGCCGCAGTTGCGTATCGGTCAGGCTTTGCTATGGGCTGCGGTGGTGGTGGTACTTTCTCAGTTAGCCGGTAAGCCTTTGGCGCTGTGGCTGTTTGGGCTGGACATTGGCTCTGGCCTGGACCGCCTTGGTGATGCCGGTTTTGGTGCCCGCCGCCGCGTGGAATGGGCTAAGTGTTGGGAGATCGTGCAGGCGTATCCTTGGCTGGGTACCGGTTATGGCGGCTATGGCTATCAGTCGGTCTGGCTGGAGACATTTGGCGGTTTGACCAAGGTACCGGAAAGCAGCCTGTTTACCCACAGCCATAACCTTATCACGCAGTTGGCCGCAGAAACGGGCATCCCGGCTACGCTGTTGGCTGCGAGCGTCGCCGCCGCAGCCTTATGGCCCTACCTGCAGCGCCAGCATGCTACAGCCGAGAATGCATTCTTGCTCTTGATGGGGGCGATTACACTGGGGCACTCGATGTTTGAGTACCCGCTATGGTATCTCCCATTTCTGTTTGCCTTTTTTGTGGTGTTGGCATTGTCGCCGAAAGCAGGGGTAGAGCTGGCGCTGCGTGCCAGTATGCGCAGGGTGGGCGCTGTCATCCTGGGTGTGGCCACGCTGTTGTATGTTGCCAAGGGTGCCATGGTGTTCCCGCTGCTGGTAGCTAGCCAGAACCCATCGCGCGATATCAAGCAGAACCAGCAGCAGATCGAGCAGCTTATTAGCCTGTCGGCCAACCCTTTCTGGCGTTTCGAGTCCGAGCTGATGTTGAGCAACTTCCTGGTGCCGTCGCCTAGCCAGCTGGCGATCAAACTGCGCCACCACGAGGAGTTGGTTGCTTACCGGCCTTACCCCATGCTGCTGTGCAAGCTGGCCATGCTGCGCCAGTGGTCTGGCCAGCCCGTTGCAGCGCAAGAGAGTTTGCGTATGTTGCAAGCTGCGTATCCGTACGATGCACCGCGTTGTGCCATGGTGATTGCCAGTAGTAGCGATACTCGCCTACAGCCACTACTGGATAAAGCGGCTATGGGGGCTGTAACACAACAGCGTCAGGGCGATGCAGCCTTGGTACGCCAGGTTACCACCGGTTTACCAGTGCGCCCGCCGCGCTTACCGCACTTTAACTAGCTGTTTTTGCTCGCTGGCCTGGCATCGGCTATGCTTCGGCCTTTGCTAGCGCCTGTGAGCGTGATTCATGTCTGCTTCTCTGATGGATGACACCAAGCGTGTCCGTATTGCTGCCTTGCTGTTGGCCGCGATCACTATTTTTCCTTTTCTGTCGCGTTTCCACTTTCTGCCTTTGCCGCAGTGGTGGGGCGAAATCACCGTGGTTTGCTGCGCCGCGCTAGCCGGCTTGTTGTTGCCCGGCACCCCTTCGGCGTGGCCAAGGGCCAGCATCTGGATGATGGTCTTGGCACTGGTGTGGGCATTGCAGCCGTGGTTCCTACCCGTGTTATTCCCTGGCCTGAATCAGGCCACGGCATTGGCCTTTGTTGCCTTGTCGGTGTTGGCGCTTGTTGTCATACGCTTGCGTCTGCGCTGGGGAGCGGAAGCGCTGATTACCTATTTGTGCAAAGCGATCCTGATCGGCACGCTACTGCAATCCCTGATCGGTTTGGCGCAAGTCACTGGTCTGGCGCAGGTCATGGGTGGTGTGCTGTTCTACGACAGTAGCCACCCAACGACCAATGTATTCGGTCATATCGGCCAACGTAACCAGTACGCGCATTACCTGACTTGGGGGGTAATTGCGGCTGCGTGGCTATTGGTGAGTGGCCAACCGGCGCGACGCTGGCTCTGGGGCGCTATCGCCTGGCTTTCCTTGTCCATTGCCTTTGCCGGTTCCCGTACCGTGCTGTTGTATGCGTTTGCGCTGGCGATCATGGCAGGCTGGTGGCATTGGCGCTTGCGCGTGTCGCAGTCGGCAAAAATGATGCGTGTGATGTGGCTGGCTGTGGCACTGATTGTGGCGATGCAGTTTGCCTTGCCGTTGGCAGAGAAGCTGCTCGCCCCCCTTCTGCATGGGCCGGTTGCTGCGAGTGGCCTGGAAAGGTTGGCCGCAAACAGTGATGGCATGGGCGCGCGGCGCTTGGCGGAATGGGGCAAAGCCTGGATCGTGTTTACCGAGCATCCGGGCTACGGATTTGGCTGGTATCAATATGCCTCCGAGAGTGTGCGCTTGCAGATGCTGCCGCAGTTTGCCAATGCCGGCGTCAATAGCGGGCTGTTTGCCAATGCCCATAATCTGGTGTTTCAGCTGCTGGCCGAAATGGGGCTGGTTGGTACATTGTGTGCGGTGCTGGGTTTTACCTGGGCGGCCTGGCCTTACTTTGGCCGTCGCGTCGAGCCGGTACATCTGGTGCCGCTGGCCATCATGGCGGTGACGCTGATCCATAGCATGCTGGAGTACCCGCTGTGGTACCTGTACTTTCCCGCCGTGATGGTGATGATGCTGGCGCTGGCACCCGAGGCGGATGAGGCACCCATCGTTTGGCTAACGCCGCTGTATACGGTGCTGGCTATTGCATTGCTGGTTTTGGCGGCGTATGGCAGCTGGCGTTATCGCGAGATGCAAGGGCTGTATTACCCGACGACCCAGCGCCAGCAGCAGCGTCTGGAGCAGATTATCCGCCATGAACCGATGTTCGCCTCCCACGCGCTTGGTTTGCTGGATGATGTCATTACACCGACGCCGCAGGCACTGAAAACGCAGCGGCATTGGCTGGAGCTGATGGCAGCGTTCCGCCCTTACCCGGATGTGCTGCGGCGCAAGGCACAGATGGAAGCACTGGCTGGCGAGCAGGAAAAGGCGGCGCATACCTTTAGCCTGGCTTTGGCGTCATTCCCGACATACGCGCCGGATTTTCTGGCCGAGCTGGACGAAGGCGAGCCGGCCTGGGCTCGCCTGCGCGCCATGGCACAGGCGGCTACAGACAAGCTGCCGCCGCAGTACCGCTAGCGAAAAAAAGCCCAGCTGGCGTGAGGTGGCCTGCTGCAAATGAGAAAGCCCGCTTGTGATGCAAGCGGGCTTTGTTTTGCCTAGCTCTCCGAGAGAGATCAGGCGTCTATTACAACACCGTGGCTCAGCGCGGTTTTCATTTTGCCTAGCGCTTTGGCTTCGATCTGGCGGATGCGTTCTGCAGATACGCCAAATTCGGCAGCCAAGTCGTGCAATGTGGCGCCGCTGTCATCGGCCAGCCAGCGTGCTTCGATAATGCGGCGGCTGCGCGGATCCAGCGTGGCCAACGCGTGTTCGATGCCTTCACCTTGCAGCGTGTCCAGCGCGCGGCGTTCCATGGCGCGGGTCGGCTCGTGGTGGCTGTCAGCCAGCCAGTCGATGGGTGCAAAGCCTTCGTCGTCACCTTCATCCGCTAGTAGCGCCATATCCTGGCCGCTCATGCGCGTTTCCATTTCGCGCACTTCTTCCGGTTTGACACCCAGCTGTTCGGCAATGGCTTGCGCCTCTTTTTCTGACAAGGCAGAAAACCCCTGCTTCATGCTGCGCAGGTTGAAGAACAGTTTACGTTGTGGCTTGGTTGTGGCAATGCGCACCAGGCGCCAGTTGCGCAGAATGAACTCGTGAATCTCGGCCTTGATCCAGTGCACGGCAAACGAGAACAGGCGTACACCGCGGGTAGGTTCAAAACGTTTTACCGCTTTCATCAGGCCGATATTGCCTTCCTGAATCAGGTCGGCTTGCGGCAGGCCATAGCCAGAGTAGCCGCGGGCAATCGATACCACTACGCGCAGATGCGATAGCACCAGGCGCTTGGCTGCCTCCAGGTCGCCTTGTTCCTGCTGGCGCGTGGCAAGCTCGAACTCTTCTTCCGGCGTGAGCATGGGGATGCTGTTGACGGTCTGGATATACTGTTCCAGGCTGCCGTTGGCAGAGAGTACGGGCAAAGCAATCGTGGTCATACGCTGATTATCCTTGTGGAAACCTGAGCTGATCTTAGCACTCCCGGTAGGAGAGTGCCAGAAGTGCACAGGTTCCCGGCGATGGCATTTATTTATGATGGTGATAGCGGCTTAGCGGGCGCGCAGTTTGCGCAGGTAGTGGTCTGCCGCCAGGCGGGCGCCGACAATGCCCAGGCCAATACTGGCTGCGGCCAACATCAGCAGCTCGGTCGGCAGCAGGCTACGCAGCATAATACTTTCGCTGTAGAGCTGGGCAAAACCGTTTAATGCTGGCGCGGCTTGGGCAACAAACACACTGCATAGTGCCCAGCAGCACAGGGTGCTGAGCAGGCCTTGCCATACGGCGTAATACATAAAAGGACGGCGGATAAAGCTATCAGTCGCGCCAATCAGTTTGGCGACTTCGATCTCTTCCTGCCGCGCCAGTATTTGCATGCGTATGCTGTTGTGGGTAATCAGCACCAGCGCCAGGCCAAAGCTGATGCTCAGAAACCAGGCCAGCTGCATGGCCAGCTCCAGTAAACCGTGCAGGCGTTTGGCCCAGGCGGCATCAAACTGGGCCTGCTCTACCATGGGAAGGCCGGAGAGCTCGCGTTGCAGCATTTCCAGTGCTTCTGGTGTGGCATCGGCTTTGGGTTGCACCACAAAGGCGTGGGGCAGGGGGTTGCTGCCCAGGCCTTCACCAATACCGCTCATACCGCTGCGCTGCTCCAGCTGTTGCAAGGCGGCATCCTTCGAGACAAAGCTGAAGCTGGCCACGCGCGGGTGGGTTTGCAGGCTGGCTTGTACGGCAGCCAGGTCGGCTTGTTCGGTGGACAGCTCCATGAACAGCGTGATTTGTGGTGTGGCGGTAAGCTTGCCCACCCACGTTTGCACACTGGTTGCTGCCAGGTATAGCGAAACAGGCAGCGACAGGGCAATGGCCAGCATCAGCAGGTTCAGCAAGCTGCCCACGGGTTGGCGCAGCATTTTCAGCAGGGCAAGGCGGGCATCCTGCCAGTGCAGGTAGAAGTAGTGTTTCATGAGGCAAACTGGCCCTCGCGCAGGCGGATAATGCGGCGACCGTAGTCTTCCATCAGGGTTTCATCGTGTGCAGACACAATGACGGTGACGCCTACCTGATGAAACGATTTGAACAGCTCCATGATGTCCAGTGCGTAAGCGCGGTCAAGGTTTGCCGACGGCTCGTCAGCCAGCAGGATGCTGGGGCGGTGCACTACGGCCCGGGCGATGCATAGCCGCTGCTGCTCACCGCCGGATAGCCGTACCGGCATCACCTTTTCTTTGCCCAGCAAGCCTACCTTGTCCAGTGCTGCGCGTACGCGGCGCGCAGCATCGCGGCGGTCAAAGCCGATAATGTCCAGCGGCAACATTACATTGTCGAATACGCTGCGATCGAACAGGATCTTGTGGTCTTGAAACACGATGCCGATGTGTTGGCGCACATAGGGTAGCTGGCTGGGGCGCAGGCGGCTCAGGTTTTGGTCGTTCACCAGTACATTGCCGCTGGTGGCGCGTTCTATACCGGAAATCAGCTTCAGCAGGGTACTTTTACCTGCGCCGGAATGGCCGGCCAGGAACAGCATTTCGCCACTATCTATGGTGAACGACAGGTTCTTGAGCGCATCGTGCCCGCCCGGGTAGCGTTTGCTCACCTGTTCAAACTGGATCATTGCGCCTCCTCATCAAGGGCAAAGGTTGGCCGCAGCAAGCGGGTGACTAGTCAAACAGCGCGTCGATGTACGGGCCGGCCTGGAACGGGCGCAGGTCATCGATGCTTTCGCCCACGCCAATAAAGCGCAGCGGTACCGGGCGCTGCTTGGCGATGGCTGCAATGACACCCCCTTTGGCGGTGCCATCCAGCTTGGTGAGCACCAGGCCAGTCAGACCCAGCGCATCATCAAACGCGACTACCTGGTTAATGGCGTTCTGGCCGATATTGGCATCCAGTACCAGCATGACTTCATGCGGGCCATCCGGAATGGCTTTCTGGATAACGCGCTTTACCTTTTTGATTTCTTCCATCAGGTGCAGCTGCGTGGGCAGGCGGCCGGCGGTATCCGCCAGCACGATATCAATACCACGCGCCGTGGCTGCCTGGATGGCGTCGTAACAGACTGCTGCGGCATCACCGCTCTGTTGGGCAATAACGGTCACGTTATTGCGCTCACCCCAGGCCATCAGTTGCTCGCGAGCAGCAGCACGGAAAGTATCCCCAGCGGCTAGCAGCACACTCTTGCCCTGGCTCTGGAAGTACTTGGCGAGTTTGCCGATAGACGTGGTTTTGCCGGCGCCGTTCACGCCCACCATCATGATCACGAATGGTTTCTTGCCTGCGGTATCCAGTGGCACTTCCAGCGGGCCGATTAGCTCGCCCAGCGACGACTTCAGTGCGCCCTTCAGCTCGCTGGCGTCCTTTAGGCCGCCCAGGCTTACGCGATCACGTACATCTTTAAGCAGGTGGTTGGTAGCATCCACGCCCATATCGGCGGTCAGCAGTACCGTTTCCAGCTCTTCGTACAGATCTTCATCGATCTTGCCGCCACCGAACAGCGTGGCCAATTGCTTGCCTAGCTTGTCGCGGGTTTTGGACAAGCCGGCTTTCAGGCGCTCGGTCCAGCTAGCTTTGCGTGGCGGCTCAGCAGCTGCGTGGGGGGCGACTGCAACATCCGCCTGTGCCTCCGGTGCTGGTGGCGCGATAGGGGCGCTGGGTTCGATGGCAACAGGTTCCGCTACCTTCTCGGTAGTGGTGGTCTCGGCTGGCGGAGTCTTTTTCTTGAAGAAGCTGAACATGCTTATTGAATCTGCACACAAAATAAAGCCAGATTGTAGCCTTAAAACCATTGTGTACGGGGGAATGAAGTGTCAACAAATAGCAAAACGCCAGAATCTATATATAAGGAATAAATCGGAAGCGGGCTGCTGCATCAACAGTTGGGACGGCACGACGTTGACGATGTAGAATTCTGCCCTTGAATTCAGGAGGATGCATGACGCAGCAGCGCAACAAGGTTCGTATCATTGGTGGAAAATACCGCAGACGCTTGCTGGATGTGCCAGAAGCAGAAGGTTTGCGGCCAACCCCTGATCGCGTGCGTGAGACGTTGTTTAACTGGCTGGGGCAGGAGTTGTACGGCAAGCGTTGTCTGGATCTGTTTGCCGGCAGCGGTGCGCTGGGCTTCGAGGCCGCCTCGCGCGAGGCGCCACGTGTCGTGCTGGTTGAAAAGATGCGCCCGGTTGCTGCCATCCTGCAAAAGAACAAGCAGCTATTGGCTGCCAATGAGATCGAGATTCTGGTGCAGGATGCGCTGACGTATTTGAAGAACTGCCGCGAGCAGTTCGACGTTATCTTTGTTGACCCGCCTTACCAGAGTGCACTGCTCGAGCAGGTCTTGCCGCAGTTGGCCGCCATTCTGGCGCCTGGTGGCAAGCTGTACATCGAAACCCCGCAGTCGTGCGACTTCCCAGGCTGGCAGATCGAGCGTAGCTTGCGCGCGGGCAAGGTGCACTCATGGTTGTTGCGTGCAGAATCGCACGAATAAAGATATAACCCCGCGAACTTGCTTGTGCGAGGGGTGAGTGACAGAATTCACAATGTGGAATACTTGAGGAAATTACTATGGCTTTGATTATTACCGACGAGTGCATCAACTGTGATGTTTGCGAGCCGGAATGCCCGAATAACGCGATCTCGCAGGGCGAGGAGATCTACCAGATCGACCCGAACCTGTGCACGCAGTGCGTTGGTCACTATGACGAGCCGCAGTGCCAGCAAGTCTGTCCGGTCGATTGCATCCCGCTGGACCCGGATCGCCCGGAAACTCAGGAAGAGCTGCATAAAAAATACCTGATCATCACAGGCAAGGCCTAAAGCTAAGTGACTGATTTGCAACAAAGCCCCGCGCCATGCGGGGCTTTTTCTTGGAAAACTAGAAAAATTCTCGAAAAAGCTATTGACGCATTGGCAAGGTGTCTATACTATTCGGGCTTCTTCACGGGGGGATTCCCGAGCGGTCAAAGGGATCAGACTGTAAATCTGACGGCTCAGCCTTCGAAGGTTCGAATCCTTCTCCCCCCACCAGTTGCTATGCATCTTGGCGGCAAGATTGTGAAGTCGTCCGGATCGTAGGCGGGTGTAGCTCAATGGTAGAGCAGAAGCCTTCCAAGCTTACGACGAGGGTTCGATTCCCTTCACCCGCTCCAAGTTGTTGAATGGTTTGTATGTGAAGCTCATGTAGCTCAGGGGTAGAGCACTCCCTTGGTAAGGGAGAGGTCGGCGGTTCAATTCCGCCCATGAGCACCATCATTTAAATGTAGACTTTATTCGTTATCAGGGAATTTGCCATGGCAAAAGAAAAGTTTGCGCGGACCAAGCCGCACGTAAACGTTGGCACCATCGGTCACGTGGACCATGGTAAGACCACTCTGACTGCAGCTATCACCACCATTCTGTCCAAGAAATTCGGCGGCGAAGCTAAAGACTACTCCCAGATCGACAGCGCGCCAGAAGAAAAAGCTCGCGGTATTACCATTAACACCGCTCACGTAGAATACGAAACCGAAGCACGTCACTACGCTCACGTAGACTGCCCAGGTCACGCCGACTACGTTAAAAACATGATTACCGGTGCTGCCCAGATGGACGGCGCTATTCTGGTTTGCTCCGCAGCTGACGGCCCAATGCCACAGACTCGCGAACACATCCTGCTGTCCCGTCAGGTTGGCGTTCCTTACATCATCGTCTTCCTGAACAAGGCTGACCTGGTGGATGACGCTGAGCTGCTGGAGCTGGTTGAAATGGAAGTGCGCGATCTGCTGTCTTCCTACGACTTCCCAGGCGATGACACTCCGATCGTTACCGGTTCCGCTCGTCTGGCACTGGAGGGCGACCAATCCGAATACGGCGAACCAGCCATCTTCCGTCTGGCTGATGCCCTGGATTCCTACATCCCGACTCCAGAACGTGCTATCGACAAGCCGTTCCTGCTGCCGATCGAAGACGTATTCTCCATCTCCGGCCGCGGCACTGTGGTTACCGGTCGTGTAGAGCGCGGTATCGTTAAAGTTGGTGAAGAACTGGAAATCGTTGGCCTGAAAGCCACCGTAAAAACCACCTGCACCGGCGTGGAAATGTTCCGTAAGCTGCTGGACCAAGGTCAAGCTGGCGATAACGTTGGCGTGCTGCTGCGTGGCACCAAGCGAGAAGACGTTGAGCGTGGTCAGGTTCTGGCCAAGCCGGGTTCCATCACCCCGCACACCAAGTTCTCTGCTTCCGTATACGTACTGAGCAAAGACGAAGGCGGCCGTCACACTCCGTTCTTCGCTAACTATCGCCCACAGTTCTACTTCCGTACTACTGACGTGACTGGTGCTGTTAGCCTGTCAGAAGGCGTGGAAATGGTTATGCCAGGCGATAACGTAGAAATCACCGTAGAACTGATCGCTCCGATCGCTATGGAAGAAGGTCTGCGTTTCGCGATCCGCGAAGGTGGCCGCACTGTTGGCGCCGGCGTGGTAGCAAAAATTATCGCTTGATGAAGGTTTTAGGCCAGTAGCTCAATTGGTAGAGTATCGGTCTCCAAAACCGAGGGTTGGGGGTTCGAGACCCTCCTGGCCTGCCAAATAAGACTAACCGGCGTTTACGCCGGTTAGTCTTTTCACGTATAAGCAACGCGAGAATTCATATGGAAATGCAAGATAAGCTTAAGCTCGGCTTGGTTGCTCTGCTGGTTATTGCAGGTGTTGTCGGCTTTTATCTGCTGCCGGAAACCCAGGGCATGCTGCGTGCGCTGGTTTTTGTTGCTGCTGTTTTGGCTGCGGCTGGGGTATTCTGGTTTTCTGCACCAGGGCGCGAGTTTGTGGCGTATGCGCAAGAGTCGATTGTAGAGGCTCGCAAAGTGGTTTGGCCGACGCGTAAAGAGACAAGTCAAATGACCATGATGGTGTTTGTCTTTGTATTCGTGCTTGCCTTGTTTATGTGGCTGGTTGACTCGTCGTTGTCCTGGCTCTTCTATGATGTATTGCTTCGTCGAGGTTGATAATGGCTAAGCGTTGGTATGTAGTGCACGCCTACTCGGGTTTCGAGAAGAGTGTGCAGAAGGCATTGAAAGAGCGTATCGAGCGCGAAAGCATGCAAGATCTCTTTGGTCAGGTATTGGTGCCGGTCGAAGAGGTGGTGGATATCAAGAATGGCAAGCGCTCCATTTCCGAGCGCAAGTTCTTCCCGGGTTATGTGTTGGTCGAGATGGAAATGACCGACGACACTTGGCACTTGGTGAAGAGCACGCCTAAAGTTACCGGTTTTGTGGGTGGTACGGCCAATCGTCCGGCGCCTATCTCTGCCAAAGAGGTGGAGTCCATCATGCAGCAGATGCAGGATGGCGTGGAAAAGCCGAAGCCAAAAGTGCTGTTTGAAGTAGGCGAGCGCGTTCGTGTGAATGAAGGTCCGTTTACCGACTTTAATGGTTCGGTGGATGAGGTCAATTACGAGCGTAACAAGCTGCGTGTTTCTGTGCAGATTTTTGGTCGTGATACGCCGGTTGAGCTGGATTTTTCCCAGGTCGAGAAGCTGTAACTATTGTTTTTAAAGAAGGTTTTGCGTATACTTACGCCCTTCGTGTGGGAAGCGCTGCATGTGCAGTGCGTTATACCCAAATCTAGGAGCTAAATCGTGGCAAAGAAAATTGTAGGCTATATCAAGCTGCAAGTGCCCGCTGGTAAAGCCAACCCGTCGCCGCCAATCGGCCCGGCTCTTGGTCAGCGCGGTCTGAACATCATGGAATTCTGCAAGGCGTTCAACGCCCAGACTCAAGGCGTTGAGCCAGGTCTGCCGATTCCTGTGGTGATCACTGCTTACGCGGACAAGTCCTTCACTTTCGTGATGAAGACCCCGCCAGCAACTATCCTGCTGAAAAAAGCCGCTGGCATCAAGTCCGGTAGTGCTAAAGCTCACGTGGACAAAGTTGGTAAAGTGACCCGCGCCCAGCTGGAAGAAATCGCTAAAACCAAAGCTCCTGACCTGACCGCTGCCGATCTGGACGCAGCCGTGCGTACTATCGCCGGTTCCGCCCGTTCCATGGGTCTCGAAGTGGAGGGTGTGTAAATGCCTAAGCTGTCCAAGCGCGTTCAAGCGCTGAAAGCTCAAGTAGATCGCAACAAACTGTACGCAGTTGAAGAAGCGATTTCGATGGTTAAAGGTGCTGCTACTGCCAAGTTCGACGAGTCGATCGATATCGCCGTTAACCTGGGTGTGGATCCACGTAAATCCGACCAGGTTGTTCGTGGCTCCGTAGTGCTGCCACGCGGCACCGGTAAGTCGGTACGTGTTGCTGTATTTGCTCAAGGTGCTAACGCCGAAGCAGCTAAAGCTGCTGGTGCTGAAGTTGTCGGCTTCGACGACCTGGCCGAGCAAGTTAAAGCTGGTAACCTGAACTTCGACGTAGTGATTGCCTCCCCGGATGCAATGCGCGTTGTAGGTCAACTGGGTCAGATTCTGGGTCCTCGTGGCCTGATGCCTAACCCGAAAGTTGGTACCGTTACCCCTAACGTAGCTGAAGCTGTGAAAAACGCTAAAGCTGGTCAGGTTCAGTACCGTACCGACAAGGCAGGTATCATTCACGCTACCATCGGCCGCGCTTCTTTCGAAGTTGAAGCCCTGCGTGAAAACTTTGCTGCTCTGGTAGATGCCTTGGTGAAAGCCAAGCCGGCCGCTGCCAAAGGTCAGTATCTGAAGAAAATCGCCGTATCCAGCACCATGGGTGTTGGTGTACGCGTAGATGTGGCTGCTGCTCAGGCTTAATTGCCGGTGGTAGTGCACACGCTCATGTAGCTCAGGGGTAGAGCACTCCCTTGGTAAGGGAGAGGTCGGCGGTTCAATTCCGCCCATGAGCACCAAGCTTTGGGCTGGCGGGCTTCGGCTCGCCAGATTATCAAAGACCGTAGGTGTGCATAACTTAATGCTCGCAAGAGTAGCCTACGCAGATGGTGTACCCTTAGAAGGCTTTTCAACGTTTACGCTCATGTAGCTCAGGGGTAGAGCACTCCCTTGGTAAGGGAGAGGTCGGCGGTTCAATTCCGCCCATGAGCACCATCCGTTTGTTATGTCTCCTGATTAGGTCGCCGCTGCAAAGAGGGGCAGGATTTCCTGCTTCATTTCAGTCTAGGAGGTGGACCTTGAGTCTCAATATCGAAGATAAAAAGGCGGTCGTAGCTGAAGTATCTGCTCAACTGGCAGATGCACAGACTCTCGTTATCGCTGAATATCGGGGCATCGAGGTTAGCAGCATGACCAAACTCCGCGCTAAAGCGCGTGAGAATGGCGTGTACCTGCGTGTTCTGAAGAACACGCTGGTACGCCGTGCGGTTGCTGGTACCCAGTTCGAAGCGCTGGCTGACCAAATGGTTGGCCCGCTGGTATACGGTGTATCTGTTGACCCGGTAGCTGCTGCCAAGGTGTTGCACCAGTTTGCCAAAGAAGACAACAAGATTGTTGTCAAGGCAGGTTCCTACAACGGCAAGCTGCTGAATGCTGCCGAAGTAGCCGAACTGGCATCTATCCCGAGCCGCGAAGAGCTGCTGTCCAAGCTGCTGTTCGTTATGCAGGCTCCGGTATCCGGTTTTGCCCGCGCTCTGGCCGCTCTGGCCGAGCAAAAGCAATCCGAAGCCGCTTAATTCATTCGAAATCAATAGTATTCAGGAGTTATACAAATGGCTATCACTAAAGAAGATATCCTCGACGCAGTTGCTGGTCTGACTGTTATGGAACTGAACGACCTGGTAAAGGCGTTTGAAGAGAAGTTCGGCGTATCCGCTGCTGCTGTTGCCGTTGCTGGCCCGGCTGCTGGCGCTGCTGCTGCTGAAGAGAAAACCGAATTCGACGTTATCCTGTCCGCTGCTGGCGACAACAAAGTTAACGTGATCAAGGTTGTTCGTGCTATCACCGGTCTGGGCCTGAAAGAAGCCAAAGACCTGGTAGACGGCGCTCCTAAAGCAGTTAAAGAAGGCGTTTCCAAAGCTGAAGCTGAAGACGTTCTGAAGCAACTGACCGAAGCCGGTGCTAAGGCTGAAGTAAAATAATCTTCCTTAGGGAAGATTAGTCAGGCTGGCGGAGTAATCCGCCAGCCTTGTTGCGCTTGTGATGCTTTGCAAGATGGCAAAGGTCAGCATTCAAGTTGTGCGTGGTTGCTGACGTTTGGTTTCTTGCGCCACCCCCCCATGATGGAGACTCTATGAGTTATTCGTTTACTGAGAAGAAGCGTATTCGTAAAAGTTTTGCGAAGCGTAATACTGTTCTCGACGTCCCATTCCTGTTGGCGACCCAGATCGATTCGTACACCGAGTTTCTCCAGCTGGGTGTGCCGTTTGATCAGCGCAAGGATGTAGGCCTGCAGGCTGCATTCAAGTCGATCTTCCCGATCAACAGTCACAATGGTTTTGCACGTCTGGACTTTGTGCATTACGTACTGGGCGACCCGCCGTTCGATGTTCAGGAATGCCAGCTGCGCGGCATTACCTTCGCATCGCCACTGCGTGCACGTATCCGCCTGACCATTCTGGACAAAGAATCGTCCAAGCCTGTTGTAAAAGAAGTGCGCGAAAACGAAGTGTACATGGGTGAAATCCCCCTGATGACTTCGAACGGGTCGTTCATTATCAACGGGACCGAGCGTGTCATCGTTTCCCAGCTGCACCGTTCCCCGGGCGTGTTCTTCGAGCACGATCGCGGTAAAACGCATTCTTCCGGTAAACTGCTGTTCTCCGCTCGCGTGATTCCTTACCGCGGCTCCTGGCTGGACTTCGAGTTCGATGCCAAGGATCAGCTGTTCTTCCGTATTGACCGTCGTCGCAAGATGCCGGTGTCCATCCTGCTGAAGGCACTGGGCTACACCAACGAACGCATTCTGTCCGAGTTCTACAATACCGATACTTTCTACCTCACCGGCAACGGCGTGTTCATGAAAGTGGTTGCCGAGCGCCTGAAAGGCGAAGTGGCCAAGTTCGATATCGTGGGCGAAGACGGCAAACTGATCGTTGCCAAAGACAAGCGCATTACTGCCAAGCACATTCGCGACATCGTTGCGGCCAACCTGGACCGTATCGAAGTACCGTTTGACGTGCTGGTAGGCAAAGTGCTGGCCAACAACGTAGTGAACCCGGAAACCGGCGAGATCATCGCCCGTGCCAACGAGGAAATCACCGACGATCTGCTGGCCAAAATGGATATCCAGGACGTTTCCGAAGTGGACGTGCTGTATACCAATGACCTGGACCACGGTGCATACATCTCGCAAACCCTGCGTGGTGACGATACTGCCGACCAGCTGTCCGCGCGCGTGGCCATCTACCGCATGATGCGCCCAGGCGAGCCGCCAACAGAAGACGCAGTCGAGCAGCTGTTCCAGCGCCTGTTCTTCAACGAGGACAGCTACGACCTGTCCCGTGTTGGCCGCATGAAGTTCAACACCCGTACCTTCCAGTACAAATTCGACGAAAAATCGCCAGAGTGGTTCAAGACCCTGGTCGGTGAAAAGTTCGGCCACCGTCGTGATGTAACCGATGGCGTGCTGGCGACCGAAGATATCGTTTCCGTGATTGCCATCCTGTGCGAACTGCGTAACGGCCGTGGCGAAGTGGACGATATCGATCACTTGGGTAACCGTCGTGTGCGTTCGGTAGGCGAGCTGGCCGAGAACCAGTTCCGCGCTGGTCTGGTACGTGTTGAGCGTGCCGTGAAAGAGCGTCTGAACCAGGCTGAATCCGACAACCTGATGCCGCATGACCTGATCAACGCCAAACCGGTTTCGGCAGCGATCAAGGAATTCTTCGGCTCCAGCCAGCTGTCGCAGTTCATGGACCAGACCAACCCGCTGTCCGAAGTGACCCACAAGCGCCGTGTATCGGCCCTGGGTCCTGGTGGTCTGACACGCGAACGCGCCGGCTTCGAAGTGCGTGACGTACACCCGACCCACTACGGCCGGGTGTGCCCGATCGAAACACCGGAAGGTCCGAACATCGGTCTGATCAACTCGCTGTCCGTGTACGCACGTACCAACGAGTTCGGTTTCCTGGAAACCCCGTACCGCAAGGTGATCGACAGCAAGGTAACCAACGAGATTGACTATCTGTCTGCTATCGAAGAAGGCCGCTACGTGATTGCTCAGGCTAACGCCGAGCTGGACGAAGCCGGCAACCTGATCGACGAGCTGGTTACCTGCCGCGAAAAAGGCGAAACCATTCTGGCCACCCCAGACCGCGTACAGTACATGGACGTGGCTACCGGCCAGGTGGTATCGGTTGCGGCCTCGCTGATTCCGTTCCTGGAGCATGACGATGCAAACCGTGCCTTGATGGGCGCCAACATGCAACGTCAGGCCGTGCCTTGCCTGCGTCCGGAAAAACCGTTCGTGGGTACCGGTATCGAGCGCGATGTGGCTGTCGATTCGGGTACTACCGTGATCGCACGTCGTGGTGGTGTGGTGGATTACGTTGACGCAAACCGTGTTGTGGTGCGTGTGAACGACGAAGAAGCCATGGCCGGTGAAGTCGGTGTAGATATCTACAACCTGACCAAATTTACCCGCTCCAACCAGAACACCAACATCAACCAGCGTCCTATCGTGAAGGTAGGTGACCTGATTGCCCGCGGTGATGTGGTGGCTGACGGCGCCTCGACCGATATCGGCGAATTGGCACTGGGTCAGAACATGACCATCGCCTTTATGCCGTGGAACGGCTACAACTTCGAAGATTCGATTTTGATCTCCGAAAAAGTCGTAGCTGACGACCGCTACACCTCGATTCACATCGAAGAGCTGTCGGTTGTTGCCCGTGACACCAAGCTGGGGCCGGAAGAAATCTCCCGCGATATCCCGAACCTGTCCGAGCGTATGGCTGGCCGTCTGGACGACGCCGGTATCGTGTACATCGGTGCAGAAGTGACAGCTGGCGACGTGCTGGTGGGCAAGGTAACACCGAAGGGTGAAACCCAGCTGACACCGGAAGAGAAGCTGCTGCGCGCCATCTTCGGTGAGAAAGCCTCGGACGTTAAAGACACCTCGCTGCGCGTGCCTACCGGCATGACTGGCACCGTGATCGACGTGCAGGTGTTTACCCGCGAAGGTATCGAGCGCGACAAGCGTGCCCAGTCCATCATTGATGCCGAACTGAAGCGCTATCGCCTGGACCTGAACGACCAGCTGCGTATTTTCGACAACGATGCCTTCAGCCGTATCGAACGTCTGATCGTGGGCAAGGTGGCCAACGGCGGTCCTAAGCGTCTGGCCAAAGGCACCGAGATCGACACCGAGTACCTGGCCGGCCTGCCGACCAAGCACGACTGGTTCGATATCCGCATGGCTGATGAAGACATCGCCAAGCAGCTGGAACTGATCAAGGAAAGCCTGTCGCAGAAACGCGAAGAGTTTGACCTGAAGTTCGACGACAAGAAGCGCAAGCTGACCCAGGGCGATGAGTTGCCACCGGGCGTGCAGAAGATGGTCAAGGTGTACATCGCCGTGAAACGTCGCCTGCAAGCCGGTGACAAGATGGCCGGTCGTCACGGTAACAAGGGTGTGGTATCGCGCATTCTGCCAGTGGAAGACATGCCGTACATGGCAGATGGTCGCCCGGTAGATATCGTGCTGAACCCGCTGGGTGTACCGTCGCGTATGAACATCGGTCAGATTCTGGAAGTGCACCTGGGCTGGGCTGCCAAAGGTATCGGCGAACGTATCGACCGTATGCTGAAGCAACAGCAAGGCATGGAAGCACTGCGCAGCTACCTGGAACGCATCTACAACGACACCGGCAAGAAAGTCGAGCTGGTGGATATGTCCGATGCTGAAGTGAAACTGCTGGCAGAAAACCTGCGCAAGGGTATGACTTTCGCGACACCGGTATTTGACGGTGCCAAAGAGTCGGAAATCATGCACATGCTGAATCTGGCTTACCCAAGCGAAGATCCGCATACCGAGCAGCTGGGTTTCAATGGCAGCAAAACCCAGATGACCCTGTACGATGGCCGCTCCGGCGAAGCCTTCGACCGCAAGGTTACCGTGGGTGTCATGCACTACCTGAAGCTGCATCACTTGGTAGACGACAAGATGCACGCCCGTTCCACCGGCCCGTACTCGCTGGTTACCCAGCAGCCGCTGGGTGGTAAGGCGCAGTTCGGTGGCCAGCGTTTCGGTGAGATGGAAGTGTGGGCACTGGAAGCTTACGGTGCCGCCTACACCCTGCAGGAAATGCTGACTGTGAAGTCGGACGATGTGACCGGTCGTACCAAGATCTACGAGAACATCGTCAAGGGCGAACACAAGATCGATGCCGGCATGCCGGAATCCTTCAACGTGCTGGTGAAGGAAATCCGTTCGCTGGGCCTGGATATCGACCTGGAACGTTATTAATTAGGTAAGGCAGTCTGCGGCCAACGTTGGCCGCAGGCTTCCTCCTGAATGGAGACGCAATGAAAGCTCTGCTCGATCTCTTTAAGCAAGTTACGCAAGAAGAAGAGTTTGATGCGATTAAGATCGGCATCGCCTCCCCGGACAAGATCCGTTCCTGGTCGTTCGGTGAAGTTAAAAAGCCAGAAACCATCAACTACCGGACATTCAAGCCGGAACGTGATGGCCTGTTCTGCGCACGCATTTTTGGCCCGGTAAAGGACTACGAATGCCTGTGCGGTAAGTACAAACGCCTGAAGCATCGCGGTGTGATCTGCGAGAAGTGCGGCGTGGAAGTTACCCTGTCCAAAGTGCGCCGCGAGCGCATGGGTCACATCGAACTGGCGTCGCCTGTTGCGCACATCTGGTTCCTGAAGTCCCTGCCGTCCCGTCTGGGTATGGTGCTGGACATGACCCTGCGTGACATCGAACGCGTGCTGTACTTCGAAGCATTCGTGGTGACCGAGCCTGGTCTGACCAGCCTGCAACCACGTCAGCTGCTGACCGAAGAAGACTACCTGGACAAGCTGGACGAGTACGGTGAAGAGTTCGTTGCCCTGATGGGTGCCGAAGCCGTGCGCGAACTGCTGAAAAAGCTGGACCTGACTTCCGAAATCGAGACCCTGCGTCGCGAACTGGAAGCTACCAGCTCTGACACCAAGATCAAGAAGATCGCCAAGCGCCTAAAAGTGCTTGAGGCCTTCCAGCGTTCCGGCATGAAGCCGGAATGGATGATCATGGAAGTGCTGCCGGTACTGCCGCCCGAGCTGCGCCCGCTGGTGCCGCTGGATGGTGGCCGCTTCGCCACGTCCGACCTGAACGACCTGTACCGCCGCGTGATCAACCGTAACAACCGTCTGAAGCGCCTGCTTGAGCTGCGCGCCCCGGACATCATCGTGCGCAACGAAAAGCGCATGCTGCAGGAATCGGTTGACTCGCTGCTGGATAACGGCCGTCGCGGCAAGGCCATGACTGGCGCCAACAAGCGCCCGCTGAAGTCGCTGGCCGACATGATCAAGGGCAAGGGCGGTCGTTTCCGTCAGAACTTGCTGGGTAAGCGCGTGGACTACTCCGGTCGTTCCGTGATTACCGTAGGCCCGACCCTGCGTCTGCATCAGTGCGGTCTGCCGAAGAAAATGGCACTGGAGCTGTTCAAGCCTTTCATCTTCCACAAACTGGAAGTGCTGGGCCTGGCCTCCACCATCAAGGCTGCCAAGAAGCTGGTAGAGCAGGAAGTGCCGGAAGTATGGGACATCCTGGAAGACGTGATCCGCGAGCATCCGGTACTGCTGAACCGTGCACCTACACTGCACCGTCTGGGTATCCAGGCTTTCGAACCACTGCTGATCGAAGGCAAGGCCATTCAGCTGCACCCGCTGGTCTGCGCGGCATTTAACGCCGACTTTGATGGTGACCAGATGGCTGTTCACGTGCCGCTGTCGCTGGAAGCGCAGATGGAAGCCCGCACCCTGATGCTGGCTACCAACAACGTGCTGTCCCCAGCTAACGGCGAGCCGATCATCGTTCCTTCCCAGGATATCGTATTGGGTCTGTACTACATGACCCGCGACAAGATCAACGGCCGCAACGAAGGCATGGCTTTCGCTGACACCGCTGAAGTGCATCGCGCCTACGAAACCCGTCAGGTGGAACTGGGTACACGTATTACCGTGCGCCTGAAAGAGTGGGAAAAGGACGATCAAGGCGAATTCGTGGCCGTAACCAAGCGTTACAACACCACTGTTGGCCGCGCGATCCTGTCCGAGATCCTGCCAAAAGGCCTGCCGTTCGAGTTCATCAACCGTGCGTTGAAGAAGAAAGAAATTTCCCGTCTGATCAACGGCTCCTTCCGTCGTTGCGGTATCCGCGACACGGTGATCTTTGCTGACCAGCTGATGTACACCGGTTTTGCCTACTCTACCCGTGGTGGTATTTCCATCTGCGTGGACGACATGCAAATCCCGGCGAAGAAATTCGACCTGCTGGGCGAAGCACAGAAAGAAGTCAAAGAGATCGAAGAGCAATACCGTCAAGGTCTGGTTACCCAGGGCGAACGCTATAACAAGGTAGTGGATATCTGGGGCCGTACCGGCGACAAGATCGCCAAGGCCATGATGGACGAGCTGTCCAAGCAGAAGGTTATCGACCGCGAAGGCAAGGAAGTCGATCAAGAGTCGTTCAACTCCATTTACATGATGGCCGACTCGGGCGCTCGGGGTTCCGCAGCGCAGATCAAACAGCTGGCCGGTATGCGTGGTCTGATGGCCAAGCCTGATGGCTCCATTATCGAAACACCAATTACCGCCAACTTCCGCGAAGGCCTGACGGTTCTGCAGTACTTTATCTCCACCCACGGTGCACGTAAGGGTCTGGCGGATACGGCACTGAAGACCGCCAACTCCGGTTACCTGACTCGTCGTCTGGTAGACGTGACGCAGGATCTGGTGGTGATCGAGGACGATTGCGGCACCTCCAATGGCTTCGTGATGAAGGCCGTGGTTCAGGGTGGTGACGTAATCGAAGCCCTGCGCGACCGTATTCTGGGCCGTGTGACTGCTAGCGATGTCGTGGATCCGTCCACCAGCGAAACGGTGATCGAAGCCGGCACCCTGCTGGACGAAGCACTGGTAGACCTGATCGACGAGCGTGGTATCGACGAAGTCAAAGTGCGTACCGCCATCACTTGCGACACCCGCTACGGCTTGTGCGCACAGTGCTACGGCCGCGACCTCGCGCGTGGTAAGCGTGTTAACGCTGGTGAAGCTGTCGGCGTGATCGCTGCGCAGTCGATTGGTGAGCCGGGTACCCAGCTGACCATGCGTACCTTCCACATTGGTGGTGCAGCCTCGCGAAATGCCGCTGCCAGCCAGGTAGAAGGTAAGTCCAACGGTACCGTACGCTTCTCCAGCCAGATGCGTTATGTGAAGAACAACAAGGAAGAGCTGATCGTGATCAGCCGTTCCGGTGAAGTGGTGATTCACGATGACGTTGGCCGCGAGCGCGAACGCCATAAAGTGCCGTACGGCGCGACCCTGATGGTGACCGACGGTCTGACCATCAAGGCCGGTGCAGTGCTGGCAACATGGGATCCGCACACTCGTCCGATCATCACCGAGTACTCTGGCCGCGTGAAGTTCGAAAACGTGGAAGAGGGCGCAACTGTTGCCAAGCAGACCGACGAAGTAACCGGTCTGTCCACCCTGGTGGTGATCGACAACAAGCGTCGCGCCAGTGCACAGTCCAAAATGCTGCGCCCGTTGGTGAAGCTGCTGGACGAGAACGGCAACGAAGTGAAACTGGCTGGTTCCGATGCATCCGTATCGATTACCTTCCAGGTTGGCGCGATCATTACCGTGCGTGACGGTCAGGAAGTCGGTAAGGGTGAAGTGCTGGCACGTATTCCGCAAGAATCGTCCAAGACTCGCGATATTACCGGTGGTCTGCCACGTGTGGCCGAGCTGTTCGAAGCCCGCTCGCCGAAAGATGCCGGCATGCTGGCAGAGGTAACGGGTACTGTTTCCTTCGGTAAGGACACCAAGGGCAAGCAACGTCTGATCATTACCGATCTGGACGGCAATGCCTACGAGAGCCTGATCCCGAAAGACAAACACGTACTGGTGCACGATGGTCAGGTAGTAAACCGCGGCGAATTGATCGTCGACGGCGCTGTCGACCCGCACGACATCCTGCGTCTGCAGGGTATCGAAGCGTTGGCCCGCTACATTGGCCAGGAAGTGCAAGAAGTGTACCGTCTGCAGGGCGTGAAGATTAACGACAAGCACATCGAGGTGATTGTTCGCCAGATGCTGCGTCGTGTGGTGATCACCGATTCCGGCGATACCGATTTCATCACCGGCGAACAGGTAGAGCGCGCAGAAGTGCTGGAGACCAACGACCAGATGGCTGCCGAAGGCAAGATCCCGGCACAGTACGACAACGTACTGCTGGGTATTACCAAAGCATCGCTGTCCACCGACTCCTTCATCTCGGCGGCTTCCTTCCAGGAAACCACCCGCGTGCTGACCGAAGCGGCGATCATGGGCAAGAAAGACGATCTGCGTGGTCTGAAAGAAAACGTGATCGTTGGCCGTCTGATCCCGGCAGGTACGGGTCTGGCTTACCACCGCAACCGTCGCCGTCAGAACGCCACAGGTGATCTGAATGTCGAGTTTGCACCGCTGGAAGAGCAGATCGACGCTGGCTCTAGTACACACTAAGTTGTACTAAACCCAAAAAACGCTGTCCTATCAACGTCTAACGTTGGTAGGGCAGCGTTATTTCATTGACGCTAAGTGGTTGACTAAAATATAATCCACGTCTTTCTTGGTGGTATGGTGCCGCCAAGAGAATCAACTAGGAACTGATAGTAATGCCAACTATTAACCAACTCGTTCGCAAAGGCCGCACTGCGGTTCTGTCGAAGAGCAAGGTGCCTGCACTGGAGGCCTGCCCGCAGAAGCGTGGCGTGTGCACCCGTGTATACACCACTACCCCGAAGAAACCGAACTCCGCTCTGCGTAAAGTGTGCAAGGTTCGTCTGACCAATGGCTTCGAAGTGATTTCCTACATCGGTGGTGAAGGCCACAACCTGCAGGAACACTCCGTAGTGCTGATCCGTGGCGGTCGTGTAAAAGACTTGCCAGGTGTGCGTTACCACACTGTTCGCGGTTCGCTGGATACTGCTGGCGTTAAAGACCGTAAGCAAGCTCGCTCCAAGTACGGCGCGAAGCGTCCTAAGTAATTTTAGGGCATTAAGCGGCGGATACGTCCGTCGAGTAAGTGGCTGCTTTGTTGAGTAGTCGCGAGCATAAGCTCAACTGAATATAGTGAAGGAATTGAAATGCCAAGACGCAGAGAAGTGCCTAAGCGCGACATCCTGCCGGATCCGAAGTTTGGTAGCCAGGATCTGACCAAATTCATGAACGTTGTAATGATCGACGGCAAGAAGTCTGTTGCTGAACGCATCATTTACGGCGCTCTCGCTCAAATCGAGAAAAAGACCGGCAAAAACGCGGTAGAAGTGTTCAACACTGCTATCTCCAACGCCAAGCCGATCGTTGAAGTAAAAAGCCGCCGCGTAGGTGGTGCAAACTATCAAGTTCCTGTTGAAGTACGTCCTTCCCGTCGTCTGGCGCTGGCAATGCGCTGGCTGCGTGATGCTGCGCGTAAGCGTGGCGAAAAATCCATGGACCTGCGTCTGGCTGGTGAGCTGATCGATGCAGCTGAAGGCCGTGGCGGCGCGATGAAGAAGCGTGACGAAGTTCACCGTATGGCAGAAGCCAACAAGGCGTTCTCGCACTTCCGCTTCTAATATTCATCCTGCGAAAGGATTCTGGCCATGGCTAGGAAAACCCCCATTGAGCGCTACCGTAACATTGGTATCTCTGCTCACATTGATGCTGGTAAGACCACTACCACCGAACGTATCCTGTTCTACACCGGTGTAAACCACAAGATCGGTGAAGTGCATGATGGCGCAGCCACCATGGACTGGATGGAGCAAGAGCAAGAGCGCGGTATTACCATCACTTCCGCTGCAACCACTACCTTCTGGAAAGGTATGGGCCTGCAGTTCCCGGAACACCGCTTCAACATCATCGACACCCCGGGGCACGTTGACTTCACTATCGAAGTTGAGCGTTCCATGCGTGTTCTGGATGGCGCGGTAATGGTTTACTGCGCGGTAGGTGGCGTACAGCCTCAGTCTGAAACCGTATGGCGTCAGGCTAACAAGTACAAAGTGCCGCGTATCGCTTTCGTGAACAAGATGGACCGTCAAGGTGCCAACTTCTTCCGTGCTGTAGAACAGGTGAAAACCCGTCTGCGCGGTAACCCGGTGCCTATCGTTGTGCCTATCGGTGCTGAAGACGGCTTCGAAGGCGTGGTAGATCTGCTGAAGATGAAGGCCATCATCTGGGATGAAGCTTCCCAGGGTATGAAGTTCGAATACGGCGAGATCCCGGCCGAGCTGGTAGCGGTTGCTGAAGAGTGGCGCGAGAAAATGGTTGAAGCGGCGGCAGAAGTCGACGAAGACACCATGAACAAGTACCTGGAAGGCGAGACCCTGACCGAAGAAGAAATCGTTCATGGTCTGCGTCAGCGTACACTGCGTTGCGAAATCCAGCCGATGCTGTGCGGCTCCGCGTTCAAGAATAAAGGCGTTCAGCGTATGCTGGATGCGGTTGTTGAGCTGCTGCCTAGCCCGCTGGACGTACCTCCAGTACCGGGTGAGAACGAAGACGGTACCGCTACCGTTCGCGAAGCTTCTGATGAAGCCCCGTTCTCCGCTCTGGCATTCAAGCTGATGAACGACCCGTACGTAGGTCAGCTGACCTTCTTCCGTGTTTACTCTGGTGTGGTTAACTCTGGCGACACCCTGCTGAACTCGGTTAAAGGCAAGAAAGAGCGCATGGGCCGTATCGTGCAGATGCACGCTAACGACCGTCAGGAAATCACCGAAGTACGTGCTGGCGATATCGCCGCAGGTATCGGCCTGAAAGAAGTAACCACTGGTGAAACCCTGTGTGCTGTTGATTCCCCGATCATTCTGGAACGCATGGTGTTCCCGGAGCCGGTGATTCACGTAGCTGTTGAGCCGAAAACCAAGGCCGACCAGGAGAAGATGGGTGTTGCCCTGAACCGCCTGGCCAAGGAAGATCCTTCCTTCCGCGTACGTACCGATGAAGAATCGGCACAAACCATTATTTCCGGTATGGGCGAACTGCACCTGGAAATTCTGGTTGACCGTATGCGTCGCGAATTTGGTGTTGAAGCCAACGTGGGTGCGCCGCAAGTGGCATACCGCGAAACCATCACCAAGACTGTTGCTGACGTGCAAGGTAAGCACGCCAAGCAATCTGGCGGTAAAGGTCAGTACGGTGATTGTACAATCACTCTGGAACCGTCCGGCGAAGGTCAAGGCTACAAGTTCATCGACGAGATCAAAGGCGGTGTGATTCCTCGCGAATTCATCCCTTCCGTTGATAAGGGTATCCGTAACTCGCTGAACAACGGTATTCTGGCTGGCTACCCGGTGGTGGACGTAACTGTTCGTCTGACCTTCGGTTCCTACCACGATGTTGACTCGTCGCAGATCGCGTTTGAATTGGCCGGTTCGCTGGCATTCAAAGAAGCCATGCGTCGTGCCGGTCCTTGCATCCTCGAGCCGATGATGGCCGTTGAAGTAGAGACCCCTGAAGAATACATGGGTGACGTGATGGGTGACCTGAACCGTCGTCGCGGTATTGTTCAAGGTATGGACGATGATGGCGTGGGCGGCAAGAAGATCAAGGCAGAGGTTCCTCTGTCCGAGATGTTCGGCTACTCCACCGACCTGCGTTCCGCTACCCAGGGTCGTGCTACTTACTCCATGGAGTTCAAGCACTACTCTGAAGCACCGAAGCACATCGCTGAAGCAGTGATGACTGCTCGTAAGTAATTTGCGCGTTGAGGTTGGCCGCAGATGCGGCCAACCTTTGAACTGTTTGTTCTTTAATTAAGGAAGTTTGCAAAATGGCAAAAGAAAAGTTTGCGCGGACCAAGCCGCACGTAAACGTTGGTACCATCGGTCACGTGGATCACGGTAAAACTACCCTGACCGCTGCTATCACCACCATTCTGTCCAAGAAATTCGGCGGCGAAGCTAAAGACTACTCCCAGATCGACAGCGCGCCAGAAGAAAAAGCTCGCGGTATTACCATTAACACCGCTCACGTAGAATACGAAACCGAAGCACGTCACTACGCTCACGTAGACTGCCCAGGTCACGCCGACTACGTTAAAAACATGATTACCGGTGCTGCCCAGATGGACGGCGCTATTCTGGTTTGCTCCGCAGCTGACGGCCCAATGCCACAGACTCGCGAACACATCCTGCTGTCCCGTCAGGTTGGCGTTCCTTACATCATCGTCTTCCTGAACAAGGCTGACCTGGTGGATGACGCTGAGCTGCTGGAGCTGGTTGAAATGGAAGTGCGCGATCTGCTGTCTTCCTACGACTTCCCAGGCGATGACACTCCGATCGTTACCGGTTCCGCTCGTCTGGCACTGGAAGGCGACCAATCCGAATACGGCGAACCAGCCATCTTCCGTCTGGCTGATGCCCTGGATTCCTACATCCCGACTCCAGAACGTGCTATCGACAAGCCGTTCCTGCTGCCGATCGAAGACGTATTCTCCATCTCCGGCCGCGGCACCGTGGTTACCGGTCGTGTAGAGCGCGGTATCGTTAAAGTTGGTGAAGAACTGGAAATCGTTGGCCTGAAAGCCACCGTAAAAACCACCTGCACCGGCGTGGAAATGTTCCGTAAGCTGCTGGACCAAGGTCAAGCTGGCGATAACGTTGGCGTGCTGCTGCGTGGCACCAAGCGTGAAGACGTTGAGCGTGGTCAGGTTCTGGCCAAGCCGGGTTCCATCACCCCGCACACCAAGTTCTCTGCTTCCGTATACGTACTGAGCAAAGACGAAGGCGGCCGTCACACTCCGTTCTTCGCTAACTACCGCCCGCAGTTCTACTTCCGTACTACTGACGTGACTGGCGCTGTTAGCCTGTCCGAAGGCGTGGAAATGGTTATGCCAGGCGATAACGTAGAAATCACCGTAGAACTGATCGCTCCGATCGCTATGGAAGAAGGTCTGCGTTTCGCGATCCGTGAAGGTGGCCGCACTGTTGGCGCCGGCGTTGTTGCTAAGATCATCGCCTAATCGGACGCGGAGTTAATACCATGCAAAGCCAGAAAATCCGTATCCGTCTGAAAGCTTTTGATTACAATCTGATCGATCGCTCTGCTCAGGAAATCGTTGAAACCGCCAAGCGCACTGGTGCCGTTGTTAAGGGCCCGGTTCCGCTGCCGACCAAAATCGAGCGTTTCAACGTACTGCGTTCCCCGCACGTGAACAAGACTTCCCGCGATCAGCTGGAAATCCGCACCCACCTGCGCCTGATGGACATCGTTGATCCGACTGATAAAACCGTTGATGCGCTGATGAAGCTGGACCTGCCAGCTGGCGTGGATGTGGAAATCAAGCTTCAGTAATTACGGATTTACAATGTTTGTTTGCTAAGTGCTTGCAAGCATTGATTTTTCTGTGATAAAGTCGCGGACTCATCATTTTGATGAGTCCGCTTTTCTTTGAGCAAGCCGGTCAATCGTAATCGGCGCCTGTAAAGGAAATAACCATGACTTTAGGTCTAGTCGGTCGCAAAGTCGGCATGACCCGCATTTTTGCTGAAGACGGCGCAACCGTCCCAGTAACTGTGCTGGATATGTCCGCAAACCGCGTATCGCAAATTAAAAACGCAGAAACCGATGGCTACGTAGCTGTCCAAGTTGCTGCAGGTGCCCGCAAGGCCAACCGTGTGACCAAGGCAGAAGCCGGTCACTTCGCTAAGGCCGGCATTGAAGCCGCCCGTACTATGCGTGAGTTCACCCTCACTGCAGAAGCACTGGCGTCGCTGAATGTTGGTGATGCGCTGTCCGTTGAAATCTTCACCGTTGGCCAACTGGTAGATGTTACCGGTACCTCCAAAGGTAAAGGCTTCTCTGGCGCCATCAAGCGTCACAACTTCTCGTCCAACCGTGCATCCCACGGTAACTCGGTTTCCCACAATTCCCCTGGCTCTATCGGTCAGGCGCAAGATCCGGGCCGTGTATTCCCGGGTAAGCGCATGGCAGGTCAGTACGGTAATGTGAAGAGCACTGTTCAGTGCTTGGAAGTCGTTCGTATCGACGTAGAGCGTCAACTGATTCTGGTAAAAGGCGCAGTGCCTGGTGCCAAGAACGGCGACGTAGTGGTGCGTCCTAGCGTGAAGGCAGGTGCATAATGGAATTGAAAGTGATCAATGCCCAGGGTCAGCAAGTAGACGCCCTGCAAGCTTCTGAAGCACTGTTTGCACGTGACTACAACGAAGCACTGGTACATCAGGTTGTTACTGCCTTCCTGGCTAACGCCCGTAGCGGTAACCGTGCGCAGTTGACTCGTGCCGAGGTTAAACACTCGACCAAAAAGCCTTTCCGCCAGAAAGGTACAGGCCGTGCTCGTGCCGGTATGACTTCCTCCCCGCTGTGGCGTGGTGGTGGTCGCACCTTCCCGAACAAGCCGGACGAAAACTTCACTCACAAAGTGAACCGTAAGCAATACCGCGCAGGTATGGCTACCATTCTGTCCCAGCTGGTTCGTGACGAACGCCTGATCATTGTTGATGAGCTGAATGTTGCTACGCCGAAGACCAAAGAGTTCGCCGCCAAGGTGAAAGCGCTGGGTCTGGATCGTGCACTGATCATCACCAAAGAGCTGGATGAGAATCTGTATCTATCTTCCCGTAACCTGCCTAACGTGCTGGTAATTGAAGCTCAGCAAGCTGACCCGTTCAGCCTGGTACGCTTCAAGAAAGTGGTAATCACCCGTGATGCCGTGAAGCAACTCGAGGAGCAGTGGGTATGAACCAGGAACGTTTGCTGCAAGTAATCCTGGCGCCGATCGTGTCTGAAAAGAGCACACTGGTTGCCGAGAAAAACCAGCAGGTTGCTTTCCGCGTTGCTACCGATGCAACTAAGCCGGAAATCAAGGCTGCCGTTGAACTGCTGTTCAATGTCAAGGTTGAAGGTGTTTCCACTGTCAACGTTAAGGGCAAAACCAAGCGTTTTGGTCGCTTCGTTGGCCGCCGCAAGGACTGGAAAAAGGCGTATGTAAGCCTGGTTCCGGGTCAAGAACTTGACCTGACCGCCACCCCGGCCGTTGCGGAGTAAGGAGATAGAGCATGCCTCTCGTAAAAGTTAAACCGACTTCCGCAGGTCGTCGTGCCGTTGTTAAGGTCGTACATCCAGACCTGCACAAAGGCGCTCCGTTCGCTGCGCTGGTTGAAAAGAAAACTTCGACTGCTGGCCGTAACAACAACGGTCACATCACTACCCGTCACAAGGGTGGTGGCCACAAGAAGCACTACCGTATCGTAGACTTCCGTCGCAACAAAGATGCGATCCCGGCTAAAGTTGAGCGTATCGAATACGATCCGAACCGTACCGCCCACATCGCACTGCTGTGCTATGCCGACGGTGAGCGTCGTTACATCATCGCTCCGCGTGGCGTTAAGCCAGGTGCTGAGCTGATGTCCGGTGCCGAAGCTCCGATCAAAGCTGGTAATGCACTGCCTATCCGCAACATTCCAGTTGGTACCACCATCCACTGCATCGAACTGCAGCCGGGTAAAGGTGCTCAGATCGCTCGTTCCGCTGGTTCTTCCGCTATGCTGCTGGCCCGCGAAGGCGTTTACGCCCAGCTGCGTCTGCGCTCCGGCGAGATCCGCAAGGTACACGTTGACTGCCGCGCCACTGTTGGCGAAGTAGGTAACGAAGAGCACAGCCTGCGTAAGATTGGTAAAGCCGGTGCAAACCGCTGGCGCGGTATTCGTCCGACCGTTCGTGGTACTGCCATGAACCCGGTGGATCACCCGCACGGTGGTGGTGAAGGCCGTACCGGTGAAGGTCGCGTGCCAGTAAGCCCATGGGGTACCCCAACTAAGGGCTTCCGTACCCGTCGCAACAAGCGTACCGACAATATGATCGTACGCCGTCGCTTTTCGAAATAAGGGGTAATTGACTTATGGCACGTTCGCTTAAAAAAGGCCCGTTCGTTGATCTCCACCTGCTGAAAAAAGTGGATGCGGTGCGTGCGACGAATGACAAGCGCCCGATCAAGACCTGGTCCCGTCGCTCGACCATTCTGCCGGACTTCATCGGTCTGACTATCGCCGTACACAACGGCCGCACTCACGTGCCGGTTTATGTGTCCGAGAACATGGTTGGTCACAAGCTTGGTGAATTCTCGCTGACTCGTACCTTCAAAGGCCATGCGGCTGATAAGAAGGCCAAGAAGAAATAAGGTGATGCGATGAAAGTTTCTGCACAACTGAATAATGCACGCCTTTCGGCACAGAAGTGCCGCTTGGTAGCAGATCTGATCCGCGGTCAATCCGTTGGTCAGGCACTGAACATTCTGACTTTCAGCCCGAAAAAGGGTGCTGCACTGATCAAGAAAGTACTGGAATCCGCTATTGCTAACGCTGAGCACAACGAAGGCGCGGATATCGATACTCTGAAAGTGACGAGCATCTATGTTGACAAGGGTCCTAGCCTCAAGCGCTTTACCGCACGTGCCAAAGGCCGTGGTAACCGCATCGAGAAGCAGACCTGCCACATCACGCTAAGTGTTGGCAACTAAGGGGTAAGCTATGGGTCAGAAGATTCATCCGACGGGTTTCCGTCTCGCAGTAACAAAAAACTGGGCTTCCAAGTGGTTTGCAAACTCGCACGATTTTGCAGGTCAGCTGAAGCAGGATATCGAAGTTCGTGAATTCCTGAAGAAGAAGCTCGCTCATGCTGCAGTTGGCCGCATCGTTATCGAGCGTCCAGCCAAGTCCGCCCGTATTACCATTCACAGCGCCCGTCCGGGTGTTGTAATCGGTAAAAAAGGTGAAGACATTGAAGTTCTGAAAAAAGAACTGCAGCGTCGCATGGGTGTACCTGTGCATGTGAACATCGAAGAAGTTCGCAAGCCGGAAATCGATGCGCAGATCATTGCCGATGGTATCGCTTCCCAGCTGGAAAAACGCGTAATGTTCCGTCGTGCCATGAAGCGTTCCATGCAAAATGCAATGCGCATGGGTGCTCAGGGCATCAAGATCATGAGCTCCGGCCGTCTGAACGGTATCGACATTGCTCGTAGCGAGTGGTATCGCGAAGGCCGTGTTCCACTGCACACTCTGCGTGCTGATGTGGACTACGCTACTTCCGAAGCCCACACCACCTACGGTGTAATCGGTATCAAGGTATGGGTCTACAAGGGTGACATGAAGCCAGGTCAGGTTCAGGCAGCCCCGGTAGCACCTGAGAAGAAATCCAGAAAGGCAGGAGCTCGTAATGCTGCAGCCAACTAGACTCAAATACCGTAAACAGCACAAAGGTCGCAATACTGGTATTGCTACCCGTGGCAACAAAGTGAGCTTTGGTGACTTCGGTCTGAAAGCTCTGGGCCGTGGTCGTCTGACTGCTCGCCAGATTGAAGCCGCACGTCGTGCAATGACTCGTCACATCAAACGTGGCGGTCGTATCTGGATCCGTGTATTCCCGGACAAGCCAATTACTTCCAAACCAGCCGAAGTTCGTATGGGTGGGGGTAAAGGTTCTCCTGAATACTACGTGGCAGAAATTCAGCCAGGTAAGATGCTGTACGAAATGGACGGCGTTGCTGAAGAACTGGCTCGTGAAGCGTTCCGTCTGGCTGCTGCCAAGCTGCCAATCCCGACGGTGTTTGTGACTAAACAGGTGGGCCAGTAATGAAAGCGACTGAACTGAGAGCCAAGAACGTTGATGAGCTCAAAGCCGAACTGCTCGGTCTTTTGAAAGCTCAGTTCGCACTGCGCATGCAACACGCAACCCAGCAGCTGGCTAAAAACAGCGAGCTGAAAAAAGTGCGTCGTGACATCGCGCGTGTCCGCACCGTTCTGAAAGAGAAGGCTGCATAATATGAGCGACACTAAAGTGGTTCGTACGCTGACTGGTAAAGTAGTCAGCGATAAAATGGATAAGACAGTAACTGTCCTGGTTGAGCGCAAAGTAAAGCACCCAATCTACGGTAAAGTTATTCGTCGTTCCAAGAAGTTTCACGCCCATGATGAGAACAACGAGTTCCGCGCCGGTGACATCGTAGTCATCAGCGAGACTCGTCCGCTCTCGAAAACAAAAACTTGGGCTGTCACTGCACTGGTCGAGAAAGCTCGCCAAGTGTAATGCTTGCAGAGGGGGCAACCCCTCTGTATAATGGCTGTTTTCGGGGGTTCCTCCGAAATCATCCCTGACGGGGTCCAAGACTGGCCGCTAGACACGCCGCATTTTGCGGCGTTTCCTTCATGTTCGGAAGGAAAGAGGCGGAATTAAGTTGGATAGAAAGGTAATCAAACATGATTCAAATGCAGTCCATTTTGGATGTTGCAGACAACACTGGTGCGCGCTCTGTAATGTGCATCAAGGTGTTGGGCGGCTCCAAACGTCGCTATGCCGGCGTGGGTGACATTATCAAGGTGAGCATCAAGGATGCTGCTCCTCGTGGTCGTGTCAAGAAGGGTGACGTTTACAACGCTGTAGTGGTTCGCACTGCTAAAGGCGTACGTCGTCCTGATGGCTCTCTGATTAAATTTGACAGCAATGCGGCTGTTCTGCTCAACAACAAGCTTGAGCCGATCGGTACTCGTATCTTCGGGCCTGTTACGCGTGAACTGCGTACCGAGCGCTTCATGAAGATCGTGTCGCTGGCTCCTGAAGTGTTGTAAGGAGAGAACCCATGCGTAAGATTCGTAAAGGCGACGAAGTCGTCGTAATCACCGGCAAAGACAAAGGCAAACGTGGTGCTGTACTGCGCGTGCTCGAAGGCAAGGTATTGGTAGAAGGCATCAACCTGGTGAAAAAACACCAGAAGCCTAACCCGATCCGCGGTGTGGCTGGCGGTATTGTTGAAAAAACAATGCCTCTGGATGTTTCCAATGTCGCTATTTTCAACGCGGCTACCCAGAAAGCTGACCGTGTTGGCTTTAAGGTTCTTGATGACGGCAAAAAAGTACGTGTCTTCAAGTCCACTGGCGAAATCGTGGGCGCGTAAGGAGCAAAAATGGCACGTTTGTATGATTTCTACAAAAGCACCGTTGTTCCAGAGCTGATCAAACAATTCGGCTACAAGTCCGTTATGGAAGTGCCGCGCATTGAAAAGATCACCCTGAACATGGGTGTTGGCGAAGCGGTTGCTGACAAGAAAGTTATGGACCACGCGGTTGGCGATCTGGAAAAGATTGCTGGTCAGAAGCCAGTTGTTACTGCTGCTCGCAAGTCCATCGCCGGCTTTAAGATCCGTGATAACTACCCGGTAGGTTGCAAGGTAACTCTGCGTCGCGAACGCATGTACGAGTTCCTGGATCGCCTGGTAACTATCTCGCTGCCACGCGTTCGTGACTTCCGTGGTGTTTCCGCCAAGTCGTTTGACGGCCGCGGTAACTACAACATGGGCGTTAAAGAACAGATCATTTTCCCGGAAATCGAGTACGACAAGATCGATGCTCTGCGTGGTATGAATATTACTATCACGACCTCCGCGAAAACTGACGAAGAAGCCCGCGCACTGCTGGCTGCGTTCAAATTCCCGTTTAAGGGCTAAGCACATGGCAACTCTTGCTCTGATTAATCGTGAAGAGAAGCGCGCGAAGCTCGTGGCTAAGTACGCCGGCAAGCGTGAACAGCTTCTCGCCATCATCAATAACCCGAATTTGTCTGAAGAAGAGCGCTTTGCTGCTCGTCTGAAGCTGCAGCAGCTGCCGCGTAATGCCAGCCCGGTACGTCAGCGTCGTCGCTGCGCACTGACTGGTCGTCCGCGTGGCGTTTTCCGCAAATTCGGTCTGGCTCGTAACAAACTCCGTGAAATCGCCATGAAAGGCGAAATCCCGGGTGTTGTTAAAGCCAGCTGGTAATAGGAGATACAGAATGAGCATGCAAGATCCTATTTCCGATATGCTGACTCGCATCCGTAACGGCCAGCGCGCTGCTAAAACCAACGTTTCGATGCCATCGTCGAAGCTGAAGGTAGCAATCGCTCAGGTTCTGAAGGATGAAGGCTACATCGAAAACTTCGCAGTAACCGAAGCTGATAAAAAGCCGGTTCTGGAAGTTGAGCTGAAGTACTACGTTGGCCGCCCGGTAATTGAGCGTATCGAACGCGTATCCCGTCCTGGCCTGCGTGTTTACAAAGGTTCCACCGAGATCCCGAAGGTACTGAACGGTTTGGGCGTTACCATCGTTTCGACTTCGCGTGGCGTAATGACTGATCGTAAAGCACGTGCTGCCGGTATCGGCGGTGAGTTGCTGTGCGTCGTGGCTTAATCGGAGGGTGTAATGTCTCGCGTAGCTAAAAACCCCGTGGTTATTCCTGCAGGCGTAGAAGTTAAGTTCGGCGCTGCTGAAGTAACCGTAAAGGGCGCGCTGGGCTCTTTGAGCACCCCGCTGTGTGCCGACGTTGACGTAAAACTGGTTGATAACCAACTGGTTTTTGCGGCCAACAATGACACCAAATTTGCCCGTTCGATGTCTGGCACCCTGCGTGCCCTGCTGAATAACATGGTACTTGGTGTTAGCAAAGGCTTCGAGAAGAAACTGCAACTGGTAGGTGTAGGTTACCGTGCGCAAGCTCAAGGTGACGCTCTTAACCTGTCTCTCGGTTTCTCCCACCCGGTAGTTCACCAGATGCCTGCTGGCATCAAGTGCGAAACACCGACTCAGACCGAAATCCTGATCAAAGGTGCTGACAAACAGCGCGTTGGCCAGGTTGCTGCCGAAATCCGCGCATATCGTTCCCCAGAGCCGTACAAAGGCAAAGGTGTTCGTTACGTTGATGAGGTTGTGGTTCTGAAAGAGACCAAGAAGAAGTAATTGAGGCACTGAAATGGACAAGAAACAGACTCGACTCCGCCGCGCACGCAAAACCCGTGCACGTATTGCGGAGCTCAAGATGGCTCGTCTGTGCGTATTCCGCACTAATAGCCACATTTACGCTCAGGTCATTGACGAAACTGGCAGCCGTGTTCTGGCTAGTGCTTCCAGTCTTGAAGCTGATGTGCGCGCTAACCTTGCAAACGGTGGCAACGTTGCTGCAGCTGTTGTGGTTGGCAAAGCAATTGCCGAAAAAGCCAAAGCTGCTGGCGTAAGCCAAGTTGCATTTGATCGTTCCGGCTTCAAATACCATGGTCGTATCAAGGCCCTGGCTGACGCTGCCCGTGAAAACGGTCTTGTATTCTAATCGGAGTTAAGAATGGCTAAGCACGAGATCGAAGATCGTGGCGATGGTCTGATCGAGAAAATGATCGGCGTAAACCGTGTCACCAAAGTGGTGAAGGGTGGTCGTATCATGGCCTTCTCGGCTCTGACTGTCGTAGGTGATGGCGACGGTGGTATCGGCATGGGTAAGGGCCGTTCCAAAGAGGTTCCTGCTGCTGTACAAAAAGGCATGGAACAGGCACGTCGCAACATGATTAAAGTACCGCTGAAAAACGGTACCCTGCATCACGCAGTCGTAGGCAAGCACGGTGCTACCACCGTGTTCATGCAGCCGGCTAAAGAAGGTGCCGGTGTTAAGGCTGGCGGCCCGATGCGTGCTGTATTTGAAGCCTTGGGCGTGCACAACGTTTCGGCTAAAATCCACGGTTCCACCAACCCGTACAACGTGGTTCGTGCAACTCTGGACGGCCTGAGCAAGATTCACACTCCGGCTCAGATTGCAGCCAAGCGTGGTCTGACCGTAGAGCAGATTCTGGGGGCAGATCATGAGTGATATCAAAACCATCAAAGTGACTCTGGTTAAGAGCCTGATTGGTCGTATTGAATCGCACAAGGCTTGCGCACGTGGTCTCGGTCTGAAGAAAATCAATCAGACCGTTGAAGTTATCGACACTGCAGCTAACCGTGGCATGATCAACAAGATCAGCTACCTGGTTAAGAGCGAGGGCTGATAAATGTTGCTGAATACCATTAAGCCTGCCGCTGGTGCCAAACACGCCAAGCGTCGTGTAGGTCGTGGCATTGGTAGCGGCCTGGGTAAAACCGCTGGTCGTGGCCATAAAGGTCAGAAGAGCCGTGCAGGTGGCTTCCACAAAGTAGGCTTCGAAGGTGGTCAAATGCCACTGCAACGTCGCCTGCCGAAGCGTGGCTTCAAGTCCCTGACTGCTGGTGATGTGGCTGAAGTTCGCCTGTCCGAGCTGGCACTGCTGCCAGTTGCTGAGGTGGATCTGCTGTCTCTGAAACAGGCTGGTCTGGTACCTGTGCAAGCACTGGGCGCCAAACTGATCCTGTCCGGCTCCGTTGATCGTGCATTTACCCTGCGTGGCGTTGCTGCTACCGCTGGTGCTAAAGCTGCGATCGAAGCTGCTGGTGGCAGTTTCGTAGAATAAGGCGTAATCCGTGGCGAATACTTCTCTAGTTGGAAACGCCAACAAGTTTGGTGATCTTAAGCGCCGTATCTTGTTTTTGGTCGGAGCTTTGATTGTTTACCGTATTGGTGCGCATGTGCCGGTGCCTGGTATCAATCCTGCAGAACTAGCGAAGTTGTTCCAGTCGTCGCAAACGGGCCTCCTGGACATGTTTAACATGTTCTCGGGAGGCGCCTTGCAGAGATTTACGGTGTTTGCCTTAGGCATTATGCCGTACATTTCTGCCTCTATCGTTCTTCAGCTTGCGTCGGAGATTGTTCCGGCACTTAAGCAACTGAAGAAAGAGGGCGATGCGGGACGTCGCAAAATAACTCAGTACACACGTTATGCAACCTTGGCACTGGCTAGCTTCCAGAGCTTTGGTATCGCGGTAATGCTATTCAAACAGCCTGGTCTGGTGATCGTGCCGCAACTGGAGTTCTATGTGACGACAGTTGTTTCATTGGTAACCGGTACTATGTTCCTGATGTGGCTCGGTGAGCAAATCACGGAACGAGGTTTGGGGAATGGTATTTCCTTGATCATCTGCGCAGGTATTGCTGCCGGTGTGCCTGCTGCGATTGGTAAGACCCTGACGCTGACTAGCCAAGGTTCCTTGCCTATCCTGCTGGTGATCGCGCTGTTTGTTGCAGTGATTGCGGTAACCTATCTGGTTGTATTTGTGGAACGGGGCCAGCGTAAAATTTTGGTTAACTACGCCAAGCGTCAGGTAGGCAACCGCGTTGTGCAGGGTCAGAGTACCCACATGCCGCTGAAGCTGAATATGGCTGGCGTGATTCCGCCAATCTTTGCGTCTAGCATTATCCTGTTCCCTGCAACGGTGCTGGGTTGGTTCGGTAATACCGAAGGCCTTGGCGTGCTGAAGTCTATTGCAGACAAGCTTCATCCTGGCCAGCCGGTATACGTGTTGCTGTACGCTGCGGCAATCATTTTCTTCTGTTACTTCTATACCGCCTTGGTATTCAATCCCAAGGAAACGGCAGATAACCTGAAGAAGAGTGGGGCATTTATTCCCGGAATCCGCCCAGGCGAGCAGACTTCGCGGTATATCGAGAAGATCATTCTCCGCCTCACTTTGATTGGTGCGATCTACATCACACTTGTTTGCTTGATGCCTGAGTTCCTGATCCTTAGCTGGAACGTTCCATTCTACTTTGGCGGTACTTCTCTGCTGATCATGGTGGTGGTAACGATGGATTTCATGGCTCAAGTACAGTCGTATGTTCTTTCCCATCAGTACGAAGGCCTGCTCAAGAAAGCAAACTTCAAGAGTGGCGGTAATCGTTAAGGTAAACGGTAACTGGTTTTATGGCGAAAGAAGATACTATCCAGATGCAGGGTGAAGTCCTGGAAACGTTGCCTAATGCAACTTTCCGGGTCAAGCTCGAAAATGGACACGTCGTTCTGGGTTACATCTCTGGCAAGATGCGTATGCACTACATTCGTATCCTGCCAGGTGACAAGGTAACGGTGGAGATGACACCGTACGACCTGTCTCGTGCCCGTATCGTGTTCCGTGCGAAGTAATCGCACTTGCTCTTTTCAGATAGAAAGGAACTGAAATGCGTGTACAACCTTCGGTAAAGAAAATTTGCCGTAACTGCAAAATCATTCGTCGCAACCGTGTTGTTCGAGTGATCTGCACTGATCCGCGTCACAAACAAAAACAAGGCTAACATTTGTTAGCTTGGTTTTGTCGTGTTACAATCGCAACCTTTTCAAGCTTAAGGCTTAAGGAAAGAGAATGGCCCGTATTGCAGGGGTAAACATCCCCAATCATGCGCATGCCGTTATCGGCCTGCAGGCTATCTATGGCATTGGTGCTACCCGCGCTAAGCACATTTGTGCTTCCGCTGGTATCAATCCTTCTTCGAAAGTGAAGGATCTGACCGAAGCCGAGATGGAGTCTCTGCGTGTAGAAGTCGCCAAGTTCACCGTTGAAGGTGATCTGCGTCGTGAAATCACCATGAGCATCAAACGTTTGATGGACATGGGTTCCTATCGTGGCTTCCGTCATCGTCGTGGTCTGCCGTGCCGTGGTCAGCGCACTCGTACCAATGCTCGTACCCGCAAAGGTCCGCGCAAGGCTATCGCCGGTAAGAAGTAATTTTAAGGAACACAGATAATGGCTAAAGCAAACACAGCTGTCCGTGTACGCAAAAAAGTACGCAAGTCTGTTAGCGACGGTATCGTGCACGTGCACGCTTCCTTCAATAACACCATCATTACCATCACCGATCGTCAAGGAAATGCTTTGTCTTGGGCTACCTCCGGCGGTGCTGGCTTTAAAGGCTCGCGTAAAAGTACACCCTTTGCCGCTCAGGTAGCAGCAGAGCACGCTGGTAAAGTTGCCCAAGAATACGGCGTAAAAAACCTGGAAGTTCGCATCAAGGGTCCCGGTCCAGGCCGTGAATCCTCCGTGCGTGCACTGAATGCTCTGGGTTTCAAAGTGACCAGCATCTCTGACGTGACGCCAGTCCCGCACAACGGCTGCCGTCCTCCCAAGAAACGTCGTATCTAATTTCGGAGAGTCTGAGAAATGGCACGTTATACCGGCCCTAAATGTAAGCTCGCTCGTCGCGAAGGGACTGACCTCTTCCTGAAGAGCGCTCGTCGTGCTCTGGATACCAAGTGCAAGCTGGATACTGCACCTGGCCAGCATGGCGCCAAGAACACCCGTCTGTCCGACTTCGGTGTTCAACTGCGTGAAAAACAAAAAGTACGTCGCATCTACGGCATTATGGAACGTCAGTTCCGTAAATACTTCGCCGAAGCTGCACGTCGCCAAGGCTCCACTGGTGAAAACCTGCTGAAGATCCTGGAAGCTCGTCTGGATAACGTTGTTTATCGCATGGGCTTCGGTTCCACTCGTGCAGAAGCTCGCCAACTGGTAAGCCACAAAGCGATCACCGTGAATGGCGCTCTAGTGAACATCCCTTCATACCAGGTTAAAGCTGGTGATGTGGTTGCTGTTCGTGAAAAGTCCAAGAAGCAGGTTCGTATTCAAGAAGGTCTGGCTTTGGCTGAGCAGATTGGCTTCCCGGCATGGGTAGCTGTTGACACCAAAAAGATGGAAGGTGTCTTCAAAACTGCTCCTGAGCGTTCCGAGTTGTCTAGCGATATCAACGAACAACTCGTTGTGGAATTCTACTCCAAGTAATCGCTAGCTCTTAAGGAATGACTATGCAAAACAGCGCTTCGGAATTTCTGAAACCGCGACTGATCGATGTGCAGCCGGTTTCGGCTACACATGCTCGTGTGTCGATGGAGCCGTTCGAACGCGGCTATGCCCATACTCTGGGTAATGCTCTGCGTCGTATTCTGCTCTCTTCCATGCCGGGCTATGCTCCGACCGAAGTAACAATCGCTGGCGTTTTGCATGAGTATTCCGCTCTTGACGGTGTTCGGGAAGATGTCGTCGACATCCTCCTGAACCTGAAGGGCGTAGTGCTTAAGCTGCATGGTCGTGACAGCCTGATTCTTTCCTTGAAAAAGGAAGGTGAAGGTCCTGTCCTGGCTGGTGACATCGAACTGCCGCACGATGTAGAAGTGATCAACCCTGATCACGTAATCTGCTATCTGTCTGCTGGCGGTAAAATCGATATGGAAATCAAGGTTGAAAAAGGTCGTGGCTACCAGCC
The DNA here is from genome assembly GCF_020616155.1 of Vogesella sp. XCS3. NCBI lineage: Bacteria > Pseudomonadati > Pseudomonadota > Betaproteobacteria > Neisseriales > Chromobacteriaceae > Vogesella > Vogesella sp. XCS3. The sequence continues at coordinate 2,231,954 of NZ_CP085530.1, read as the reverse complement.
GGTAGCTGCCCGTATCAACCACGATGACAATCGTGCGATTGGCACTATCCAGCTTGATGCTTCCTTCTCCCCGGTGCGCCGCGTCAGCTTCAATGTTGAAAGCGCCCGTGTAGAACAACGTACCGACCTTGACCGTCTGGTACTGGACATCGAGACTAACGGTGTGATCGAACCGGAAGAAGCGGTACGCCTGGCGGCCCGTATTCTGGTAGATCAGCTGTCGATCTTTGCAGACTTGCAAGGTACAGCAGTTGAGGAAGTCGTTGAGAAGGCGCCACCGATCGATCCGATCTTGTTGCGCCCGGTCGATGATCTCGAACTTACTGTTCGTTCCGCCAATTGTCTGAAGGCCGAGAACATTTACTACATCGGTGATCTGATTCAGCGTACGGAAACCGAGCTGCTGAAGACCCCGAACCTTGGTCGTAAGTCGCTGAACGAGATCAAGGAAGTTCTCGCTTCTAAAGGCCTGACACTCGGCATGAAGCTCGAAAACTGGCCTCCGGCTGGCCTCGAGAAGCCGTAAGTTTGGGATAAAAGGACACTACAATGCGTCATCGTAATAGCAATCGTAAACTGAACCGCACGAGCAGCCATCGCCTGGCGATGCTTCGCAACATGGCGAACTCGTTGCTCCGTCACGAAGTTATCGTGACTACCCTGCCGAAAGCAAAAGAACTGCGTCGCGTAGCCGAGCCGCTGATTACCCTGGGTAAGAAGCCTTCTCTGGCCAACCGTCGTCTGGCTTTCGACCGTACTCGTGACCGCGAAATGGTTGTAAAACTGTTCGACGTTCTGGGCCCGCGCTACGCTGCCCGTAACGGTGGTTATGTACGTATCCTGAAGTACGGTTTCCGTCAGGGCGACAACGCTCCGATGGCACTGGTAGAACTGGTAGACCGTCCGGAAGGTGAAGTGGTAGTAGAAGAAGCCGCCGAGTAATCGACAGCCTCTGTAGAAAAAGCCAGCGCTTGCGCTGGCTTTTTCTATTGCTGTGCGGCCAACCATTGCCAGAACTGGGTGTTATCCAGATAGGCCGCATTAAAGCGGAAGTAAGGGGTGTTACTGCCATCGCTGCTGAACAAGTCACCCGGTGCCAGAAAGATCTGCTGCTGCCGTGCACTTTCCTGGTCGATAGTCACGCCCTGCGGTGGCCTTGCCCAGATAAACATGCTTTTACTGTTAGGCTGAAACACCTGCCAGCCTAGCTGTTCAAAGCGGGCAATGGCTTTGCTGGTGCTCTGGGCAATGCGTTCTACCAGCCGGCTGTTCTGCCGTTTGTACTTGCTGTCACTAGCCAGCTCGAAGGCTAGCCGCTCGGTATGGGTAGACGAGGTCAGTGCGGCCAGCATTTTGGCGCGTGTCAACGCAGCCTGCCAGCGCACCGGTGCCAGCAGGTAACCCACGCGCAATGCTGGGCTCAGCGCCTTGCTGAAGCTGCCGATGTGCAGTACCTGGCGCAAACCATCCATAGCGGCCAGGCTAGGCCCCGCTTGAGCCAGTAAGTCGGCCGAGACATTGTCTTCTACCAGCAACACATCGTACTGCTGTGCCAATCGCAGCACGCCGTGCGCGATATGGGGTGCATAGCTGGCACCGGTAGGGTTGTGCAGCCATGGATTGGTAAAAAACACCCGCGGACGGTGTGCTTGTATCAGCTGTTCCAGTTGTTGCAGGTCGGGGCCGTGCGGCGTCCAGTTTACCGGCAGCAGCTGGCATTCCCGGAAGCGTAGCGCAGAGAGCAGATTGCAGTAGCCCGGGTTGTCGATCAGCACGGCGGTGCCGTCCAGCCGCAGGGTACTGCAGACGATATCGAGTGCGTGCGTGGCGCCCTGGGTGAGAAGGATATCTTCTGCGTGGCAGCTCATGCCTTGCTGGCTGAGTTTGTCCGCCAGAAACTCGCGTAATAGCAACAGTCCTTGCGGGTGGCCATAGGTCATTTCGCTAATCTGCTCGCGCGCAATCTTACGCAGGGCGCGTACCTGAGCCTGATCGTCGTACCAGCTGGCGGGTAGCCAGCCGCAGCCTGCCAGAATACCTTGCTGTTCCCCTTGATAGATCCCGCTAAGCAGCCAGTCGCCATCCAGCGGCAGATCACTGAGCTGCTTGCGCACTGCCTGGCTGGTGCTTTGTTGCTTGCGCTGGGCGTAAAAGCCGGAGCCTGCCCTGGAAAGTAGCCAGCCTTCCTGCACCAGCCTGTCGTAAGCCTCGCTTACCGTGAACGGGCTGGCGCCAATATCTTTGGCAAAGGCGCGGATGGACGGCAGCTTGCTGCCCGGTGTCAGGCGCGCCTCGCGGATAGCCTGCTGGATGCCGCGCACTAGCTGTTCTACCTTGGTGCGCTGGTTCGGATCCAGATAGCCCTGATAGCGATTCATGACTGTACCTATTTTTTTACCAGTACGGTTTGGTGTGTTTGCGTGCTAACTGTACCTGTAACTGTACTGGTTTGGCACCTACATTTAGGTCATCAGGCTGCAATAAGGCAGAGGAGACACCGCAATGAACCACCAAGCAATGGACGCATTCTGGATGCCGTTTACGGCAAACCGCCACTTCAAGGCCAACCCGCGCATGCTAGTCAGCGCAGACGGCATGTACTACCAGGACGATGCCGGTCGCAGCATCCTGGACGGCTGCGCTGGGCTGTGGTGTGTCAATGCCGGCCACAATCGGAAGCCTATTGTCGAGGCTATCCAGCGCCAGGCAGCTACGCTGGACTACGCACCACCGTTCCAGATGGGCCACCCCAAGGCATTCGAAGCGGCAGAGAAGCTGGCAGAGATGGCGCCGGTCGGTCTGGATAAAGTGTTTTTTGTGAACTCGGGCTCCGAGGCTGCCGATACCGCACTGAAAATGGCCATCGCCTACCACCGTGTGCGTGGTGATGCCGGCCGGGTGAAGCTGGTTGGCCGCGAGCGCGGCTACCATGGGGTGAACTTTGGTGGGATCTCGGTCGGCGGCATTGCCGGTAACCGCAAGCTGTTCCCTGTTGCGCTGCCGACGACTGACCATATCCGTTCTACGCACGATCTGGCACGTAACGCCTTCACCCGTGGTGAGCCGGAGTTCGGTGCCGAGTTCGCCGATGAATTGGAAGCGCGCATTACGACGCTGCACGACCCATCTACCATTGCGGCCGTGATCGTGGAGCCGATGGCGGGTTCTACCGGCGTGCTGATTCCGCCCAAAGGCTATCTGAAGCGCCTGCGCGAGATTTGCGACAAGTACGGCATCCTGCTGATTTTTGATGAAGTCATCACCGGCTTTGGCCGCCTGGGGGCCGACTGGGCTGCCAACAAGTTCGACGTACTGCCGGACATCATCACCTGCGCCAAGGGCTTGTCCAACGGCGTGGTGCCGATGGGCGCGCTGATCGTCAAACCCGCCATTCACGATGCCTTTATGGCGGCAGCCGCCGAGCGTGCCATCGAGTTCCCGCATGGCTACACCTATTCGGCCCACCCGCTGGCCTGCGCTGCCTCGGTGGCGACGCTGGACTTGTATCGTGACGAAGGCTTGTTCCAGCGTGCGGCCAACCTGGCGCCGCGCTTCGAAGAAAAAGCCCACGCGCTGCGCGGCACCCGCCATATCAAGGACATCCGTAACCTGGGTCTGGTGGCCGGTATCGAGCTGGATAGCCGCCCGGGTGCGCCAGGTGCGCGCGGCATGGATGTGTTCCTGAAGTGCTGGGAAAAGGGTGTACTGGTGCGCTTTACCGGCGACATCATCGCCGTGTCGCCACCGCTGATCATCAGCGAAGCCGAGATCGACCGCCTGTTTGCCACCATTGGCGAAGCCATCCACGAAGCCGACTGACCCACGGCACGCTGCGGCCAACGTTGGCCGCAGTAGCCTGAAACTGACATTGATAAAGCTGACACCATGAAAACCATCCCACACCTGATTGCCGGCGAGCTGCATAACGGGCAGGGCAGCCGATTTGCCGATGTATACAACCCTGCGCTGGGCGAAGTGATTGCTCGCGTACCGTTGGCCAGCGATGACGATATCAACGCCGCCGTGGCCGCCGCCCGCCGCGCCTTTCCAGCCTGGGCCGAGACCTCGCCGCTGAAGCGCGCCCGCGTGATGTTCAAGTTCAAAGCCCTGCTGGAAGACAATGCGCTAAAGCTGGCCGAGATCATCTCGCAAGAACACGGCAAGGTGGTGTCGGACGCCATGGGCGAAGTGACCCGTGGCCTGGAGGTTGTCGAGTTTGCCTGCGGTATTCCGCAGCTGCTGAAGGGCGAGTTTACCGAGCAGGTCGGTAGCGGTATCGATAGCCACAGCCTGCGCCAGCCGCTGGGTGTGGTAGCCGGTATCACCCCGTTCAACTTCCCGGCCATGGTGCCACTGTGGATGATTCCGGTGGCGCTGGCCTGCGGTAACACCTTTATCCTGAAACCGTCCGAGCGCGACCCGTCCGCGGCCATGTTCCTGGCCGAGCTGCTCAAGCAAGCCGGCCTGCCCGACGGCGTATTCAACGTATTGCACGGCGACAAGCAGGCAGTAGACGGCCTGCTGACCCACCCGGATGTGCAGGCCATCAGTTTTGTCGGCTCCACGCCGATTGCACAATACATCTATGAAACCGGCGCCCGTCACGGCAAGCGCGTGCAGGCGCTGGGTGGTGCCAAGAACCACATGGTGGTGATGCCGGATGCCGACCTGGACGGCACGGTAGAGGCGCTGATCGGTGCCGCTTATGGCTCGGCGGGCGAGCGCTGCATGGCCATTTCGGTAGCGCTGGCGGTAGGTGATATTGCCGACGCGCTGGTAGAGAAGTTGGCCGCACGTGCCCGCGAGCTGAAAATCGGCGTGGGCAACGACGCCACCGCCGAAATGGGCCCGCTGGTGACACGCGTACACCAACAGAAAGTAGCGGGCTATATCGACCAGGGCGTAGAGGAAGGCGCCAAGCTGGTGGTGGATGGCCGCGGCTACCGCCACGCGGGCTACGAAAACGGCTTCTTCCTGGGCCCCAGCTTGTTCGATAACGTGACACCCGAGATGACCATCTACCGCGAAGAAATCTTTGGCCCGGTGTTGTCCATCGTGCGGGTGCCGGATTTTGAGACCGCCGTGCAGCTGATCAATAGCCACCAGTACGCCAACGGTACCAGTATCTTTACCCGCTCTGGTGCGGCCGCGCGCGAGTTCGGCCACCGCATCCAGGTGGGCATGGTGGGTGTCAATGTGCCTATCCCGGTGCCCATGGCTTTCCACAGCTTTGGCGGCTGGAAAGCATCGCTGTTTGGCGATCATCACATGCACGGCCCGGAAGGCGTGCGCTTTTACACCCGCATGAAAACCATCACCACACGCTGGCCAGACAAGCTCACTGCCGAATTTGTCATGCCCACCATGAAGTAATGCTCTGTCCACGATAGGGGGATAACCCTTGTATCGCAGCTTCAACCCGGCTTTGGCCGGGTTTTTTTTGTTGAAGCCAATGACAAACTGTCTGATGCGGCTTAAATTGCTTGATACAAATACGCTACATAATGTGGCTGAATTTAATAAAAATGCTTCACGGGAGTGATGGAATGCAAAAATCCGCTGGTTTGTCACTGAAGCGAAGGTTGCAGCTTCAGGTAGTGCTGGTCACTGTAATTCTCTGTGTGCTGGGCGTGCTGTCGCTGATGCATGAGCGCGCCACCATGCTGGAAGACCGTCAGGTAAAGGTACGCAACCTGGTGGAGTCTGCCATGACCGTGGTGAAGGCCTACGAAGACAAGGCCAGTAGTGGCGCGCTGAGCGAAGCCGAAGCCAAAAAGCAGGCCGCCTCGGTGCTGAATGCCATGCGCTACGACGAACGCGAGTACTTTTTTGCCTTTGATCGCGAGTGGAACTGGGTAGCCCATGGCGCGAAAGCCGCCATGATAGGCAAAAACCTGAATACCGTGAAAGACGCCTCTGGCGTGCCACTGAAGCCGCTGTTCGAGCAAGCGCTGCAAAAAGGCGGCGGCAAAGGCCTGGCGGCCTACGTGTGGGACAAGCCGGGTTTTGATACCCCGCAAGACAAGATTTCCTATATTGCCACCACGGCAGGCTGGGGTTGGGTACTGGGTACCGGCATCTATCTGGACGATGTACAAGCTGGCTTTATGGCACAGGCTTATGTGCTGATCGTCGAAGTGCTGCTGGCCGTGGCGCTGGTGGTGACCGTGGGCTATCTGATTCGCCGTAGCGTGATGCAACAGCTGGGCGGCGACCCGGCGCTGACGCGGGACGTGGTACACCGCATTGCCCAGGGCGACCTGAACGTGCAGGTACCGTTGGCCGCAGGCGATAAAGACAGCCTGCTGGCCGCCGTGGCCAATATGCAGCAGCACCTGCGCGAGCTGGTAGGCGGCATTGCCGGCAGCAGCAGCACCCTGTCCGGCATGGCTGGCAATATTGCCGGTAGTGCTGCGGCGGTGGCCAGCAGCTCGGACCAGCAAAGCCACGCGGCCACCGAAATGGCAGCGTCCATCGAACAGCTTACCGCCAGCATCAAGCAGATTGCCGAGCTGGCCGAGCATGCCCGCACCGTATCGGCCAGCTCCGGCCAGCTGTCCAACCAGGGCGGGGAGGTGATCGCCAGTGCCGTCAGCGAAATGCAGCGCATCAATAGCGCGGTCGATCAGGCAGCGGGCACCATTGGCAACCTGGTGAGCAAAACGCAAACCATCTCCACCATCATGCAGGTGATCAAGGACATTGCCGACCAGACCAACCTGCTGGCGCTCAACGCCGCTATCGAGGCTGCACGCGCTGGCGAAATGGGCCGTGGCTTTGCCGTGGTGGCCGACGAGGTGCGCAAGCTGTCCGAGCGTACCGCGGCGGCTACGCAGGAAATCGCCGGCATGATCAACGAAATCCAGGCGGGCTCCGAAGCCTCGCGTAGCAATATGGAAGAAGCCGTCAACCGCGTGAAAGCCGGCTTGGCCCTGGCCGAGCAGGGTGGCGAGGCCATCCACCAGATCCGCGACAGTGCCAACGGCGTGGTGGGCGTGGTAAAAGACATCTCGCAGGCGCTGGCCGAGCAAGGCCACGCCAGCGAGGAGATCACCCGCAATGTGGAGCAAATCGCCCAGGCTGCGGCCAATAACGCCGCCGCCTCCGGCCAGTCGTCGCAGGCCATTGGCGAGCTGAACGAGCTGACCCAGCGCCTGCGCAGCATGGTGTCGCGTTTTCAGGTGTAAGTTCTAGCCGGCATCGATTGCTGGCGTGTGCAGAGACGTGGCTTGCACGCCACGGTAGGTAAAAAAGGTTGGCCGCATAGCCTGTGACAGGGCGTGCGGCCAACCTTTTTCTTGATTGGCATGTTTACTGTTTGGCGCTAGGGTTAGCTGGACTATCGCTACAGACTCTGCAGTGGCGTCTGGCTAATGCAGGCTTAGGCTGTGATGGCGGTCATTTTGATCACCCGTGCAGGGCCTGTCCGGAAAGTAGGGCTAAGGGCATCGGCGGCGATCATATGCTCTGTTGCATCGTGTGCATCAAGCGCACTTTGAGTTGCCCATTTTTCAAGCAGCACAAATCTATTGTCGTCAGCAGCATCCGCGAATAGCGTGTACTGCAAACACCCTGGCTCGGCGTCAACTAATGGCTTGAGTTTTCTGTACAGATCAAGCTGGGCATCGCGTTGCCCAGGGATCACTTCAATCATAACGACCAGGCTCACTTCTTCCATGATTCATCCTTGGGCTGTCGGCTTGTCTCCAGCTGGCAGGGCAACACACGCAGCTGATGGATCATCATGTAAGCATGATGTGATTTGCGTATGCAATATTGATACTGATTGCGCTTGGAAATAATGCATTAGTCGTGAGTAAAGTGGGCAAAGGCCTTGTGGCCCTGCCCACTGTGTTTTCACGCAGCTGCGTGGTCGTTGCTTTGGGCCGTGCGGCGGTGCCACAGCCCCCAGCTACCTGCGATGACCAGCAGCACTGCGCACAGCAGCAATACCGGCGCGTTGCCGTGGCGCATATACGGTGTCAGGCCGCTGTGGCCTTGTACCGTGGCCAGCAGCGTCTGGCGGGTATCGGGCGCGGCCGCGGCAATCAGCTCGCCACGGTGGTCGATGGCGGCGGTCATGCCGGTATTGGTGGCGCGCAGCATGGGGCGGCCGGTTTCCAGTGCCCGCGCCTGCGACAGCTGCAGGTGCTGGCTCATGGCGTTGCTTTTGCCGAACCACGCCAGGTTGCTGACGTTGGCCAATACGGTCGCGTTGGCCGCCGGGCCGATCAGCTCTTCGCCAAAGCCGTCTTCGTAGCAGATGTTGAACGCAACCTTTTGCTGGCCGATGGTTAGCGGCGCCTGGTCTGCGCCACCTGGCGTAAAGCCGGACAGCGGCATGCGCAGAAACTGGTAAATCCAGCTGGTGATAGCAGGCAGCGGGATGAATTCGCCAAACGGTACCAGATGGTTTTTGGCGTAGTAATCCTGCGTGGGCTGGTTTAGCGCGATAACGGCGTTCAGGTAGCCACGGCCATCCGGCGTGCGGCGCGGGATACCGGCGATCAGTGCGGTTTTTTTACGGTCGGCTACGCCATTGATCATGGTGAGGTAGCCGGAGGGCAGGTCATCCAGGAACACCGGCAGCGCGGTTTCCGGTAGCAGGGTCAGCTCGGCCTGCGGCGCTTGCACCACCATGCGGTAGTAGGTGGCCAGGGTGAAGTCGAAGGTGGCCGGGTCCCATTTCAGCGCCTGCGGGATATTGCCCTGCAGCAGGGCCACGCGCAGGGGGGCGCCGGCGGGTGTGGTCCAGCTTTGTTGCTGCAGCCAGCCGCTGCCGCCCCACAGCGCCAGCAGCAAGCCGCCAAGGGCAGCGCGCCTGGCAAGATGCAGGCCGGCCTGCGGGAGCAGGGCCAGCACGCCAGCACTTAGCGCCACCGCTAGGGTAACGGCGTGGATGCCGCCTACCGGGGCCAGGCCGGTGAGCGGGCTTTCGGTAATCTGGCTATAGCCGATGGCGCCCCAGGGGAAGCCGGTAAACACCCAGCTGCGCAGCCATTCGCCCAGCGTCCACGCCGCGGGGAATACCACTAGCCAGCGCAAGGCAGGCAGGTGGTGCATGCGGGCGGCCAGCCAGGCGGCCAGGCCAGGGTAGAGCGCCAGGTACATGGGCAGTAGCAGGGTCATGCCGCCGGCCAGCAGCGAGGGCATGCCGCCGATATCGTGCAGGCTGATGTAGATCCAGTAGAACTGGCTGGTGTAGGCGGCCACGCCCCACACCCAGGCCAGGCCAAAGGCGCGCTGCGGCCAACGTTGTACCAGCATGATCAGCGCTGCCAGCGCCAGTAACGCCACCCAGTACAGGCGGTAGGGGGCAAAGGCCAGTACGGTGCTGGCGCCGGCCAGCGCGGCCAGCAGCAGGGTGAGTGCGTGGCGCAGCATGTCAGCTAGGCTTGGCGGCACGCCGCTCTACCAGCAGGGCGTGCAGGCGGCGGCTGTCGGCGCGGATCACGGTAAAGTGCCAGTCGTCCAGCTGCAGGCCTTCGCCACGGGTGGGTACGTAGCCCAGATTGGCCATCACCAGGCCGCCGACGGTGTCGACTTCGTCGTCGGGCAGGGTGCTGTCGAAGAAGGTGTTGAAGTCGTCGATGGCGGTGGTGGCGCGTACGCGGTAGCGGCCGCCGCGCACCGGCACGATATCGTCTTCTTGCTCTTCCAGATCGTGCTCGTCGTCGATCTCGCCCACGATTTCTTCCAGCACGTCTTCGATGGTCACCAGGCCGGACACGCCGCCGTATTCATCCACCACGATGGCCATATGCGTTTTGCTGGCGCGAAAGTCGCGCAGCAAGGCATTGAGCGGCTTGCTTTCCGGCACGAACACCACCGGGCGCAGTACCTTTTTCACGTCGAAGGCGTCGGGCTGGTGAAAGTAGTGCAGCAGGTCTTTGGCCAGCAGGATGCCCTTGATGTCGTCCTTGTCGTCGCCGATCACCGGAAAGCGCGAATGGCCGGTTTCGATGAGCTGCGGCAGCCATTTCTCGATGCTGTCTTCCAGCTTCAGCACGGTAATCTGGCTGCGCTGCACCATCACGTCGCGCACGCTTTGCTCCGAGAACGACAGCACGCCTTCGATCATGGATAGCGCCTCGGCGTCCATCAGGTTGCGCTCGAAGGCGGCGTGCAGCTGCTCGCGCAGCTCTTCGCGGTCTTCCGGCTCGTGGGTAAAGCGGTTCAGCAGGCGGTCAAACCAACTGGCGGGTTTACTGGGGTCGTCCATAGGTGGGGTCAGGTTTTCTCTGCGGCGTAAGGGTCGTCATAGCCTAACTTGGCGAGGATGGCGGTTTCAAGCGCTTCCATGATGTTGGCCTCGTCGTCCTGCTCGTGGTCAAAGCCTTGCAGGTGCAGCATACCGTGTACGGTGAGGTGGGCGTAGTGCGCGTCCAGCGTCTTGCCTTGTTCGGCGGCCTCGCGGGCAACCACCGGGGCACAGAACACCAGGTCGCCAAACAGTGGCATGCCCGCCACGGTGTCGCCTTCGTTCAGCGCGAAGGACAGCACATTGGTGGCGTAGTCCTTGCCGCGGTAGTCGTGGTTCAGCTGGCGGCCTTCGGCCTCGTCTACCACCAGCAGCGATACCTGCGCCTGGCGGTGCTGGCGCTGCAGGGCGGCCTGGCACCAGCGGCGCCATTGTTTGCCGTCCGGCAGCGGCTGCTCGCTTTCCAGGCGGTCTTCCAGGGTCAGGTCCAGCCGTGCGGCCAACCTTTGCAGGAAGGGGTTACGTTTCGCTTTTTTCATCTTGTCTTGCCTGATAGTGGTCGTAAGCGTCGACGATCTTCTGCACCAGCGGGTGGCGCACCACGTCGTCGCTCTGGAAATGGTGGAAATGGATGCCGCGCACCTTGCCCAGGATGCGCTCTACTTCGACCAGGCCGCTTTTCTGGTGGCGCGCCAGGTCGATCTGGGTCACGTCGCCGGTAATCACGGCGCGCGAGCCAAAGCCGATACGGGTGAGGAACATCTTCATTTGTTCGGGCGTGGTGTTTTGCGCCTCGTCCAGGATGATGAAGGCGTTGTTCAGCGTACGGCCGCGCATATAGGCTAGCGGGGCGATTTCGATCAGGTTCTTTTCGAACAGGCGCGCCACTTTGTCAAAGCCCATCAGGTCGTACAGCGCGTCGTACAGCGGACGCAGGTAGGGGTCTACTTTTTGCGCCAGGTCGCCGGGTAGAAAGCCCAGCTTCTCGCCGGCTTCCACCGCGGGGCGTACCAGCACGATGCGCTTCACCGCGTCGCGCTCCATGGCATCTACCGCGCAGGCTACCGCCAGATAGGTTTTGCCGGTGCCGGCCGGGCCGATGCCAAAGGTAATGTCGTGGCCGAAAATGGCCTTGATATAGGCGCCCTGGCGCGGAGTGCGGCCTTTGAGGTCGCGGCGGCGGGTAGCCAGCTGCGGGGTGTCGTCGTCCTCGCCTTGCGGGTTGTGCTGGCGCGCTTCTACCAGGCTCAGCTGGATATCGCGTATGCCCAGATCACGCTTTTCGGCCATATCGTAAAAGCGCAGTAGCAGGGCCAGCGCCGCGTCGGCGTGTTCGCCACGTACGGTGAACTGCTCGCTGCGGCGCTGGATAACCACATCCAGCCCGGTTTCGATCTGCTTGAGGTTTTCGTCCAGCGCGCCGCACAGGCGGGCGAGGCGGTCGTTATCGACAGGAGTAAAGCTGTGGGTGCAGGTAGGTTCGCTCATGGACGCTTTGCTGTAGTTGGCGGGCATTGGCGCTGGCGCTGCAGGCTTTGCAGGCGGGCCAGCCTTTCTTCCAGGGCCTGGATACGGTCGTCGTCGGCGCGCGGGGTGCCTACCGGCAGGCCAAAGCCCACGCCGATGCTACCGTGGCTGCCTACCGCGCCGCCCAGGCCGATGTTCAGTGTAACCGGCGCCCGCAAGTTTGTGCGCTCGCGGCTCAGCACCAGGCTGGTGTCGGCCACGGCTTGCGCCAGGCCGGCGCAGTCCAGCGTGGCGGGGTCGGGTTGCTTCAGGCTGGCACAGGCGGCCAGTAGCAAGCAGGCAATCAGCGTCAGGGTACGTGGCATGGTGGCTCCGGTAGGCGCCGGGCAGTACGCCGCCCGGCTGGCCTGGCTCAGACGGTTTCCGTGGTGAGGATTTCGCCGCCCAGCGAGTGCGGGTTGGCTTCGGTAATCACCACGTCTACCAACTGGTTGATCAGCCGTGGCTGGCCGACAAAGTTCACCACGCGGTTGTTGGCGGTACGGCCTGCCAGCATGCCGGGGTCTTTTTTGGAGATGTTTTGCACCAGCACGCGCTGTACAGTGCCCAGCATGCTCTGGTTGATCTCGAAACCGCGCGCTTCGATTACTTCGTTCAGCGCTTCCAGGCGGCGTACTTTTTCCTTGTGCGGGGTATCGTCCGTGAGGTTGGCCGCAGGCGTGCCCGGGCGCGGGCTGTAGATGAACACGTAGCTGAAATCAAAAGCCAGGTCTTTTACCAGCTTGAGCGTCTGCTCGAATTCGGCTTCGGTTTCACCGGGGAAGCCCACGATAAAGTCGGACGACAGGCACAAGTCAGGACGGATGGCGCGCAGCTTGCGGATGATGGATTTGTATTCCAGCGCGGTGTAGCCGCGTTTCATGGCGGCGAGTACGCGGTCGGAGCCGCTTTGTACCGGCAGGTGCAGGTGCGATACCAGCTTGGGCAGGCGCGCGTAGCAGTCGATGATGCGCTGGCTGAATTCGCGCGGGTGGCTGGTGGTAAAGCGCATGCGCTCGATGCCGGGGATCTCGTGCACGTATTCCAGCAAGGTGGCAAAGTCGGCGATCTCGCCGTCGGCCATGGCGCCGCGGTAGGCGTTCACGTTCTGGCCCAGCAGGGTGATTTCTTTCACGCCTTGCAGCGCCAGGTTGGCGATTTCGGTGAGCACGTCGTCAAACGGGCGCGACACTTCCTCGCCACGGGTGTAGGGCACCACGCAGAACGAGCAGTATTTGGAACAGCCTTCCATCACCGACACCATGGCGGCAGCGCCGTCTACCTTAGCTGGCGGGATATGGTCGAATTTTTCGATTTCGGGGAAGGAAATATCCACCTGCGAGGTGCCGCTTTGCTGGCGGCTCTTGATCAGCTCGGGCAGGCGGTGCAGGGTTTGCGGGCCGAAGACGACGTCTACATACGGCGCGCGCTTCACGATGGTGTCGCCTTCCTGGCTGGCCACACAGCCGCCCACGCCAATAATCAGGTTGGGGTTGGCTTCTTTCAGCGGGCGGATACGGCCCAGGTCGGAAAACACCTTTTCTTGCGCTTTTTCGCGCACGCTACAGGTATTGAACAGGATCACGTCGGCTTCTTCCGGGTTTTCCGTCTTGATCATGCCCTCGGTACTGCCCAGTACGTCTACCATTTTGTCCGAGTCGTACTCGTTCATCTGGCAGCCGAATGTCTTGATGTAAACCTTTTTCATGCTGGTATCTGCAAAAAAGAGAAGGCCAGCTCACACCGGCCACCTGTTTGGCGGGGGCGTTTTTGCTGGCGAATGAATAGCTTGCGCGAGTTTATCACATCGCGCCGGCAGCAGCAGCGGGCGGGCCGGCGCGGCGCAATGCCAGGCGGAACAGCAGCGGGTTCAGCAGGATGGACAATATCGCCCCGGCCATGATCAGCGCATGGCCACGCTCGGGCAGCAGCTGCAGACTCAGGCCCAGGTTGGCCAGAATGAACGAGAACTCGCCGATCTGCGCCAGGCTGGCGGCCAGCAGCCAGCGCTCCCCGCGTGGCTGGCGCAGCAGCGCCATCAGTAGCCAGGCGGCCAGACCTTTGCCCACGATGATGATGGCCAGCGTAGCCAGCACGGCAGCAGTATCGGTAATCAGCACGCGCGGGTCGAACAGCATGCCGGCCGCCACGAAGAACAGCACCGAAAACGCATCGCGCAGCGGCATGGCTTCTTCGGCCGCGCGGTGGCTGAACGGCGAGCCGGCCAGCACCGTGCCGGCAAAGAAGGCGCCCAGCGCAAACGACACATCGAACAGCGCGGTGGCACCGTAGGCCACCCCCAGTGCCGTGGCCAGTACGCCCAGGCGGAACATTTCGCGGCTACCGGTGTAGACGATTTTCTCCAGCATCCACGGTATGGCCTTCTGCCCCACCAGCATCATTACCGCCACAAAGGCGGCGACTTTGCCCAGCGTTATCAGGATGGCCTGCAGCGAGTCGCCCAGGTTGGCCGCAGCGCTGCCGGCCAGCGCCGGAATCAGCACCAGCGCCAGAATAGTGGCCAGGTCTTCACTGACCAGCCAGCCTACCGCTACCTTGCCGGCCGGGGTTTCCAGCTTGTCATGTTCTTCCAGCGCCTTGAGCAGCACTACAGTGCTGGCTACCGATAGCGCCATGCCAAACAGCAGGCCTTGCGGCACGCTCCAGCCCAGCAGCACGCCCAGGCCACAACCCAGGGCGATGGCCACGGCAATCTGCGCAAACGCGCCGGGTAGTGCAATGCGCCGCACCGCCCACAGGTCTTGGATGGAAAAGTGCAGCCCGACGCCGAACATCAGCAGGATCACCCCCAGCTCGGCCAGCTCGGCAGCCAGGTGGCCATCAGCCACAAAACCCGGGGTGAAGGGCCCGACCAGAATGCCGGCAGCCAGATAACCCAAGAGTGGCGGCAGGCGCAGCTTGAGCGCCACGGCACCCAGCAAAAAGGCGGTGACCAGTGCGCCGACCAGTGTGGTAATCAGTGGGGTAGCGTGCATGTTTTCTCCCTGTCCATTGTCGTTTTGTGGTCGCCAGCACGGCTGCGTCTGCGGGCGGGGCGGCAGGGCGCAGCTGGCCTGTTGGTGCCGGGTCTGGCTGGCGGCTATTTAAAGATAGAAAGTCTGGCGGCGGCAGAGTTCACCGTTTGGGCATAATCCATCGAATTTGTTTTACTTAATGGGGTGGCTAGTAACATTCAATTTCTACTATTAAATTAAAATAACTATCATCACAACAAGTTCAATAGCTGTTGGAGTGCATCATGATCAAGACCATCACCTTCGCCATCTGTCATTTCACCGTGGCGTTCAGCGTGGCTTATCTGCTCACCGGCAGCTTTGGCATTGCCAGCCTGCTGGCCCTGGTCGAGCCACTGGTGAATACCGTGGCGTACTACTTTCATGAAAAAGTATGGGATCGCATCAGGGCCAAAAAAGGCGCCATGCCGGATACCGCTACCGCCGGGCATGGCGGGCTGCTGCATCGGCACTAGGGGCTTGCCTTGATATGTAAAAGCCTGGTGTAGAATTGCATCATTTTTGTAGGGTTTTGTTGCGTGTCGGCGAATGTGCCGACGATGCAGAGCCCGCCTTCTACACTGGTTTCCCGCATGCTGGCCTTTCCCCGTCCTGCTTCTTCTGCGTTTTACCGCCCGGATATCGATGGCTTACGGGCCATTGCGGTACTGAGCGTGATTGCCTACCACATTGGTGTGCCCGGTTTACCAGGGGGCTTTGTCGGTGTGGATATCTTTTTTGTGCTGAGCGGCTTTCTGATTAGCGGCCTGCTAAGGCAGGAGCTGCTATCTGGCGGAACGATCGGATTTGCCGCTTTCTTTGCCCGGCGTATCCGTCGCCTGGGGCCGGCGCTGGTGCTGGTGACGCTAGTGACGCTGGTGGCTGGCTATATGGTGCTGTTGCCGGATGCCGCCAACACGCTGGGCCGGGAAGCGCGTGCGGTGGTGACCTTGTCGGCCAACCACCATTTCATGAAGCATGCTTTTGATTACTTCAATACTGCTACCGACCTGAAGCCTATGCTGCATACCTGGTCGCTGGCGGTGGAAGAGCAGTATTACCTGCTGTGGCCGCTGCTTATGCTGGGTGCCTACCGTGTGGGCGGCGGCGTGAAGGCTTTGCGGCCAACCTTGTTGGCCGTACTGTTGCTGTCTTTTGCTGCGTGTCTGTATTTGTCTTATAGCGATATGCCCAAGGCTTTTTACCTGATGCCAACACGTGCCTGGGAGTTTGCCGCGGGTGGTTTGCTGGCCTGGCTACCGCTGCGCCACAGCCGTCGCGCATGGCATGCCAATGCTTTGGCGGGGGGCGGGCTGGCTGTTTTGCTGTGCAGTATCGTACTGCTGGATGAGCACAGCATGGTGTTCCCTGGCTGGGTGGTGTTATTACCCGTATGCGGCACGCTGCTGGTGTTGGCTGCTGGCGGGCTGGACCCGCACCACGCTCCCGGGCGTTTGCTGGGTAGCCGACTGTTTACGGCTGTGGGGCTGCTATCGTACAGCTGGTATTTGTGGCACCAGCCTTTGCTGGCCTTGGGGCGCTATTACGATGTAGGCCAGCGTGATCTGCTGCGGGACTTTTTGTTGGGCGGGGTGTTGGCACTATTGCTGGCCTGGCTCACTTACTGCCTGGTAGAGCAGCCTATAAGGCAACGCCGCTGGCGCTGGTTTGTTACTGACAAATCTACCCTGTGGGTCGGGCTGGCCATGTCGGTGCTCGTGTGGTTGGCAGGGAGTGCTGCCATGTACCTCCCTAAAAAATACCCTTGGCCAGGCTATCAAAGCATTTTGCAAGTGAAGCAAGACCAAGCTCAGCTACCGCCCGGTTGCGACATGCCGGAACGCGGTGTACCGCTCTCGCCGCAGGCCAGTTGTCGCATCGGCCCTGCCGGCGCGCCTTTGCAGCTACTGGCCTGGGGCGATTCGCATACCGACCACGCCATGCCGATGTATCAGCTGTTGGCTCAGGCACAGGGCGTCGCTATTCTGCGGCGCGCTTATCATGGTTGCCCGCCATTGCTGGATGCTGTACCAGTGGGGGAGGGCAAAGTGCGCAGCTGGTGTCTTAACCACTCGCGTGCAGTAATGGCAGAGCTGGGGCAGTTATCACGTAGTGGGCTGAAAGGTGTACTGATGAATGTGCGCTGGAACGGCTATACCGCGCTGCCGGTAGCTGGCAGTGCCAGTATCACCGGCCTGGCACCCGCCGATGACCAAGGCAAGGTAGCAGTGTCCGGTGCCATGCTGGCAGGTGTGGGCCAGCTCGACCGTGCGCATTCCTTGCAGGTCATGGCCGCCTCGCTGGATCGCTTAGCCAGCCAGTTGGCGGTGCTCCAGCTCAAGCTGGTATTGCTGGCACCCGAGCCGGAAATGCCCTTGTCTGTGCCGGAGTGTCTGGCTCGCCGTGGAGAGTCTGCCTGCCATGCACGCCGCGCTGATGTCGATCGCCAGCGCGAGGCTATCCTGCCCATTTTGCAGCAGGTCGCCAGTCGCCACACCAATGTACGTGTCTGGGACCCGATCGCCCGTTTTTGCGATGCCCAGACGTGTTACGCCGCGGCGGCAGGTGTTGTGCGCTATCAGGACCAAAACCACCTGACCGCCAGCATGTCCCGTACCCTGCAGGCAGACTTTGCCCCCTTGTTTAACTGGGCCCGCCAACCTTAAGCCCGTCAGTGGCCGTCTGAACGCACCCTCTGGTGATGAACATCGCCGGAGGGTGTTGTTTTTTGCGGCATCGCTGTTCTGTGGCGGCTGCATTTTGCTACCTGTCCGTGTTGCACTGCGGTGCTGGCCACTGGGCAAGCTTGCTGCTGTGGTCTGGCAGGATTTGTGCACTGCAACTACAGCGCGGTGCCGCTTCATGCTGCTGAACATGCTAACGCGCGGCTGTGTGGTACTTTGTTGATTACCAATGGCATATTCGATGCTTTTGTGTAGTGCAGGGCTTACATTTTTTGCGTTTTTCTCTTTCCTGTCGCGGGCTCTGTGCGCTAGCATTCGCGCTGGCTGATGACGTTTTAGCTAAACGTTAGCTAACAGATAACGCGGCTTGCCACAGGGTTGGCCGCAGGCAGGAGACAAGCGCGATGACGCGTGTGCTGGTAATAGGCAGTATCAATATGGACATGGTGGTGAATAGCCCCACCATGCCACGGCTGGGTGAAACGCTCAGCGGCAGCGGTTTTGCCACCTATCCGGGCGGCAAGGGCGCCAACCAGGCCGTGGCAGCCGCCCGGCTGGGGGCGCAAGTCAGCATGATCGGCTGTGTTGGCCGCGATGCGTTTGGTGCCGAACTCAAAGCTGTGCTGGCCAACGAAGGCGTGGACACGCGCTGGGTCAGCGAGGTGGACGTGGCCACCGGCGTGGCCAGCATCACGCTGTGCGGTAGCGACAACGCTATCATCGTGGTGCCGGGCGCCAACCATGAGCTGCAGCCGGCGCAGCTGGACGCCGCCGAGCAGGCCTTTGCCGACGCCGACGTGGTGCTGGCGCAGCTGGAAGTGCCGCTGGCCACTGTAGAGCACGCCGCCATGTTGGCCGCACGTCATGGCAAGCCGTTCATGCTGAACCCGGCACCCGCCGTGGCGTTGCCGGCCGAGCTGTTGGCCCGCGTCAGCGTACTGACCCCTAACGAATTCGAGCTGGCCACCACGCTGGCCAGCCAGCAGCCGTGGCGCGAGCTGGTGGCCGCTGCCGCAGGCCGCATCGTGATGACGCACGGTGCCGAAGGCGCCTTCTTTGCCGATGCCGACAGCCAACTGCAGCACCAGCCCGGCTTTGCCGTAACGCCGGTAGACACTACCGGTGCTGGTGACACTTTCAATGGCGCGCTGGCCACCTTCCTGCACCTGGGCCTGCCCGAAGCGGTACGCCGCGCCGCGGCAGCCGGTGCCTTGTCGGTAACGCAGCCTGGCGCACAAGGCGGCATGCCGACCTTGGCCGCACTCGACACCTTTTTGCAGGAGCACGCAGCATGAAAAAGCTGGGTCATCTGAACCGTGATATCGCCCGCGTGCTGGCTTGCCTGGGCCACACCGACAGCATCGTGATTGCCGATTGCGGCCTGCCGGTGCCGCCGGGCGTGGAATGCATCGACGTATCGCTGGCGCTGGGCGAGCCCGGCTTTGCCCGCGTGCTGGACACCGTACTGGCCGACATGGCCTGCGAGCGCGCGCTGTTTGCCAGCGAGTGCCACAGCCATAACCCGGCAGTGTCGGCGCTGGCCGGCGCGCTGCCGGCGCAGGGCATTGCTACCGAGTTTGTCAGCCACGAAGCGTTCAAGCAGCACTGTCGTCAGGCGCGGGCGGTAATCCGCACCGGCGACGCTACGCCGTACGCCAATGTGATCCTGTACGCAGGCGTGATTTTCTAGGAGGCGGCGATGAAGGTAAGCATGCGTGGCATCTGCAAGGCCTTTGGCCCGGTGCGGGTGCTGGAAAATGTGGACTTTAGCCTGCACGGCGGCGAAATCCATGCGCTGATGGGCGAAAACGGCGCCGGCAAGTCCACGCTGATGAAGATCCTCAGCGGCGTGTACCAGCCGGACAGCGGCAGCGTCGAGGTGGACGGCCAGGCGGTAGCGATCCGCAGCACCCGCGACGCGGAGGCCGCCGGTATTGCCATCATCCACCAGGAACTGAACCTGATTCCGCAGCTGTCGGTGATGGAAAACCTGTTTCTGGGCCGCGAGCCGTCGCGCTTTGGCGTGATCCAGCGTGCTGCCATGCGCCAGCAGGCGCGGGCACAGCTGGACGCACTGGGCGCCAGCCAGATCGATGTGGATGCCGAAGCCGGCAGCCTGTCCATCGGCCAGCAACAGATGGTGGAAATCGCCAAGGCATTGGCCATGGACGCCCGCGTGCTGATCATGGACGAGCCCACCGCCGCGCTGTCGGCGCGCGAGATCGACACTCTGTTTGCGCTGATGCGCGGGCTGAAAGCGCGCGGCGTGGCCATTGTGTACGTGTCGCACCGCATGGAAGAGATCTTCCACATCTGCGACAAGATCAGCGTGCTGCGCGATGGCTGCTTTGTCGGCGAGCGCGTGATCGCCGACACCGGTTTCGACGAAGTGGTGAAGCTGATGGTTGGCCGCGAGATAGGCGACCGCTTCCCCGGCCGCGACGTGCTGCCGGGCGCCGTGCGTTTGGCGGTGCGTGGCCTGTCCGATGGCCGCCACATCGACGACATCAGCTTCGAGGCCCGCGCCGGCGAGGTGCTGGGCATTGCCGGCCTGATGGGCGCCGGGCGCAGCGAAATCCTCAACACGCTGTTTGGCGTCAACCGGCGTACCGCCGGCGAGGTGTGGCTGGACGGTGCGCCGCTGGACGTGCGCAGCCCGGCCGCCGCCATTGCCGCCGGCCTGGCGTTCGTGACCGAAGACCGCAAGAGCCAGGGCCTGGTGCTGGGCATGTCGGTACGCGAAAACGCCACGCTAGTGCACCTGGACAGCTACGCCCGCCTGGGCGTGGTAAACGGCGCGGCCGAGCAGGCAGCGGTGGCGCAGCAGATCAGCCAGCTACGCATCCGTACCCGCGACGCCGAGCTGGACGTGAAGTCGCTATCCGGCGGCAACCAGCAAAAAGTGGTGTTTGCCAAATGGCTGGCCAACCCGCCCAAGGTATTGCTGCTGGACGAACCCACGCGCGGCGTGGACGTGGGCGGCAAGGCCGAGATCTACCACATCATCAACCAGTTGGCCGCCGCTGGCGTGGCCATCGTGATGGTGTCATCCGAGCTGCCCGAGGTGATGGCGATGAGTAACCGTATCCTGGTGCTGCACGAGGGGCGCCAGACCGCGCTGTTCGATGCGGCCAACCTCAGCCAGGAAGACATCATGGCCGCCGCTACCGGTACCGCCGGTCACGACACCCGCACAACACAGGATTAAAAGCATGACTGCACAACAAAAAGCCACGCTGCAAAAGCTGGGCCCCTTTATTGCGCTGCTGGTGGTTTCCGGCGCGCTGGCCATCATGAGCCCGGATTTCCTTACCGTGGGCAACCTGATGAACGTGATGCGCCAGGTGTCGATCAACGCGCTGATCGCCTTTGGCATGACGCTGGTGATTCTGCTAGGCGGTATCGACCTGTCTGTGGGTTCTATCCTGGCGTTGTCGTCGGTGTGTATTGCACTGATGATCCAGAGCGGGCTGGACCCGGTGCTGGCCACGCTGCTGGGTATTGGCGCGGGCGCGGCCATGGGCTTTGCCAACGGCTGGATCATCAGCAAGGGCAAGGTGGCGCCATTTATTGCCACGCTGGCTTCCATGACCATTCTGCGTGGTCTGTCGCTGGTGTTTTCCGGTGGCAGCCCGATTACCGGCCTGGACAGCGATTTCTTCCAGATGCTGGGCGGTGGCTACGTGGCCGGCCTGGTGCCGGTGCCGGTGGTGTGGATGCTGTTGATGTTTGCCGGCTTCTGGTTTCTGCTGAAACAGACCGTGTTCGGCCGCCACGTGTACGCCACCGGCGGTAACGAGGAAGCCTCGCGCCTGTCCGGCGTAAAGGTGGATCGCGTCAAAATCTGGGTCTATACCTTGTCTGGCGCCATGTCGGCGATGGCTGGCGTAGTGCTGACTTCGCGCCTGAACTCGGCGCAGCCTACCGCCGGTACCGGCTACGAGCTGGACGCCATCGCGGCGGTAGTGCTGGGCGGCACCAGCCTGACCGGCGGGCGCGGCTGGATCTTTGGCACCCTGATGGGGGCGCTATTGATCGGCGTACTGAATAACGGCCTCAACCTGCTGGGCGTGTCGTCGTTCTACCAGCAGGTGATCAAGGGCGCAGTCATCTTGCTGGCGGTGCTGCTGGACCGCGCAGGTAAAAAGTAAACCGGTCGCCGGCAGGTGGCCGGCGGCGGCAACACGTGTAGTTCAATAAAACAGGGAGTCGCACCATGAATCGCATCATTACCCCGCTGCTGGCCAGCCTGCTGGCTTTTGGTATTGCCGCCTGCTCCAAGCAAGGCCCTGACAGTGCACCAGCTGCCGCCAGCGAGCCGGCTGCAGTGGCCAGTACCGCTACCGTTGGCCTGGCTGTGTCCACGCTGAACAACCCGTTCTTCGTGTCGCTGCGTGACGGCGCCGAAGCGGAAGCCAAGAAAGAAGGCATCAACCTGATTACCGTGGATGCGCAGGACGACCCGGCCAAGCAACAGGCCAGCGTGGAAGACCTGATCCAGAAGAAGGTAAATGTCATCCTGATTAACCCGACCGACTCCGCCGCGGTGGCCAACGTGGTGAAAGAAGCCACCAGCAAGGGTATCAAGGTGGTATCGCTGGACCGTAGCGTGACCGGTGCCGACGTGAGCGCCCATATTGCCTCCGACAACGTGGCTGGCGGCAAGATGGCCGGCGAGTTCCTGCTGGAAAAACTGGGTGGCAAGGGCAATATCGTGGAGCTGGAAGGCATTGCCGGCTCCTCCGCAGCGCGCGAGCGTGGCCAGGGCTTCCACCAGGTAGTGGATGGCAAGGCCGACGTGAAACTGCTGGCCAAACAGCCGGCCGACTTCGATCGCGCCAAGGGCCTGTCGGTGATGGAAAACATCATCCAGGGTAACAAGGGCATCCAGGGTGTGTTTGCGCACAACGATGAAATGGCGCTGGGCGCAGTGAAAGCCATCCAGGCTGCCGGCTTGAAAAACGTGGTGGTAGTGGGTTTTGACGCCACCGCCGACGCTGTGGCTGCGGTAAAAGGTGGCACTCTGGCCGCAACCGTACAACAGCAGCCGGAACTGATTGGCCAGTACGGCGTGCAGACCGCCAAGAAACTGATCGCCGGCCAGCCGGTAGACAAGTTCATTCCGGTGCCGCTGAACCTGGTGAAGTAAACCTGGTGAAGTAAGCTGCGCATGCGGCCAACCCGCTATGGCGGGGAGCCGCTGTAATACAATCAGGGTCCCTGCCGGCATCGGGCTGGCAGGGATTTTCTTTGCCCCGCCATATCGCAGGAGTTTTTCATGACGTTTCAGCGCCTGACCATTGACGATCTTGCCCGCATTGCCGGCGTGTCCCGCACCACGGCCAGCATGGTGCTCAATGGCCACGCCGAGCGTTACCGCATCGCCCAGGCTACCGTGGAGCGGGTAGAGCAAGTGGCGCGCGAGCTGCATTTCAGCCCGTCGCACTCGGCGCGTTCGCTGCGCAACCGCCGCAGCCAGGCCATTGGCCTGGTGATACCCGACCTGACCAACGCCAGCCACGCCGCATTGGCGCAGGCGCTGGAAAACCTGTGCCGCGCCCGCGACTTGCAGCTGCTGATGGTGACCAGCGACGAAGACCCCGAACGCGAAAGTGCCGGCATGACCCAACTGGTAGCACGCCAGGTAGACGGCATGCTGGTGGTGCCCTGTAGCAGCGATGCCCGCCATTACCAGAAATGGACACGCCGCCTGCCGCTGGTGTTTGTTGACCGCCGGCTGGACGACAGCGGCATCCCCTCGGTGGTGACCGACGCCACCGACAGCGTGGTGCAATTGCTGGCCCCCAGGTTGGCCGCAGGTATCAGCGAGCTGGTGTACTTCGGTGGCCAGGCCGCGCTATCCCCCAGCCGCGACCGCCTGGCCGGTTACCGCCAGGCGGTGGCCAACGCCGGCCTCACCGAGCAGCCGGGCTGGGTATGCGAACGCGACTTCCTGCGCGAATCGGGCTACGCCATGATGCGCGACTGGCATGCGGCCAACGGCCGCTACCCGCAGGCGCTGTTTACCGCCTCCATTACCCTGCTGGAAGGCGTACTGGCTTATCTGCGCCAGCATGGCCTGCACGACGCGCCGCGCAGCATGATGACCTTCGACCACCACGCGCTGCTGGACTGCCTGCCGCTGGCCATTGATGCGGTACAGCAGGATTCGGAAGGCTTGGCCGTTGCCAGCCTGGCTAAAGTGCTGGCTTTGCTGGAAGGCCAGCCGCTACCTGCTACCGACACCCGTATCGCCGCCACCTTGCTGCGCAGCCCGCACGGCGGCTAGGGCGGCTGGCTGGTAGAATGGCTACTTTCGTATTTGCCTGACCCCGCCCCATGAATAATGACCTGCTCGCCGGCCTGAACGCCGAACAACTTTCCGCCGTAACCTGGCCTGCCAAGAGTGCCCTGGTGCTGGCTGGCGCCGGCAGTGGCAAAACGCGGGTGCTCACCACGCGCATTGCCTGGCTACTGCAAACCGGCCAGGCCAACCCGGCCAGCATTCTGGCTGTAACGTTTACTAATAAAGCCGCGCGCGAAATGCAGACACGCTTGGCCGCCATGATGCCGGTAAACGTGAAAACCATGTGGATCGGCACCTTCCACGGCCTGTGCAACCGCCTGTTGCGCATGCACTACCGCGATACCGGCCTGCCGCAGACCTTCCAGATACTGGATAGCGGCGAGCAGCAGAGCGCCATCAAGCGCCTGCTCAAAAGCCTGGATATTTCGGATGAAAAATTCCCGCCCAAGCAGGTGCAGCAGTTCATCAACGGCCAGAAAGAAGCCGGCGTGCGTGCCGGCGAGCTGAGCGCCCACGACCCGTATACCAAAAAGCTGATCGAGCTGTACGCCGCCTACGACGCGCAGTGCAACCGCGAAGGTGTGGTGGATTTTGCCGAGCTGCTGCTGCGCAGTTACGAGCTGTTGTCGCGCAATGCCGCCTTGTGCGAGCACTATCGCGCGCGTTTCCGCTTTTTGCTGGTGGACGAATTCCAGGATACCAACCGCCTGCAGTACGCCTGGCTCAAGCTGCTGGCCGGCCCCGATAACGCCCTGTTTGCCGTGGGGGATGACGACCAGTCCATCTACGCCTTCCGCGGCGCCGAAGTAGGCAATATGCGCGCGCTGCTGGCCGACTACGGTGTAGCGGCCCCGGTGCGGCTGGAGCAGAACTACCGCTCGGCCGGCACCATTCTGGATGCGGCCAACGCGCTGATCGAGCGCAACGACGGCCGCCTGGGCAAGCAGCTGTGGACCGCTGCCGGCCCTGGCGACAAGATCCGCCTGTTCGATGCCTATTCCGATGGCGAAGAAGCGCAATTCATCGTGGACGAAGTCAAAGCGCTCAAGCGCGATGGCTGGGATTTGTCCGATATGGCGGTGCTGTACCGCAGTAACGCCCAGTCGCGCATTCTGGAGCATGTGCTGGTACAGGCTGGCGTGGCTTATCGTATTTACGGCGGCCTGCGCTTTTTCGAGCGCCAGGAAATCAAGCACGCGCTAGCCTACCTGCGTTTGGCCATCAACCCGGACGACGACAATGCGCTGCTGCGCGTGATCAACGTGCCAGCGCGCGGCATTGGTGCCCGCACGTTGGAAAACCTGCAAACCGCCAGCCGCGAGCAGGGTGTCAGCCTGTGGCAGGCTGCGTGCGGGGCAGGTGGCGGGCGTACCGCCGGCAAGCTGGCCGAGTTTGTACTGCTGGTGGAAAAACTGCGCCAGCGCTGCGAACCCTTGAACCTGGCCGAGCAAGTGAGCCTGGTCATCGACGACTCCGGTCTGCGTGCCATGTACGAGGCCGACAAGAAAGACGGCGAAGAGCGCCTGGCTAACCTGGACGAGCTGATCAACGCCGCCACCGGCTTCATGCCGCAAGAGCCGCAGCTGGCCGTGGTAGAGTTCCTGACCCAGGCCAGCCTGGAAGCGGGCGACCATCAGGCCGATGCCGGTGAAGACGCCTTGCAGCTGATGACCGTGCACGCGGCCAAAGGGCTGGAGTTCAATGCCGTATTTGTGGGTGGTCTGGAAGAAGGGCTGTTCCCGCACGAAAACAGTTTCAATGATCCAAAAGGCCTGGAAGAAGAACGCCGCCTGATGTACGTGGCCATCACCCGGGCCAGACAGCGGCTCTACCTCACCAATGCGCAAAGCCGCATGCTGCACGGGCAGAGCCGTTACCCGATACGCTCGCGCTTTGTAGATGAGATTCCGGCCGAGCTGTTACAGGTTTTATCTGCTACGGTGAAAGCTGCGCCTGTTGCCAGTCGCAGCAGCTGGGCAGAGCCGGCCTTTGTGCAGCAAAAAGCGGCAGCCCGGCAGGGCGGCTGGCGTGTCGGGCAGTCGCTGAGCCATACCAAGTTTGGTGCCGGGGTGGTGATTAATGCCGAAGGCGCGGGTGAGGATGTGCGCTTGCAGATCAATTTTGCCGAGCATGGCATCAAGTGGCTGGATTTGCGTTACGCTGCTGACAAACTGACGTCTCTATAAGCCACCAACATAACAAAAGCGGGGCAATACATGAGTTCGCTGTCCAATCAATCGACTACCTTTAACGCCATTACCAGTGCCAAGGAAGCCACGGGCCGACGGGACTACTCCAACCCGTTTGCCAAAAAGCAGTTTCTGGTGGTGGATTGCGTGCCGGAAATGCAGCGCGCCATGTCCATGACGCTGCAGTCCTTCGGCGCCGAGAAAGTGGAATACGCCGGTAAAGCCAGCGATGCGCTGGTAAAGCTGATGCGTTACGACTTTGACGTGGTGCTGTGCGATTACGACCTGGGTGGCGGCAGCGATGGCCTGTATCTGTACGAAGAGGCCAAGGAGCGCAACCTGCTCAAGCAGTCTTGTGTGTTCATGATTGTCAGCGGCGAGCGCCGCGCCGCCAAGGTGCTGTCCGCAGCCGAGCTGGCGCCAGACGGCTATCTGCTGAAGCCGTTTACCGGCGAAGAGCTGGCCAAGCGGCTGGAAGTGGCGATGCGCCGCCGCGACGCGTTCAAGGTGGTGGACGAGGCCTTGATGAGCCATGACTACATGGCCGCCATTGAGGCGTGCGGCAAGAAAATCAGCGAACGCAACGAATTCAGCCTGGACTTCATGAAGCTCAAGGGCAGCCTGAGCATGAAAATCGGCGATTACGACTCGGCGCACAACCTGTACCAACAGGTGCTGAAGATCAAGGAAATCCCGTGGGCCAAGGTGGGCATGGCCAAATCCATGGCCGGTCTCAAAAAGGTCGAGCCAGCCATTGCGCTGTTCCAGCAGGTGATTGTGGAAAACGATCGTGTGATGGAGGCTTACGACTGGCTGGCCAAGCTGTACCAGGACAACCATGACCTGGACAAGGCGCAGCAAACCCTCAAACGCGCTACCGAGCTGTCGCCGGCCACCATTCGCCGCCACCAGGCATTAGGCCAGGTGGCCGAGGAAAATGGCGATATGGAGCAGGCCAAGAAGGCTTACACCACCACGCTGGAGCTGTCCAAAGCCAGCTGGCACCGCAGCCCGGCACACTACGCTACGCTAGCGCGCACACAGCTGGCCAATAGCGAAAAAACCGAGGCCGCCAAAACGCTGGCTTCGCTGCGCCGGGACTACAAGCACAACCCGGAAGGCGAGTGGATGGCAGACGTGGTAGATAGCACCATCCAGAGCCATAGCGGGAACAAGGCGGCCGCAGAAAAACTGCTGCGTTCGGCCGAAGAGCGCATGCCGCAGCTCACCAAACTGAAAGACAGCGACCGCCTGGAGTTCGCCCGCGCCTGCTATGGCCAGGGGCAGCATGATATGGGCGACAAGGTCGCCAGTGGCTTGGTGCGCAACAACCACGATAACGAAGAGCTGCTGCAAAAGCTCTCTACCATGTTTGACCAGGTTGGCCGCGGCGATGCTGGCCGCGAGCTGATCGCCAGCAATGTGCAGGGTATTGTGGACCTGAACAACCAGGCGGTGCGCGAGGCGCAATCCGGTGATCACGACAAGGCGATCGCGCTGTTCCAGAAGGCATTGCAGGAAATGCCGGAGAACGTGCAGCTGATGCTCAACCTGGTTAACGCCATCATTGCGCAGTGCCACCGCCAGGGCTGGCACGAGAGCAATATCAAGCATGCGCACGAACTGCTGCAACGCGTGCGGGAAATGGCACCGACCAACAACAAATTCCAGAAACTATTACAGGCGTGGCGTAGTTTGATTGACCAGCATCAGAAGCGGGAATTCCTGCTGTGAGCCATGCCTGGCGCCGCGCTATACAGCCCCTGTTGTTTATGGGGCTGTTTTCTTGCTGGCTGCTGTTTGGTGCCATTGGCTGGGTATGGCTGGAAACCGGCGAGCGTCATGCAGCGCAGCAAGTGCTGGACGAGCAGGCAGAGCAGCAGCTTGGGCAGCTGCGCACGCAGCTGGATGCCATGCAACAAGAGGCTCGGCAGTTATTGCGCAGCTTGGCGCTGACCCGGAATGAGGGCAGTGAGCAATTCGCGCCTTACCTGGCCGGTTTGCGCCGGCATTATCCCCAGCTGGGCATGGTGGCCTTTCTGGCGGCCAACCCTGCCCAGGGCAAGCTGCTGGAAGTGCAGGCTTTTGTCCCTTTCCAGCTGGGTGGTGTTCTGCTGCCCACGCAAGATCTGGCCAGATTGCCGCTGCTTGTGCCGGCCTTGCCTGGCTTGAAGCGTGGCCAGGCGCAGGTGCTGCTCTGGCAGCGCCGTTCGCCAGAGCAGCTATTGCTGATTTTGCCCGGTCAACAAGGGATGGCGTTGGCTATCTGGCTGCAACCACAAGCCTTGCTACCCGATAGTGGCCGCGATGGCGTGCAGGCCGTGTTGTCAGTCGATCCGGCGGCACCGCCCGCAGCAAGCGGGGCGGGTAAGCTGCTTAGCCAGCAAGCACTGCGTAGTGGTGCTGTTGAGTTGAATCTTACCCTGTGGCGTGCCTGGCAGCCTTTGGCACAGCTGTCGTGGCGCAGCATGGTGTTGCTGGCTTTCATGTTGCTGCTCTGGCTGTTGGGCTGGCAGTCGTGGCGGCAAAGCCGTGCTTTGTTGCGGCAAACCCGGCAGGCACGCCGTCTGCAGGCGCAGTGGCTGGAGCAGGCTACGCAGCAGGCGCCTGTGTCCTCGCAGCGAGCCTTGGCTACGCTGGAGCGCCAGTTGCAAACCTTGCCGCCAGGCAGTGTGATGCGTGTCTGGTGGGTGCATGGCCAAGGCGTGCGCCGTCGTAGTTTCCATTTGGCCAATGCCATGCTCCAGCTCGAAAACCAGCTGGCCAAAGCACCATTTGACGGGTTGACCGTGGTGCGCTTGCGTCAGGGCCATATATTGCTGGTGCTGTTGCAGGATGAGGCAGGCATGGCCACCAATGGCCAGCGCTTATCGTACTGGCTGACCGGTGCAATGGGCGGGCGGCCCGATGAGGCCGGTATGCTGTGGCACTGCTTCGAGATGGAGAAGGGCGTGGCGGAGCTCGAGCGTGCCTTGGTCGGTGCATCGATTACGCCGCTTTATCATACAGCGCAGCACCTTACGCCCGGACGCTGATGCCGGGCTGCCGGTTTTGCAGTACAATTGCCGCCATCGCCAACCGGGGAACGCACATGTATCAATCCGAATTTACTGCCTTCATGAACGGCTTTCTGGAAAAGAACCCGCAAGTCGATACCGAGCGCCGCGAGCTGCGCCTGACCTGGTGGGAGCGTACGCTGGACCTGGACGATCTGCGCCGCTGGAAAGCATCCCGCGTACCGCAGAAGCCTTACGTTTACCAGCCAGAGTAAGCCGCTGGCCGGTGTGCCGGGCAGCACCATAAAATAGCGCCCGCCGGGCACGCTGCCTGGATGAGAACCCTGCTTGCCCCGCATGCAGGGTTTGTCTTGTAAACAACCTTGCTGCCTGCGTCGGGAATGCAAACAGATGCATTCTGGTGCTAGCTGGCCTGGTAAAACCAGACGGGCAGCTTTGTCAGCTGCCCCAACGCCCGCAAGGGCGTTTGTTTTTTGAGCATCAGCATGACCAGACAAACCATGACCATGAGCGACGATGTCGCGAGCTACCTGCTGCAGATCGGTGTTACCGAGCACCCGGTGCAGCGCGCCCTGCGCGAATTTACCGCCGGCCACCGCATGGCCAAAATGCAGATTGCCCCAGAGCAGGGCCAATTCCTGCGCTGGCTGGTTGGCCTCACCGGCGCGCGCCGCTATCTGGAAATCGGCACCTTTACCGGCTATAGCGCCTTGACCGTTGCCCTGGCCATGGGCGAGCAGGGCAGTACCGTGTGCTGCGACATGAGCGTGGAGTTCACCACCATCGCGCGGGATTACTGGCAGCAAGCCGGCGTGGCCGATCGCATCGACTTGTATGTGCAACCAGCGGTACAAACGCTGGCCATGCTGCTGGAACAGGGTGGGGCGGGCAGCTTTGATCTGGCGTTCATCGATGCCGACAAACAGAATTACCCGGCCTATTACGAAACCTGTCTGCAGCTGGTGCGCCCGGGTGGGATTATTGCCATCGATAACATCCTGCTCAATGGCCGGGTAGTGGCACCGCAGCCCGATCATCCGCGCAGCGTGCATGTCATGCACGAATTCAACGCCAGGCTGCTGACCGACCCGCGTGTCAGCCTGTGCATCCTGCCCATGGGTGACGGCATGACGCTGCTGCGCCGTTTGTAAACGGCAGTGGCCAGGAACCCGCTGTTTCCGGGCTGGTCTGTCAATCACGCCTTTTAGTCCGCCGCCGGTGTTAACATCGGCATGTTATTGAAACAGGATAAGCCCATGTTGCAACGCCGCCCGCGCCGCATGATGAACCAGATGAATGTGGTGCCCTACATCGACGTGATGCTGGTACTGCTGGTGATCTTTATGGTGACCGCCCCCATGTTCACCCCGGGTGTGATCGATGTCCCCAGCGTTAGCCGTGCCGCCCAGGTAGAGACCACGCCACTGGAAATCAGCATTGAAGCCAGCGGCGCCTATTTTGTCGGTGAAGGCGGCAAGCGTGACCCTGCGGCCAACCTGGACGAGCTCATCGCCATGGTGCAGGCGCGCCTGAAGGATGGCCGCCCGGTGGTGGTGACTGCGCACCAGGACCTGAAGTACAGCGAAGTGGTCAAGGTGGCCGACAAGCTGCACGCTGCCGGTATCCAGCGTGTCGCGCTCACGGTACGCCAGCAGGGTAGCTGATGATTGCCTCCCGCCAACCTGGTGCGGCTTCATGGTTGCTGTCCGCCCTCTTGCACGTGGCTGTCCTGCTATGCCTGTGGCTATCTGCCGCGCCAGAGCAGATCAAGACGCCGCCACCGCTGGCGCTAGAGCTATGGGCCGGTAATGCCGGCCAGGTAGCGGCACCGGTAGCTACGCCAGCCCCCTCACCAACCCCGGCACCGACAGTGGCCGCGAAGGCACCGCCTCCGCCACCTGCCCCGGTGCAGGAGAACCCGGCTGCCGATGTCAAAGTCCTGGCTGGCAAACCCGCCAGGAAACTGCCGCAGCCGGAAAGCAAACCGGCCGAGAAAGCACCGCCGGTCGCTAAGACCAAGCCGGAGCTGATCAAACCGGAACCCACACCGCCAGTGAAACCCGTTACCACGGTGGCTGCCAAAGCGGCAGCCAAACCTGCGGCCAACCCCAAACCGGCGGCGGTGAAAACAGACGACCTGCTGGCCGAGCTGGATGCCTTGCCACCCGGCCCCGGGCAGGGCAAGGTAAACCAGGCTGGGGCCAAAACCGGCGCCAAAACCGGTGCGGCCAACGGCCAGCCAGACCAGAAACAGCAGTACGGCGAGGCGATCAAGAACCGTGTGCGCCCATATATCGTGATACCCGACGGTATCAAGGGTAACCCGGAGGCATCGGTGGAGGTCATCATCTTGCCGACACTGGAAATTCGCAGCACGCGTATCCTGCGCAGTAGCGGCTCGGCGGCGTGGGACCAGGCGGTATTGGCGGCACTGGCCGAAGTGCGGCGCTTCCCGCCGTTACCCAAAGGTGCCGACTTTGCCGACTATCGCCGTATCACCCTTAATTTCCGCCCCAAGGAGTAATGCCTTGCACCGACTCATTGCTTACTGCTGGCGCGTATTGCTGCTGGCCATGATGTTGGCCGCACCGCTGGCGCGTGCCGACCTGACCGTGGATATCGTGGGCGGCGGCAGCAGCCGTTACCCGCTTACCATTCTGCCCATGCAAAATGAAGAATGGCTGCCCGAGGCGGTAACACAAACCGTCAAAAGCGATCTGGCCATGACCGGCTTGTTCGGCTTGCTGGAGCCGCCTGGTGGCACCGTGCTGCCGGCCTCGCCACAGGCTTTCGACCCTGCGCCATGGCAGCAGAACGGCAGCCGTGCCGTGTTGTACGGTAAAGTCAGCAAGCTCGATGGTGGCCTGCTGCGCCTGACTTTCTGGGCCGAAACCGTCAACCCGCGCGAGCAGAAGCTGGCCGCCGAGTTTGATGTTCACAGCTCGCAGCTGCGCGATGTCGCGCACCGTATCGCCGACATGGTTTACGAGGCGCTGCTGGGCAGCAAAAGCCTGTTTGCCAGCCGCATTGCTTTTGTGGTGCAGAAGGGCAAAGAGTCGCGCCTGCAAGTGGCCGACGTGGATGGCCGCCGCGCCCAGACCGTGCTGCGCTCGGCCGAGCCCATCATCTCACCGGCCTGGAGCCCGGATGGCAGCCGCCTGGCTTATGTCTCGTTCGAAAACAAGAAACCCGTCATTTACGTGCAAGACCTGGCCACCGGCCAGCGCCGCCTGCTGGCCAACTTCAAGGGCAGCAACTCGGCACCGACCTGGAGCCCGGACGGCCGCAAGCTGGCGATCGTACTGACACTAAGTGGTAACTCGCAGGTGTACATCATCAATGCCGACGGCACCGGGCTGAGCCGCTTTTCTTACAGCGACGCTATCGATACCGAGCCGGTGTTCAGCCCGGATGGCCGCCAGATTGCGTTTGTATCCGACCGCAGCGGCGGCCCGCAGATTTATATCCAGCCGCTGGATGGCAGCAAGACCGTCCGTCGGGTGACTTACCAGGGTAGCTATAATGTGTCGCCGGCTTTCTCGCCGGATGGCCGCCAGCTGGCTTACGTGCGCCGCGAAGCCGGGCGCTTCAAGGTGATGCTGCAAGACCTCGCCACCGGCGATGCACGCATGATCAGCAATAGTGCTTTTGACGAGTCGCCCAGCTTTGCCCCCAACGGCAAAATGGTGCTGTACGCCAGCGACGAAGGCGGCCGTAGCGTGCTGTACGCCGCCTCTATCCAGCACCCGGGACGCGTCAAGCTAGGGGTGCTGGAGGGCCAGGTGCAGGACGCTGCCTGGGGGCCATTCAACCCTTGATGCGTGCTACACCGGAACTTTGGTTTTGTTCAAAAGTCTTTAGGATTTACCCGCATTAATTTCACTGGCTATACCCGGCCAGCCAGAACAAGGAGCGTCGCATGAAAGTCTTACCCTTCGTCGTAGCCGCAGCTGCGGTTTTGCTCAGTGCCTGCGCCAGTACCAGCAACCCGGCTGATGGTGCCAAAACGGCCGGTGCCACCGTTGTATCCGGTAACGGCGCCAGCACCGCCGGTAGCGCGGGCAGCAGCCTGAACCCGGCCCAGACGCTGCCGCAGGTAGACGCGGTGGGTGCCGAGGCCGCTGCGTATGCGGGGGTGAATGGCAAGAGCGTGTTCTTTGATTTCGACCAGTCCGCCATCAAGGACGAATACAAGGGCGTAGTCGAAGCGCATGCCGCCTATCTGGGCAAGTACAAAGGGCACGTACTGGTACAGGGTAATACCGACGTACGCGGTAGCCGCGAGTACAACCTGGCGCTAGGCCAGCGCCGTGCCGAAAGCGTGAAACAGTCGCTGGAAGTGCTGGGCGTGAAGCCGGAGCAGGTAGAAGCCGTGAGCTTCGGCATGGAAAAACCCCGTGCGACCGGTAACACCGACGGCGATCATGCGCAGAACCGCCGCGCAGACTTCGTTTACCAGTAAGCAAGCGGCCACTGTCTAGGCCGGCTGGCTTGACCTGCACCCGGGAAGGCGTCAACCTTTCCGGGTTATCCATTTAGCAAAGCCCGAACTGCCATGCGTAACCGACTGTTCCCCCTGTTGTTGCCCATCGTACTGGGTGCATGCGCCACCACCACCGACCTGGAGCAGGCGCGTCTGGACCTGGAAAGCAAGCTGGCCAGCTCCAGCCAGCAGGCCAGTGCCCGCTTGTCGGATGTCGAGGCCAAGCTGGCCAACCAGCGCCTGCTGGACCTGGTGAACCAGGTCACCCTGCTGAAAGGCGAAATGTCTACGCTGCGCGGGCAGAACGAGGTATTGCAGCACCAGGTAGCCGAAACGCAAAAGCGCCAGAACGACCTGTATAACGACATCGACCTGCGTCTGGGTAAGCTGGAGAAGCAGCTGCGCGATGCCAGCCAGCCGCAAGCCGAGGCGCCGGCCACCGAGCCGGCTGCGGCCAACCCCGCCGATGCCGCACTGGCGCGGGCGCTGGAAGTGCTGCGTGCCCGCGACTTTGCCAAATCGCTGCCTTTGCTGAAAGCCGTGGCCGATGCTTATCCGGGTAGCGAACAGGGCCTGGAGGCGACTTACTGGATGGGTGTGGCGCACACTGCGCTGAAGCAATACAGCGCCGCCATCGATATCCAGCGCCGCTTTGCCGAGCAATACCCCAAGCACCCCAAAGCCGCCGAAACCCTGCGCCTGATGGCGGGTAACCAGCTGCAGCTGGAGCAGAAAGACCAGGCCCGCCTGACACTGCGCAAGCTCATCAAGCAATACCCGGGCACCCCGGCTGCGCAGCGTGCCCAGCAACAGTTGGCTACGCTATAGCCTGGCCAACGCGTAGACTCGGTTATCGAAAGCCGGCATTTCCCACAGGGATGCCGGCTTTGTCTTGCCGGGAAGATGCTTCCGTGGAAGGTAAATCCCGGCGGCAAGCCCTTGCCAAATCAGGTAAAATTCCGTTTTTTCCCCTTCTTGACGGAATCAGCCTCCATGATCGAAGTTGGCATCGTGATGGGTAGTAATAGCGACTGGGAAGTCATGCAAAACGCCGCGCGCGTTCTGAAAGACTTCGGCATCGCTTTCGAAACCCGCGTCGTCTCCGCCCACCGTACCCCCGACCTTCTGTTCCAGTACGCCGAAACCGCCGAAGCGCGTGGCCTGAAAGCCATCATCGCCGGTGCCGGTGGCGCCGCCCACTTGCCGGGCATGCTGGCCGCCAAGACCCATATCCCGGTGCTGGGCGTGCCTGTGCCGTCCAAGTACCTGCGTGGTGAAGACTCGCTGCTGTCCATCGTGCAAATGCCCAAAGGCATTCCCGTGGCTACCTTTGCCATTGGCGAAGCCGGTGCGGCCAACGCTGGCCTGTTTGCCATCGCCATGCTGGCCAATGGTAACCCCGAGCTGGCGGCCAAACTGAAGGCCTTCCGCAAGCAACAAGAAGACACCGTGCTGGCCATGAGCCTGCCGGAGGTGCAGTAATGGCCGCCATTTTGCCGCCAGCCATGCTGGGCATTCTCGGCGGTGGCCAGCTGGGCCGCATGTTTGTTACCGCCGCCAAACGTATGGGCTACCGTGTAACCGTGCTGGACCCGGATGCCAACGCTCCGGCAGCCGAGTTTGCCGACGTGCACCTGTGCGCCGCGTTTGACGACGCTGACGCGCTGGCCACCCTGGCGCGCAGCTGCGCTGCGGTTACCACCGAGTTCGAGAACGTCAACGCCGATGCCATGCGCCTGTTGGCCAAAACCACACGCGTATCGCCATCCGGCGATTGCGTGGCCATTGCCCAGGACCGTATTGCCGAAAAGAGCTGGGTAGGCAAAGCCGGCCTGCCGACCGCGCCCTATCTGGCGATCGAGAGTGTAGAAGACATCCAGGTCGAGCTGTCGCCCTACCTGCCGGGCATTCTCAAGACCGCCCGCCTGGGCTACGACGGCAAAGGCCAGGTGCGCGTGAAAACCGCCGACGAAGCCCGCGCCGCCTACGCCAACCTGGGTGGCCAGGCCTGTGTGCTGGAAAAAATGTTGGACCTGAAGCTGGAAGTGTCGGCCATTGTTACCCGTACCAGTGCGGCGCAAGTGTCCGTGTTTCCGGTATCGGAAAACATCCACAAGAACGGCATTCTGGACGAATCCATCGTACCGGCGCGCATTGCCCCCGAGTTGGCCGCACGCGCGCAGCAGTACGCGGTGCAGCTAGCCGAGGCGCTGGGCTATGTAGGCGTGCTGGCGGTAGAGTTTTTCGTACTGGGCGACGATAGCCTGGTGGTCAACGAAATGGCACCGCGCCCGCACAACTCCGGCCACTACACCATTGATGCCTGTGTCACCGACCAATACCAGCAGCAAGTGCGTGCCATGTGCGGCCTGCTACCCGGCAAGACCGACCTGCTATCGCCGGTGGTGATGGTGAACCTGCTGGGCGATGTGTGGGGCGAGGACGGCAGCGAGCCGAACTGGGCCGTGCTGATGGAAGCGCCCAACGCCCATCTGCACAGCTACGGCAAGAAACAAGCCCGGCCAGGCCGCAAGATGGCGCACTACTGTGTGCTGGCGGCCAACGTAGACGACGCGCTGGAACAGGCGCGCGCGCTGAAAGACACCTTGTAATGAAAACAGGCGACGCCCACAAGGCGTCGCTTTTTGCTTTGTGAAGGAAGTTTCATGACCCAACTGACCAGCCTGAAAAAAATCTACTCGGGTAAAGTACGCGACCTGTACGAGATCGACGATCAGCGCATGCTGATGGTGGCCAGCGACCGCCTGTCCGCATTCGACGTGATCCTGGACGACCCGATTCCGGGCAAGGGCCAGATCCTCACTGCCATTTCCAATTTCTGGTTCGACACCCTGAAAGACGTGGTGCCCAACCACCTGACCGGTGACCAGGTAGAAGACGTCGTCGCCGCTGCCGAGCTGCCGCTGGTGGCTGGCCGTGCCGTGGTGGCCAAGCGCCTGAAGCCGGTGATGATCGAAGCCGTCGTACGCGGCTATCTGGCCGGCTCCGGCTGGAAGGAATACCAGAAGTCCGGCACCGTGTGCGGCATTGCGCTGCCGGCCGGCCTGCAGGAATCCAGCAAGCTGCCCGAGCCTATCTTTACCCCGTCCACCAAGGCGGCGGTAGGCGACCACGACGAAAACATTACCTTTGCCCAGTGCGAAGCCATCGTGGGTGCCGAGCTGGCGGCCAAGGTGCGTGACACCGCCATCATGCTGTACCAGACCGCTGCGGCCTTCGCAGCCAAGCGTGGCATCATTATCTGCGATACCAAGTTCGAGTTCGGCCTGGACGCCGACGGCACCCTGGTGCTGATGGACGAGGCGCTGACGCCGGACTCCAGCCGTTTCTGGCCAGCCGACAGCTACGCCGAAGGCACCACGCCACCGTCGTTCGACAAGCAGTTCGTGCGCGACTGGCTGGAAGCTTCCGGCTGGAACAAGGCACCGCCAGCCCCGGCGGTACCGCTGGACGTACGCGAGAAAACCGCGGCCAAATACCGCGAGGCGCTGGAGCGCCTGACCGCACAGTAAGCCCTGGCACCAGCCAGACGCTTGCCCGGCCCGCCTTGTGCGGGCTTTTTCATCCCCGCCCGCCGCACTGGTGGCATACTTGCGCTTTTATCGAATCTGCCAAGGGAGTAGCTCATATGGCCCGTAGCCAGCCCGCGCTCAGCACCGCCCGTTTACAGCTTTTGCCGCCGGAAGCGGCCTGGGCCCGCGCCGTCCGCGACTACCAGCTGCGCAACCGCGAGCACCTGGCCCCGTGGGACCCCACCCACGGCGATATGTACTTTACCGAGCTGTTCTGGGGCATGCGCCTGCGCGAGCGCATCGAGGATTTCAAGCTGGGCCGTGGCGCCATGTTTCTGGTGATGCACGACAAGCAGCCCGGGCAGGTGATTGGCACGGTGAGCCTGAGCAATATCGTGCGCGGCGTGTTCCAGGCTTGCCACCTGGGCTACAACATCGACCAAGCTTACCAGGGCCAGGGCATGATGAGCGAGGCAGTCGAGGCTGTGGTGCAGTTTGCCTTCCGCGACCTGGGCCTGCACCGTGTACAGGCCAACTATCAGCCGGAAAACCAGCGTAGTGCACGCTTGCTGGCCAAGCTGGGTTTTACGATTGAAGGCGAGGCCAAGGATTATCTGTTTCTGAACGGTGCCTGGCGCGACCATGTACTGACTTCGCGCCGCAACCCGGATTTTGATGCCACGCCATTGCGCGCTTAAGTCCCGAGGGTGCAATGCGTCGGGCCGCAGGGTTGGCCGCATGACAGAAAAGGCCTATTCCTCATAGGGTTGGCGGAATTTTTACATACGCTATGATGTGGCCTCTTCATCAAGCAAGGTGTTCAGATGACGCTAGATCCTGTTGTGCTGTTTTTTGTGTTGGGCTTGCTGGCGGCGCTGGCCAAGTCTGATCTCAAACTCCCCCCTGCACTATACGAGACCTTGTCGGTGTTCTTGCTGATCGCCATCGGCCTGAAGGGCGGGGTGGCTTTATCCAAGCTCACTGGCAGCGCAGTGCTGTGGCAAGTGGTGGCCGTGATCTTGCTGGGCGCCGGTTTGACCTTGGTCGCTTTTGCCGTATTGCGCTGGCGCCTGGGGCGGGCGGATGCGGCGGCTACGGCAGCGCATTATGGCTCGGTCAGTGTGGTGACGTTTGCCGTCGCCAGTGCGTATCTGGCGCGCCAGGGGGTAGAGGCCGAGCCGCAACTGACGGTGTTTCTGGCGGTGATGGAAATGCCTGCCCTGGTGGTGGGGGTGTTGCTGGCCCGCATGGGTGGCGACAAGCGGGTGAACTGGGGCCGCCTGGCGCACGAGGTGTTTCTGGGCAAGAGTATGGTACTGCTGATGGGCGGCCTGCTGATCGGCTGGCTGGCCGGTGCCGACGGTATCAAGAGCCTGTCGCCGCTCTATATCGATCTGTTCAAGCCGGTGTTGTCGCTGTTTTTGCTGGAGATGGGTTTGCTCACCGCAGGCAAACTGGCGGGCCTACGTGCCCAGGGGCTGTTTGTGGTGGCCGTGGCCATACTGATGCCGCTCGTGTTTGCCGCCCTGGGGCTGGCCACCGCGCTAGCCATGGGCTTGTCGGTAGGCGGCGCCATGCTGCTGGCTACCCTGTGTGCCTCGTCGTCCTACATTGCGGCCCCCGCCGCCATGCGTATTGCCGTGCCGGAGGCTAACCCGGCTATTTCCCTGGCTGCCAGCCTGGGGGTAACGTTCCCGTTCAATCTGTTGCTGGGTATTCCACTGTACCTGTGGCTGGCGCAGCAGGTTTACGCCTGAAAGGAAGCTCGATGCCATTTCATACCAAGAAGCTGCTGACGATTGTGACCGAGTCCGTGCTGGAGGCGCGGCTGGTCAAAGATATCCAGCGCCTGGGTGCACACGGCTATACCGTGGTGGATGCCCGTGGCGGTGGCGCGCACGGGGTGCAGGGCGGGGCGTGGAGTTTCGACCGCAATATCCGGATTGATGTGGTATGTGATACCGAGGTAGCCAAGGCGATTGCTTTGCGTTGCGAGCAAGCCTATCTGCCTGATTACGGCTTGATCCTGTATGTTTCGGATGTAGGGGTGCTACGCGCAGACAAATTCTAGCGCGTGCCTGCCAGCAATCAGGGGGAAACATGACGCAAGCCTTTCGTATAACCGCCAGTGACGAGGCCGATATCTACGGCTGCCGCTGGCTACCTGTCGGCGAACCGCGCGCCGTGGTGGTGATCAGCCATGGCATGAGCGAGTACGGTGGTCGCTATCAGGCGCTGGCGCAGAAGCTGGTACTGGCGGGGTACGCTGTTTATGCGCACGATCACCGCGGCCACGGCCGCCATGCGCCGTTGCCGGGCTGGTTTGCCGCGCAGGGGGGCTGGCAGCGTGTGGTGGACGACCTGCGCGAGGTAGTGGATTACGCACGCCAGCAGCACGAGCGGCCGGTGGTGTTGTACGGGCACAGCATGGGTAGCTTTGTTGCACGTGCCTTTATCCTGCGCTACGGCCAGCGTCTGGCCGGCATGGTGCTGTCTGCTACCGGCTACCGTCAGCGGTATCTGTCGCGTGTGATGCGCGGTGTCGCGCGGCTGGTCGCCAGGCTGGGGGGCGCCAGCAAGCCCAGTACATTCATGACGTCGCTGGTGTTTGGCAGCTTCAACCTGGGTTTTTTACCCGCTCGCACCCGGCTGGACTGGCTAAGCCGCGATGCGGCTCAGGTAGACGCCTATATTGCCGACCCGCTATGCGGCCAACATCCCACCCCACAGCTTTGGATAGACCTGTTTGGCGGCATTATCGAGCTGGAACTGGGTGAGGCGGACGGCCGCGCTCTGCCCAGAACCTGCCCGGTGTGGCTACAGGCGGGGAGCCGTGACCCGGTGAGCCTGGGCAAGTTTGGCCTGGGCCAGCTGGCCAGCCGCTACCGCGCTGCCGGCATGCAGGACGTGAGCGTGACTGTCTACCCGGGTGGCCGGCACGAGATGCATAACGAAACCAATCGCGCTCAGCTGGAAGCTGATTTGCTGGCCTGGCTGAACCGTATTACGGCCTGAGCCGTTGTGCCAATGAAAAAAGCACCGCCATACCCGGCGGTGCTTTTTTCTATGGGATACGCGGTTTATTCAGCCTTTCGGCACGATTTGCTGCACGCTGCCATCCAGCGCCATCAAGTAGGTTTCTACGGCCAACTGCGGATATTTGGCCAGAATCTGTTTACGCAGCGTCATCAGGGTTTCGGCGTGGGTCTGGGTTTCTTTGTCGGGAATCTTGCCAAAATCTTCGCCCAATACCACTTTGTAAGCACCACAGTCGCGGTGGTCCAGCACCATCACCTTATGGATATGGTGCAGGCTGATCGCCACGTCCAGATGCTCCCAGAACGCCTGGTTCCAGGCCGGGAATTTACTGGTGACCGCCCCCAGCGCCGCGCCGGCCAGCACGATATGGTCGTACTTGTTTTTCATGCCGAGCCCCGCCATGAAGGCTTCGGTCTCATCTACCAGGCGGTAGTCCATGCACGATAGCAGCAGGGCATCGGTGCCACCGGCAGCGTAAGCGGTTTGGGGCAGAAAGCTGCCTAGCAGGGCTGCACCACCACCCAGTGCGGCAAGTTGTACAAACTGGCGCCGGCCAGGGTTGGCCGCAGCATCGTGCTGCGCGTGAGTAGAACACTGGCACATCATTTTCTCCCTGAATTGATAGATAACCTTGGTGCATTCTAGGTCATTTCATAAGCAATGTTGTATGTCTAGCGGGTAGGTGGCGGGCAGAATTGACAGCTTACTAACTAGTAAGTATCTTCGCTTGCATGCTGCAAGCCCTATAACGAAGACAGCACCGCGGCGGCCAACCTTGCCGCCGGACCAACCAACACGAGGATGAACATCATGACGGCTTACCCGCACCTGCTGGCACCGCTGGACCTGGGCTTTACCACGCTGAAAAACCGCGTGCTGATGGGTTCCATGCATACCGGTCTGGAAGAAGCGCCGCAAGGCTTTGAGAAAATGGCGGCCTTTTATGCCGAGCGCGCGCGCGGCGGGGTTGGCCTGATTGTTACCGGTGGGGTGGGCCCCAATGAGGAAGGCCGCGTGGCTGAAGGCGCCTCCATGCTGGCAGATGCTGCCGAAGTACCGCACCACCGTATCGTCACCGACGCCGTACACGCTGCCGGCGGCAAGATCGCGATGCAGATCCTGCACACCGGCCGTTACAGCTTCCAGGAGAACCTGGTATCGGCGTCGCCCATTTGTGCGCCGATCAACTTTTACCGCCCGCGTGAAATGTCCGAAGACGACATCCAGCGCACCATTGCCGACTTTGCCCGCTGCGCCAAGCTGGCGCAGGACGCGGGCTACGATGGGGTCGAGGTGATGGGTTCGGAAGGCTATCTGCTGAACCAGTTTATTGCCCAGCATACCAACAAGCGAACCGATGGTTGGGGTGGCAGCTTCGAAAACCGCATCCGCTTCCCGCTGGCGGTACTGCGCGCGGTGCGCGAAGCGGTGGGC
The DNA here is from genome assembly GCF_020616155.1 of Vogesella sp. XCS3. Lineage (NCBI taxonomy): Bacteria > Pseudomonadati > Pseudomonadota > Betaproteobacteria > Neisseriales > Chromobacteriaceae > Vogesella > Vogesella sp. XCS3. The sequence goes on along the minus strand of NZ_CP085530.1, from coordinate 2,190,547 downwards.
CGCGAATTCATCATCATCTACCGCTTGTCCATGCTGGACCTGGTCAATAACGGCAGCACCTGGGAAGAAGTGGAACAGTTGGCCGCAGAGGTGGAAAAAGCCGGCGCCAACATTATCAATACCGGTATCGGCTGGCACGAAGCGCGCGTGCCGACCATTGCCACCAGCGTACCGCGCGGTGGTTTTGCCTGGGTGACCAAGCGCCTGATGGGCAAAGTGGGCATCCCGCTGATTACCACCAACCGCATCAATACCCCGGATGTCGCCGAAGACATTTTGTCCAGCGGCTGTGCCGACATGGTGTCGATGGCGCGCCCGTTCCTGGCTGACCCGGAGTTCGTGATCAAGGCCGAACAAGGCCGTGCCGACGAGATCAATACCTGTATCGGCTGCAACCAGGCCTGCCTGGACCACATCTTCCAGGGCAAGCTCACCAGCTGCCTGGTGAACCCGCGTGCCTGCCGCGAAACCGAACTGAATTACGTGAAAACCGACACGCCTAAGAAGCTGGCCGTAGTGGGTGCCGGCCCGGCAGGCCTGGCGTTTGCCACCATCGCCGCCGAGCGCGGCCATCAGGTGACTTTGTTCGATGCCGGTAGCGAGATTGGCGGCCAGTTCAACGTAGCGAAAAAAGTACCTGGCAAAGAAGAGTTCTACGAAACGCTGCGCTACTTTGCCCGTCGCATCGAGATTACCGGTGTCACGCTGCAACTGGATACCCGCGTAGCGGCAGCCGACCTGGCCGGGTTTGACGAGGTGGTACTGGCCACCGGTATCGCCCCGCGCAAGCCGCCTATCGAGGGGATCGACCACCCGAAAGTACTTAGCTACCTGGACGTGCTCAAATACGGCAAGCCGGTTGGCCGCAGTGTTGCAGTGATTGGCGCCGGCGGCATCGGTTTTGACGTGTCCGAGTACCTGACGCACGAAGGCAAATCGCCATCGCTGGATACGGCAGCCTTCATGAAAGAATGGGGGGTAGACATGGCCGTTGCCACCGCAGGCGGCCTGGCGGCTAGCGGCCCGCAGCCACACCCCAGCCCGCGCCAGGTTTACCTGCTGCAGCGCAAGAGCAGCAAGGTGGGCGAGGGCCTGGGCAAGACCACCGGCTGGATCCACCGCGCCAGCCTGCAGATGAAAAACGTCACCATGATCCCCGGGGTGACCTACGACAAGATCGACGATGCCGGCCTGCACGTGACCATCAAGGGCGAGCCGCAGGTATTGGCGGTGGACAATGTGGTGATTTGTGCCGGGCAAGACCCGCTGCGTGAACTGCAGCAGCCTTTGCTGGATGCCGGCAAGCCAGTCCACTTGATTGGTGGCGCCGATGTGGCCGCCGAGCTGGATGCCAAGCGCGCAATCGATCAGGGCGCCAGGTTGGCCGCATGCATCTGATTTACTGAACAATCGCGCGGCAAGGCGCCGCGTCATTGTCTGATGAACTTCATTCTATGAAGTGCTAAAGACTGCCAGTGTGCCTGGCAGTCTTTTTTTATTTGCCTGTTATATTCTTTTGGCATTTAAAAATATTTGATTGCGGCATTTTTGCCATAAAAGAAGCAATTACCGATAGAATTTAGCCAAATCAAAAATTCATATTTATTGAAATGCTAGATTGCGTGGGTGTGTTGACGGTACATTGTTAAGCATCAGCCGCTTGACTTTAAAGTCAGGCCTGAGGTGTTTGCTGTCTGCGCGACGAGTGAATCGCCACAATAACGATAAAGGAATGCCGGGATGGCCAGAAAATTCCTGCTGTTTTGCCTGACTGCCTGCTGCCTGACTCCGCTGGCACAGGCCGCTGATATGCTGGTGCTGGGGGTGGTGCCGTACTTGTCGGCACGCAAGCTGGCCGAGCTGTACGAACCCATGCGCGCCCAATTGCAAACTGCCACGGGCGTACCGGTGGTTATCGAGTCTGCCCCGGATTATCAAAGCTACCTGGAGCGTACCGGGCAAGGCCGTTACGACGTGATTGCCACGTCGCCGTACTTTGGCCGCCTGGCCCAGCTGGAGCAGGGCTACGAGCCACTAGCCCGCCCGCAAACCAATCTGGAGCCCTTGCTGGTGACCCGTAAAGACGGGGTCAATACGCTAGAGGCATTGCGGGGCAAGGTGGTGTCTACCAGTGACAAACTGGCCAATCTCACCTTGGCCGCACAGCGTTACCTTATCCAGAATGGCCTGACGCCAGGCAAAGACGTCACTATCCGCCCAGCAGGCAGCCATGCCAACTCGGTACAAGCCCTGCTGAACGGCGAATCCGCCGCCGCGATCATTTCCGTTACCGCTTTACGTCAGCTGCACCCCGGCACCACGGTGCGGGTGCGCGTGATGAAGCGCCTGCCGCAGACCATCCCTTTGCTGTATCTGGCGCACAAACGGCTGGGTACTAGCCGCATAGATAGCCTGCGCAGCCAGTTGTTCCAGTTCGCCAACAATACGGATGAAGGAAAGGCGTTCAGTAAAGAGCTGGGGCATGGTGGCCTGAAAGACATTTCCGCCGCCGACATGAAGGCGCTGGACCCATATGTGCAGGACTTGAAGGTGATGCTGAAATAATGGCCATCGACCTGCGTCCGCGTTCGTTGACCTGGATCATCATTCCAGCCTTGTTCGTGGTACAGCTGCTGTTGTTCGGCATTATTGCCTGGCAAAGCGTACACATGATGCGCGAGATGGCGGTAGAGCAGACGCGTGTGCGGCTGGGTAGCCTGCAGGTCGAGCTGCGCGCCGCGCTGGTTGCCCCCATGCTGGAACGCGATTACAGCACGCTGCAGGAAATTACCGACGAGCTGACCCGCTCCGGCGATCTGGCCTATCTGGTGGTACGCGACAGTGCAGGCAAGATCATGGCGCGCAGTGGTATCCAGACACAGCAGTTTGCGCAGGATAGCGATATTGCCGGCAATGGTGACCCACTGTTTGATACCCGTTTCTCCCTGACCCAGGGTGATGTGCAGCTAGGCCTACGCGTTGCCGAGGCGCGGCAGATTTTTCTGAGTTTTATCCAGCGCACTGCGCCGATGGTCGTGGTGGCGGGCCTGTTGGCAACGATCTGGATGGTGCTGGTTACCGTATGGATTGTGCGGCGGCTGAAGCGTTTGACCCAGGCTGCGGAAGCCTTGGGCCATGGCACCCTGTCGGTGCGTGCACCGGAAGATGGTGTGGACGAAGTTGGTCGCCTGGGTTTGGCGTTTAACCGCATGGCGGCGGCAGTACAGTCGGCAGATGAAAAGTGGGCCAAAAGCCAGCGCTTCACCGATATGCTGCTATTGGCCATGCCCATGCCGGTATTTTACAAGGATGCCCACGGCCGCTATATGGGCTGTAATGATGCGTTTGCCCGCGTGACCGGCCTGAGCCGCCGCGATATTCGTGGCAAGGTCGCTGCCGAGCTGTGGCCGGCCGAGCTGGCCGCATTGCATATGCGCCACGATGAGGCGCTGAATGCCGGCCTGGGCCATCAAGAGTATGCAGGCTTGCTGACCGACCAGCATGGCCAGCAGCGCCATGTGATTTTTTCCAAAGATGTGTTCTACGACGAGCAGGGCGAGATTGCCGGCATTATCGGTGCCTGGAACGATATTTCGGACCTGCGGCGCGCCGAAGGCCGCTTGCAGCTGCTCGCCGGCGTGTTCAAGCATTCACGCGAAGGTATTGTCATTGCCGACGCCAGTGGCCGAGTCGTCGATGTCAACCGCGCCCTGTGCGAAATCAGCGGTTTCGAGCGCGATGAAGTGGTAGGTCAGATGCCCAGCCATTTCTACTCCGGCCGTCATGATGAAGACTTTTACCAAGCCATCCGCCTGACGCTGAGCCAGAAAGGCCACTGGCAGGGTGAAGTCTGGAACCGCCGCAAGGATGGCAGCCTCTACCCGGTACTGCTTTCGATATCCGTGATTTACGACCAGCAAGGCCAGGTACGCCACTATATCGCGGTGTTTGCCGATATCACGGTGATGAAAGAGCAGGAAGCCCGGCTGGACCGTATGGCACACCACGACCCGCTCACCCAGCTACCCAACCGTGTCTTGCTGGGCGACCGCATGCGGGTAGCCATTGCCCAGGCTAGCCGCAGTGGCCAGTGGCTGGCGATCTGCTTTATGGATCTGGATGGCTTCAAACGCGTGAACGACCGCTATGGCCACGACGTGGGCGACCAGCTGCTGATCCAGATTGCCGACCGCTTGCAGCTTGCCATGCACGGTGGCGATACCGTGGCGCGCTTGGGTGGCGACGAGTTCGCGCTGTTGCTGTCGGGGCTGCCCGATATCGAAGCGTGCCACCAGAGCCTGCACCATATTCTGGAAACCGTGGCTGCACCGTGCGATATCGGTGACATACAGGTGCAAGTATCCGCCAGCATCGGTGTCACGCTGTACCCGCAGGACGAGCAGGATGCCGATACCCTGCTGCGCCACGCCGACCAGGCTATGTACAAGGCCAAAGACCTGGGGCGCAATGGCTACCAGATTTTTGACGCCGAGCACGACCGCCAGAGCCGTAGCCGCTTGCAAAGCCTGCAAAGGCTGGAGCAGGCGCTGGTGCAGGGCGAGCTGCAGCTGTACTACCAGCCCAAGGTCAATATGCGTGATGGCCAGATTGTGGGCATGGAAGCCTTGATGCGCTGGCACCATCCGCAGCGTGGCGTTTTGCCGCCGGGGGCCTTTTTGCCCGAGGTGGAAGACAGCCACCTGGATATCCGCCTTGGCGAGTGGGTGATTGATACGGCGCTGCAGCAGATGGCACAGTGGCGGGGTGAAGGGCGTGTTCTGTCTGTCAGCGTGAATATTTCTGCCCACCACCTGCAGCAGTCGGACTTTGCCGCCCGGCTTGCCAGCCTGCTGGATGCCCACCCGGATGTCCCGCGCGGCATGCTGGAAATCGAGGTGCTGGAAAGCACGGCGCTATCGGATGTGGAACACGTTGGCCGCTTGATGCAAACCTGCCAGGCACTGGGGGTGCGCTTCTCTCTGGATGATTTCGGTACTGGCTACTCATCCTTGCTGTACCTGAAGCGCCTGCCAGCGGACAAGCTGAAAATTGACCAGTCCTTCATCCGTGGCATGCACGAAAGCAGCGACGATCTGGCTATTGTGCAGGGTATTATCGGCCTGTCCGAAGCCTTCAGCCGCGAGCTGGTAGCCGAGGGGGTGGAAACCGTGGAGCACGGCAGCTTGCTGTTGCACCTGGGGTGCGATATTGCGCAGGGGTATGGCGTAGCCAAGCCGATGCCGGCGGCAGATGTGGTGGCCTGGTGCCGCCACTGGCACAGCCCGCCGCAGTGGCAGGGCGCGCGCAAGCGCTGGTCGCAGGAAGACATCTTCCTGTTCGGCCTCGAACTGAACTTGCGCAGCTCGCTGTCGCGCCTGCTGGCGCTGGCGCAAGATGAGGAGACGCAGGGGGAGTGGGACGATGCGGTCAGCGAACGATTCCTGCGCTGGTATGGTACCGACGGCCTGATGCGTTACGGTGGCCATGCCAGCTTTGCCCAGCTAGGCCAGCTGCAGTCGTCGCTGGCCCTGCATTGCCAGCAGCTGTGGCAGGCGCACCAGCTGGGCGATGACGAAGCTATCCAGCAGCACATTCCGCTTATTCTTACCCTGCGGCAGCAGCACGAGCAGGCAGTGCACAGCTTGTTATCCGGTATGCCGCAGCTGCACGAAAGCAGCCTGAGCCTGTCGCTATAGCCCGGCCAGCGCTTTCACGAGTGTTTTTTCATCCAGAATGCCCAGCAGCTGTTTAACCGGTTTGCCCTGCGCATTCAGTACCACGGTATAGGGCAGGCCGCCACTCTTGTTGCCCAGTTCGCGCATGACAGCAATGCCGTCGCCATCACTCATCAGGATGGGGTACGTTACCGCCGTCTGTTTCAGGAACGCCTGAACCTGATCGGGCTGATCCAGTGCAATACCGACAGTCTTGATGCCTTTGGCCGCCAGCTTTACCGATAGCGTCGATAGCATGGGCATTTCCTGGCGGCAGGGCGCGCACCAGGTCGCCCAGAAATTCACTACGGTCAGCCGCCCCTGAAACGGAGCAAAGGCGGCGGCCTGGCCGCTCACCAGTGTCAGCCTGGCTTTATCCAGTGGCCCGGCAGCCAGTACGGGCAAGCTGGCGCCCAGTGCAAGCAACAGCAAGCCGTGGCGTAACAGCGTGGTGAATTTGAGCATTTTTATTCCATTTTGATAGTAAAAAGTTGTTAGATATCTGCAAGTTGGCCGCAGTTCGCCGCTGCCTTTAAACAAACGTTCATGATAAACTCGCCGATTACTTTTTTGTTTGCGCGCGAGTCATGTCTATTCTCGTTTGCGGGGCGCTGGCCTACGACACCCTGTTCAATTTCGAAGATCGCTTCGATAACCATATCCTGCCCGATCAGCTGCACAAGATCTCCACCACCTTCAAGGTGCCCACCATGCGCCGCGAGTTTGGCGGCCCGGCTGGCAATATTGCCTACAGCCTGTGCCTGCTGGGTGAGAAGCCGCTGGTCATGGGGGCAGTAGGCGAGGACTTCGAGCCTTACCGCCAGCACCTGAAACGCGCGGGGGTCGATGACCGCTTTATCCGTACCATTCGCGGGCAGTATACGTCGCAATGCTTCGGCATTGCCGACAAGGACGGCAACCAGCTGATGGCCTTCCACCCCGGCTCCATGGACCACGCTACGGTAAACCATATTGCCGACGTGAAAGACCCGGTGAAGGTGGCTATTGTGTCGCCTGGTGGCCACGCAGCCTTTCTGCAGCATACGCGCGAGCTGCATGCGGCCGGTATCCCGTTCATTTTCGACCCGGGCCAGGAGCTGCCGCTGCTGTCGCGCGACGAGCTGAACGAAATTGTGGAGCTGGCGACCTACGTTGCCATCAACGACTACGAAAGCGAGCTGATGCGCGAGCGCGCCGGCTTGCCGGTAGAAGTGCTGAAAGACAAGGTGAAAGCGCTGATCGTCACCCGCGGCTCCAAAGGTGCCGAGATTTATGTGGATGACACCATCCACCTGATTCCGCGCGTGCAGATGCCGATCAAGCCGGTAGACCCGATGGGCTGTGGCGACGCCTTCCGCGCCGGCCTGCTGTACGGCATCAAGCACGGCTACGACTGGAAAATTACCGGCCGGCTGGCCAATGTGCTGGGTGCCATCAAGGTGACGAGCCACGGCCCGCAGAACCATTTCTTTGACTGGGACAAACTCAAGTCACTGTATATGCAGGCTTACGGCGACCCGTGGCCGCTGTAAGCAGAAAACCGGGTGTTTTACACACTGTTCAATAAGGCACGCTACGGCGTGCTTTATGCTTTCATGCTGTAGTCTGCTCGCGCCATGTACGATAGTCTGCTTTAAAATCAAAGGCTTGTGCGTAAGTCGGCGATGCCTGGCCTGCGCGTGCGGCTCAGCACGGCAAGATTTCATTTTGTAGCAAAGCGTCACAAAGTGATAACGGGGTTGAATAAGCAGCGCAGCGGCCCCACCATGCACCCATTACCGCTTTCCCCGCAGAAAGGGCACCATGACCGTACCGCATTTGACCACCGCTCTGACCGGCCCTTTGTTGGAGCTGGAAAGCCGCATCCTGACGGCCCAGCCGCATATCGAGCACTGGTTCCGCAGCCAGTGGCACAACCACGCTGCGCCGTTCTATGGCTCGGTAGACCTGCGCAATAGCGGTTTCAAACTGGCACCGGTCGACATGAACCTGTACCCGGGTGGCCATAACAACCTGAACCCCGATTTTCTGCCCTTGGCTGTGCAGGCGGCACAAAGCGCGGTAGACCGCGTGTGCCCCAAAGCCAAGAGCATTTTGCTGATTCCGGAAAACCACACCCGCAATACCTTCTATCTGCAGAACGTGGCCGCGCTGGTGCATATTTTCGAGCAAGCCGGCCTGAAGGTGCGCCTGGGTACGCTGAACCCGGAAATCACCGAGCCTACCGCGCTGACTGCGGCCAACGGTGCCGTGGTGACGGTCGAGCCGCTGCAACGCCGTGGTAACCGCGTGGTGCTGGCCGACGGTTTCAGCCCGTGTATCGTGCTGCTGAATAACGATTTGTCTGCCGGCCTGCCCGACGTACTGGCAGGCATCGAACAGAACCTGATGCCGCCTTTGCACGCTGGCTGGGCTGTACGTCGCAAAACCAACCACTTTGCCGCTTACGACCAGGTCGCCAATGATTTTGCCCAGCTGATCTCCATCGACCCCTGGCTGATCAACCCGTACTTCAGCGCGGCAGGCGGGCTGGATTTCCACACTCGTCAGGGTGAGGATGCGCTGGCCGAGCACGTGGCGCAGATGCTGGACAAGATCCGCATCAAATACCGCGAATACGGCATTACCCACGACCCTTATGTCATCGTAAAAGCCGACGCCGGTACCTACGGCATGGGCGTGATGAGCGTGAAATCACCGGAAGAGGTGGTGGGCCTGAACCGCAAGGCACGCAACAAGATGTCGGTGGTAAAAGAAGGCCTGGAAGTGAGCGAGGTGATCGTGCAGGAAGGCGTGCACACCTTCGAATCCATCAACGATGCCGTGGCCGAGCCGGTGGTGTACATGATGGATCGCTACGTGGTGGGCGGCTTCTACCGCGTGCACACCGGGCGTGGTGTGGATGAAAACCTGAACGCCCCCGGCATGCACTTTGTGCCGCTGTCGTTTGAAACGGCCTGCCTGCCAGACCATAAAGTCGGCCCCGATGCCCCGCCAAACCGCTTCTACGCTTACGGCGTGGTAGCCCGCCTGGCGCTGCTGGCGGCCTCGCGCGAACTGGAAGCCACCGACCCCGACGCCGAGTAAGCACCCGCTGCGGCCAACCTGGAAGCCAATACATGCAAATACTGTTTATTGCCGACCCGCTGGAAAGCTTCAAGATCCACAAGGACACTACCTACGCCATGATGGAAGAAGCGCATGCGCGCAACCACGCCATCTGGTTTTGCGAGGCGGGTGAGCTGTATGTCGAGGGTGGCCGTATCCTGACCGAAGCCCGCCCGGTAACGTTTACCGGCCAGGGGGGCAAAGAATGGTTCAAGAAGGGCAATAGCCAGCGCCTGCCGCTACAAGGTTTCAGCGCGGTGGTAATGCGTAAAGACCCGCCGTTTGACCTGGAGTATCTGTACGCCACGCAGCTGCTGACCCTGGCCGAGGCAGAAGGCGCGCGCGTCTTCAACAAAGGCCAGGCGCTACGCGACTTTAACGAGAAGCTGGCGATCCTGAATTTCCCCGAGCAGACAGCGCCGACCATGGTGACCTCGCGCCCGGACCGGCTCAAGCGCTTTGTGCGCCAGCACCAGGACGCCATTCTCAAGCCGCTGGACGGCATGGGCGGTAGCGGTATTTTTCGCGTGACGCCGGACGACCCTAACCTGAACGTGATTATTGAGACCGTCAGCTGCCAAGGCACGCAAACCGTGATGGCGCAGCGCTATATCCCCGAGATCCGCGAGGGCGACAAGCGCGTGTTGGTGATTGACGGCGTGCCGGTGGACTACTGCCTGGCGCGTATCCCGCAGGGCGGCGAGACACGCGGCAACCTGGCAGCCGGTGGCCGTGGCGAAGCCCGCCCGCTGACCGAACGCGACCGCGAGATTGCGGCTGCGCTGGCCCCCGAGCTCAAACGCCGCGGTATCCTGCTGGCGGGCCTGGACGTGATTGGCAACTACCTGACCGAGGTCAATGTCACCAGCCCGACATGTTTCCGCGAGATCATGGATCAGGCGGGCATTAACGTGGCGGCATTGTTCATCGATGCGCTGGAGCGTGCCTCCGGCCACACAGCCTGATGCGTCTACGTAACTGGCTACGGGCGGCTTCGGCCGCCTTTGTCGTTTCTGCGCTGGCCGCCTGCAGCGTACAGCCGGAGCCGCTGCAGCAAGAAAGCTTCGTGTTTGGCACCCGTGTCGCGCTGACCGTCTACGATGCCGATCGTGGCAAGGCGCAGGCAGCCATAGCGCAGGTGTTGGGGGATCTGGACCAGCTGCACCAGCGGCTGCACGCCTGGCAGCCGGCAGGGGAGGTTTATGCGGCTAACCAGGCCATCGCTGCCGGCGAACCCTTTCGCGCGTCGGCCGAGCTGGCCGAGCTCATTACGCTAGGCCAGCAGCTGGAACAACAAAGCGATGGTTTGTTCTCGCCGGCAATTGGCGCCATGGTGGCGGCCTGGGGCTTTCATGCCGAGCAGTACGCCGCGCGTTTGCCTGCTGCGCAGGTGTTGTCCGATCTGGCCGCCGCGCAGCCACGCATGGCCGACTTGCTGCGCCAGCCGGACGGCCGCTGGCTTAGCCGTAATCCGGCCGTGCAGCTGGATTTTGGCGGTATGGCAAAAGGCTGGGCGCTAGACCGCAGCCGGGCGCGCTTGCTTAAGGCAGGCATCAGCTCGGCGTTGTTAAATATCGGTGGCAATATTATCGCGCTGGGTAGCAAACCCGGTGGCGAGCCGTGGCAGGTAGGCGTGCGTCACCCGCGCCAGGCCGACGCCATGGCGACGCTGGCGCTGGCCGATGGCGAGGCTGTCGGTACCTCGGGTGACTATCAGCGTTTTTTTGCGCTGAACGGCCGGCGTTATTGCCACCTGATCGACCCGCGCGACGCACAAAGCCGCTGTCACGTACAATCCGTGTCCGTGTTCAGCCGCCCTGGGCCGCACGCCGGCTTGCTATCCGACGTGGCGTCCAAGCCGCTGTACTTTGCCGGGGCACAAGCGGCAGCTGGCTACGCCCGCCGTTTTGGCCTGGCAGGCTGGCTGTTGATCGATTCACGCGGCGAGGCCTGGCTGCCGCCAGCGCTGGATAAACGGCTGCAGTGGCCGCTGCGGCCAACCCGACTTCACCTCACAGGAACACCATGAGTTCGCATCAGGAAAGCCCGTTCAAGGGTAAAACCGGCGTAAAACGCCTGATCAATGCCTTTGGCTACTCGCTGGACGGCTTGCGTGCGGCCTACCGTCACGAAGATGCCTTCCGGCAGCTAACCCTGCTGGCCATCGTACTGGTGCCACTGGCGCTGTTTGTGGTGCCTGCCACGCCCTTGGCGCGGGCGCTGCTGGTCGCCAGCTCGCTGGCTACGCTCATCATCGAGCTGTTCAATTCGGCTATTGAGGCGGCGGTGGATCACACCTCGCTGGAACGACACCCGCTGGCCAAGCGGGCCAAGGATATGGGCAGCGCGGCCCAGTTGCTGGGCCTGATCAATCTGGGCCTGGTGTGGGGGCTGGTGTTGTTTGGCTGATTGGCAGCCCGATCAGTGGCAGCGCAGCCAGCATGGGGCGGTTGCCAGCTGGTGGCGGCTTGCCATCCGGGTCAGCTGTCGGGGCGTTGCCGGTATAGTAGCCCCGGTACAACCCTGATCATGCCGTTTTCGAATGGCACTTCTCCTTCATTGCCGACCAGCTCCCAGGTGGTGTCCTGTGCTTGCAGGATGCGGTAGACCGGGGTGCCGGCCTGGTACCACAGCAGTTGCTCACCCTGAAAGTAATCCAGCGGTAGCAGCGGGCGCTCGTCTTGTACAAACATGGCAAGGGTCTCGGGTGCCTGCGCGGCGATCTGCTCGCGGTCGGCCAGCCAGATGCCTACCATCATCACCAGAAAAGACAGCGCCAGCAGTGGCCAGGCGCCGCCCATGGCAAATACCACGGTCAGCACACTGCTGCCGCTCAGGAAGAATTGGCTGTTCATGTCGAGAGTCCGCGGCGCACCTCGCCAGAGGTGCCGGTTTGCCATGTCATGCAGCGCAGGGGCACGCTGCATGGCCCGGTGGGGCTGTCCGTCTGGCAAACACGAGGCGGCTTGCGTGGCCATGCTGGCCATAGGCGGGCGGCTGCGTTAGAAGCTTAGTGGCTTTCTGACATGATTTCTGCGTGAAATCGTTTGCCAGGCCATGTGTTTGGCGTGAATTGTGGTTTGCGTGCGCATGAAAAAAGCCAGCCTTTTGGCTGGCTTTCGCATGGCAAAGTATCAGGCTTCGGCCTTACCTTCCGGCGGGGCGATCTGCTCGGCGTGGCCGCATTCTTTCTGCGGGCACACTTTCTCGGTGCCACGACGCTTGGTGGTTTTCAGCGTCAGGATAGGCCAGTTGCATTTCGGGCAGGGCTCGGCAATCGGCGGGTTCCAGGTGGCGTACTTGCACTTGGGGTAGGTGTTGCAGCTGTAGAACAGCTTGCCGTAGCGGCTCTTGCGTTCGATCAGGCTGCCGGCTTTGCATTCCGGGCACTGCACGCCGGTGTCGCGCGGTTTTTCCAGCGGCTCGATGTGCTTGCACTTCGGGTAGTTGGCGCAGCCGATGAATTTGCCGAAGCGCCCTTTTTTGATATGCAGCTCGCCACCGCATTCCGGGCAGGTGCGGTCTTCAATGACGGTGGGTGCTTCTGCTTCGGCCGCGGCTTGCTCGGCAGTTTCACCTACGTTGCGGGTGTAGTCGCAGTCGGGGTAGCCGGTGCAGGCAATGAAGCGGCCGCGTTTGCCGAACTTGATCGACAGCGGCTTGCTGCATTTCGGGCAGGCTTCGTCCAGGCTTTCGGTGGTGACTTCTGCGCGCGAAATGCCTTCTTTTTCGGTGATCTGCTTGGAAAAGCCTTTCCAGAAGCTGTCCATCACCGGTACCCACTGGCGGCTGCCGCTGGCAATTTCATCCAGCTGGTTTTCCAGCTTGGCGGTGAAGTTATAGTCCACGTACTGGGCAAAGTGCTCGGTCAGGAACTTGTTGACGATGTCGCCGGTATCGGTAGGGAAGAAGCGCTTTTTGTCGATAATGACGTATTCGCGGTCTTTCAGCGTGGAGATGATGCTGGCGTAGGTAGACGGGCGGCCGATGCCGAACTCTTCCAGCGCTTTTACCAAGCTGGCTTCCGAGAAGCGTGGCGGTGGCTGGGTAAAGTGCTGGTCGCCATACAGCTTGTCTACCGGCAGGGTTTCGCCCTCGGTCAGCAGCGGCAGCTTGGCGTTTTCTTCGTCTTCGGCGTCGTCTACGTCTTCTTCGTACACGGACAGGAAGCCGGCAAACACCTGCACCTGGCCGCTGGCGCGGAAGATGCCGTCGCCTACGGCAATATCGATACTGGTGGTGTCAAAGCGTGCCGGGGCCATCTGGCAGGCCAGTGTGCGCTTCCATACCATGTCGTACAGCTTGAACTGGTCGGTAGTCAGGAACGGCTTCACCGATTCCGGCGTGCGCAGGATGGACGTCGGGCGGATGGCCTCGTGCGCTTCCTGGGCATTCTTGGACTTGTTCTTGTAGCTGACGGCGTTTTTGGGCAGGTGCTCCGCGTCAAAACGCTCGGCAATATAGCCACGGATTTCTTCTACAGCTTCATTGGCCAGCGCCACCGAGTCGGTACGCATGTAGGTAATCAGGCCCACGGTACCCTGGCCGATATCGATACCTTCGTACAGCTGTTGCGCGGTACGCATGGTGCGGTCGGTGGTCATGCCCAGCTTGCGCACGGCCTCCTGCTGCAGGGTAGACGTGGTAAACGGCGCGGCGGGGCTGCGCGATTTCTTTTTCTTTTCGATGCTGGTGACGTTGGCCGCATGGCCGGCCAGCAGGCCCAGGATGCGGCTTTGTTCCGCTTCGTTGGGTACGTCGAACTGTTCCAGCTTTTTGCCGGCAAACTGCGTGAGTTTGGCGCTGAATTTGGTACGGCTCTTGTGGCTGTCCAGGTGGACTGTCCAGTACTCCTGCTCCACAAAGGCCTTGATCTCGTTTTCGCGTTCGCAGATCAGGCGCAGCGCCGGGCTTTGTACGCGGCCAGCCGACAGGCCGCGGCGGATTTTCTTCCACAGCAGCGGCGACAGGTTGAAGCCTACGAGGTAGTCCAGCGCGCGGCGGGCCTGCTGGGCGTCTACCAGATCCTGCGCAATCGCGCGCGGATTGGCGATGGCTTCCAGCACGGCGTTTTTGGTGATTTCGTGGAACACCACGCGCTGGGCGGTTTTATCCTTCAACAGCTTTTTCTTGTTGAGGATTTCCACCAGGTGCCAGGAAATGGCTTCGCCTTCGCGGTCCGGATCCGTTGCCAGGTAGACGTGGTCTACCTTGTTCACGGCTTCGACGATGGCGTCCACGTGTTTGCTGTTGCGCGCAATCAGCTGGTACTTCATGGCGAAGTCTTTTTCCGGGTCCACAGCACCGTTTTTCGGCACCAGGTCGCGCACGTGGCCATAGGAAGCCAGGACTTCAAAGTCCGGGCCCAGATATTTTTTCAGCGTTTTCGCCTTGGAGGGCGATTCGACGATCAGGAGACTGGAGGGCATGTCTGCTTTGTTTTCAGTAGCACGCCATGGGGCGCGACATATTGTGTATTCATCAAACAAAACAAGAGCGCAAGGTTTTGCGCTCTTGTCGAATCCTGACACTGCGGCCAACCTTGATGGCGCGCAGTGCGTGCTTATTGCATGGTGGGTTCGCCGTGCAGGGCGCTGAGCAGGTCTTCGCCTACCAGCACCGGCAGTTCTGCGCGTTGTGCCCACAGTACCATCAGCGCGGCCAGCTTGGCTGTTGGCAGGGTAATTTCGTCGTCCGGCATCACCAGCAGGCGGTCGATCAGCATCTCGCGCTGGGCCGGTGACAGGGCGCCGTTGTGTTCCAGGAAAACAATCAGGCCGCGTACATCGCTGGGCAGGCGCGAGATTTCATAGTCATGAAAAATACGCATGCCACTGCCGTCATTGGCACCCAGATAGGCACCTTCATTGAGCTCGTTCAGGCCGTCAAGCCAGTCCAGGGCATCGCTGATTTCTTCATTTTCGAAACCGGCTGCGGCTAGCTGGCGCCCCAGATCATCACGGGCAGGGCAATGATCGGGGTCATTGAATTCTTCTAGCAAAAAGGCGAGAACGTCAAACATCTATAGGAATCAGTCACTTGTATGGGTTGGCTAGTGGGCGTCGGCACGGCGCTGGTAGCGCCCGCCTTGCATGCTGTCGACATGGCCCAGTAGTTCGAGCTCAAGAAGCATCGCGTAAACGTCCCCTGCCGTCAACCCGAGCCGGCTAGCCAGAGTGTCGGCGTCTACCGGGTCGTAGCCCATGGCATGCAGAATATCGCTGCCTTGGGTGGTGCCTTGTTCTGCCTCGGCCGTGGTGTCGGGTGGTGGCAGCGACGGTTTGCCGATTTCGTCCAGAACGTCGTCTACCGTTTCTACCAGCCGTGCGCCGTCCTTGATCAGGCGGTGGCAGCCGCGTGCTTGCGGGTTCAGGATGGAGCCCGGTATGGCCATCACTTCACGCCCGGCTTCCAGCGACAGGCGGGCGGTAATCAGCGAGCCACTTTGTAGTGTGGCTTCTACCACCAAACAACCACGGCACAGGCCGGCAATGATGCGGTTACGGCGTGGAAAGTGTTGCGCCAGCGGGCCCATACCCAGTGCGAACTCGGACAAGATCAGGCCTTGCTCGGCGATCTGGTGCGCCAGCTTGCGGTTGCTGGCCGGGTAAACGCGGTCTATGCCGGTGCCGATGATGGCGATGGTGCCTCCACCGGCCGCCAGCGCGCCTTCGTGGGCGGCCGCGTCGATGCCACCGGCCAGGCCGCTGACGATGGTGTAGCCCTGTGCGGCCAACCTTTTGGCAAAGGTGCGTGCGTTATCTTCGCCCTGCGGGGTGGCATTGCGGCTGCCGACGATGGCCAGCATGGGCGTGGCGAGCAGTGCACGTTGGCCGCGGGCAAACAGCAGTGGCGGGGCGGCGCCGGCTTCGGCCAGCTGGCAGGGGTAGTCGGCGTCGTTCAGGGTGAGCAGGCTGCAGCCGGGCTGCTGTGCCCAGGCCAGGGCATCGGCAGCGCTCTGGCGGGCGATGTCGCCGCCCAGCGCGTCCAGTGCATCGCCTTCCAGCAGGCCTGCCAGCTGGCTGCGACTGGCAGCCAGTGCGGCGGTGGCGCTGCCAAAGCGCTGCAGTAGCTGCAAAAAGCGCTGCGGGCCGATGCCGGGGGATAGCGCCAGCGTGGCCCAGTCTTGCAAGTTATAGCTCATTCCGGCTGCGCGATGCGGTCGCCTACGATCACCGGCTGGCTGGCATCCACAACCAGCGCGTACGAGGCTTTGTTGAAGACGCGGTAAACGATCAGGCGGCCAACTTGCTGGGTAGGCAGTACCGCGTGCTGCTTGGGCGCAATCTGCACGGTGCGTGGTGCGCGGTAGATGCCGAATACGTGGCCGATTTCCACCCCGTCGCGCAGGCCGCGGTTGATCATTACATTGTAATTCTGGCCGATTTCGTTCACGCCGTTGTAGGCGCTCACCACACGGCCTTCCAGCGTGGCCGGGGCCTGGTGCGGGGCGTACTGCATCACGGTGAACTGGCTGGTTTTCATCAGGCGGTCACCTACCAGTACTTCTTCGGCCACTTTGCCTACTTTCAGCGTGCTGATGGTGTCCAGCTTGCTGACCGTGAGCTCGCCACCGTAGGTGACTTCGTGGCCCAGCACTTCTTTGGTGTCCGGGTCGGTAATGGTGCGGCCCAGCCGGTAGGCTTGCCACGTACCGCCAGCATCCAGACCCTGGCCGTAGGCCACATCGGTGGTGGACAGGATCACCCGGTTGTCCTGGCCGGCAATGATGCGCGGTGCACTGTCATAGCTGGACAAGTCGTCCAGCAGCAGCGGGCGCTTCAGGAAGGGCTCGATCATTTTGGCCGGGATCGTGCTGATTGCCGCGTCCAGCTGCTCGGTGCGGATCTGGGGCGATAGCTTGACTACCCGGCTGCCTTCGCGGCGCAGAACCGGTTCGCCGTCTATCATGTCCAATACCAGCGTCTCGCCGGGGTAGATCAGATGCGGGTTCTTGATCTCCTCGCGGTTCAGGCGCCAGAGCTGTGGCCACTTCCACGGGGACTTCAGGTATCTGGCCGAAATGTCCCACAAGGTATCGCCTTTTTTGACCACATAGCGTTGCGGTGCGTCCTCACGCAGTGCCAGTGTGTCGGCGCTGGCCGGAGCGGACAGGCCAAGGGCGAGGAGTAGCGATATAATAGGTTTAAACATCAGAAAGTGACCCCATTTGACCGGCACTTGAGAAAAAGGCTAACCGGATGCTGGCAACATTATCGTTCCCGCTGCCGCCATCCTACAACTGGAAATCTGCTTGAATCATGGCACTGCTTAATATCCTGCACTACCCCGACCCGCGCCTGCACAAGGTAGCCGCCCCGGTCACTACCTTCGACGCGGCGCTGCAAAAGCAGGTCGATGATATGTTTGAAACCATGCACGAGGCCAAAGGTATCGGTTTGGCTGCCACGCAAGTGAACTATCACTACCGCCTGCTGGTGATCGACGTGTCGGAAGACAAAACCGAACCGCTGGTGGTGATCAACCCCGAGTTCCTGCAAAAAGACGGCGAAACCGTGTACGAAGAAGGTTGCCTGTCGGTGCCGGGCGTATACGACAAGGTAACCCGTGCCGAACGCGTGACACTGCGGGCGCAAAACGCCAAGGGCGAGTTTTTCGAGCTGGAAGCCGACGGCCTGCTGGCTATCTGCCTGCAGCACGAGGTAGACCATCTGGACGGTAAAGTATTCGTGGAATACCTGTCCGAGATGAAGCAAAACCGCATCAAGACCCGCATGAAAAAGCGCGAGAAGCAGAATATGTAAGCGCCAGCGACCCGCTGCCCTGTTGGCGGGGGGGCGTACCGTTTTGCGCTACAAACCCTGCTGCTACCGCACGCAGGGTTTGTCCTTGATAGACGGGGCACGCCAGCGTGCCCCTTCGTTATTTTCAGCCACGGCCCAGGCCACGCTGTCAGGAAGATTCCCGATGAAACTGATTTTTGCCGGCACCCCGGTATTTGCTGCCCAGGCGCTGCAGGCGCTGATCGACGCTGGCCACGAGATTCCGCTGGTACTGACCCAGCCGGACCGCCCGGCCGGTCGCGGCATGAAGCTCAAGCCCAGCCCGGTGAAAGAGCTGGCGTTGCAGCATGGCCTGCGCGTAGAGCAGCCGTTGACGCTGAAAACGCCCGAGGCGCAGGCGCTGGTGGCCGAGGTGGGCGCCGAGGTGATGGTGGTGGCAGCTTACGGCCTGCTGCTGCCCAAGGCGGTGCTGGACATGCCGGCGCGCGGCTGCCTCAACATCCACGCCTCGCTGCTGCCGCGCTGGCGCGGTGCGGCGCCTATCCAGCGCGCCATCCTGGCGGACGACGCAGAAACCGGCATCACCATCATGCAGATGGACGTGGGGCTGGATACCGGTGACATGCTGTCGGTGCACCCGCTGCCCATCAGCGCCGACGATACCGCGGCCAGCCTGCACGATAAGTTGGCCGCATTGGGCGCCGAGGCCATTGTGGCCACGCTGGCGGCACTCGATGTCTGCCCGGCAGTCAAACAGCCGGAAGATGGCGTGACCTACGCTGCCAAGCTCAGCAAAGAAGAAGCGCGCGTCGACTGGCAGCTGCCGGCGGCCGATATCGCCCGCGCCATCCGCGCCTATAACCCGGCACCGGGTGCGCACACGCTACTGGCGGGCGAGGCGCTGAAGCTGTGGCACGCGCACGCTATCGACGGCCAGGCGCCGGCAGGGCAGGTGGTTCGTGCCGACGCCGATGGTGTCGTGGTCGGCAGTGGTAGCGGGCTTGTTGTATTGACGCAACTGCAAGCCGCCGGTGGCAAAAGGTTGGCTGCACGCGACTTCATCGCAGGCCGCCCGGTGCTGGCCGGTACCGTACTGGGGGCTTGAGCTGACGCGCAGACGTCCCCATAGTCTGTAACAGACCCGAGAAAGGAGTACGCCATGGGTGGTTTCAACTGGTTCAAGACCACGATGCTGATGGCCGCCATCATGGCGCTGTTCGTGGTGATGGGCGGCATGATGGGCGGCAAGGCCGGCATGCTGATCGCGTTGTTGCTGGGTGGCGCCATGAATGTGTACGCCTACTGGAACTCCGACCAGATGGTGTTGCGTATGTACAACGCTCAGGAAGTGGATGCGCAATCCGCCCCTGAACTGTACGGCATGGTGGCCGAGCTGGCGCAGCGCGCCAATATGCCCATGCCGCGCGTGTACGTGATTCACGAAGAGCAGCCCAACGCCTTTGCTACCGGCCGCAACCCCGAGCACGCCGCCGTGGCCGCCACTATCGGCATCATGCGCATGCTGGACTACCGTGAGCTGCGCGGCGTGATGGCGCACGAGCTAGCCCACGTGAAGCACCGCGACACGCTGATTTCTACCGTCAGCGCCACCATGGCGGGTGCCATTTCTGCCCTGGCCAACTTTGCCATGTTCTTTGGTGGCCGCGACGAAGATGGCCGCCCGGTGAACCCGATTGCCGCCATCGCGGTGGCTATCCTGGCGCCGGTGGCAGCCAGCCTGATCCAGATGGCGATTTCCCGTGCGCGCGAGTTTGAAGCCGACCGTGGCGGCGCCGAAATCAGTGGCGACCCGCTTGCGTTGGCCGCCGCGCTGCAGAAGATCGAGTACTACGCGCAGTACCGCACCATGCCTGCTGCCGAGGCTCACCCGGAAACGGCGCAAATGATGATTATCAACCCGCTATCCGGCGGCGGTGGCATCAGCAGCCTGTTCCGTACCCACCCGCACACCGAAGAACGTATCGCCCGTCTGCAGGAGATCGCCCGCGGCGGCGCGTGAAACGGTATCATTCGGCCTTAAATTTGATTTGCGGCCACCGCCCTAGCTGGGCGGTGGCCGGTTTTATTGGAAAGACCCAAACAGCATGCATCGTATTCAGGAACTGGCCGCGGGTTTGATCGCGCGTGTCGAAGAAGGCCGTACCCTCACCGAAGCACTGGCGGCCGCCCAGCGCAGTACCGAGCTCAGCGCTGGCGAGCGCGGTGCGCTGCAGGACATCGGCTACGGCACCCTGCGCCACCTGGGGCAGCTGCGCTTTATCTTGCGCGAGCTGGTACCCAAGCGCCTGCCTTCCGACGACATCGAACGCCTGCTGCTGGTGGCGCTCTACCAGCTGGCACACACCCGTGCTGCGCCGTATGCCGTAGTCGATCAGGCGGTGCGTTGCGCCGAAGACATCGCTATGGGCCGCCTGAAAGGCCTGGTCAACGGCACGCTGCGCAACTTCCTGCGCAATAAAGACAATTTGCTGGCCGACGCCGGCCGCGATAACGAAGCGCGTTACAACCACCCGCGCTGGTGGGTACAGCGCCTGCGTGCCGCTTACCCTACGCAGTGGGCTTCGGTGCTGGAAATGTCCAACCGCCGCCCGCCCATGACCCTGCGCGTGAATGCCGGCAAGCTCAGCGCCGAAGACTACGTGGCGCAGTTGGCCGCAAAAGACATCAAGGCCCGCATCATCAAGGGCCAGGCCGTGCAGCTGGACGCACCGTGCAATGTGCGTGATCTGCCAGGCTTCGCCGAAGGCGTGGTGTCGGTACAGGACTTCGGCGCGCAAAAAGCGGCGCTGCTGCTGGACGTTACCGAGGGTATGCGTGTGCTGGATGCCTGCGCGGCACCCGGCGGCAAGACCGGCCATATTCTGGAGCTGGCCCAGGTCAAACTGCTGGCGCTGGATGTAGACGCCGAACGCCTGCAGCGCGTAGAGGACAATCTGCAGCGTCTGGGCCTGTCCGCCACGCTGAAAGCGGCCGATGCGGCCAAACCGGAAACCTGGTGGGACGGCCAGCCGTTTGACCGCATTCTGGCCGACGTACCTTGCTCGGCCAGCGGGGTAGTGCGCCGCCATCCGGATATCAAGTGGCTGCGCCGCCCGGACGATTTTGCCGCACTAGGCAAGCAGCAGGCCGCCATGGTGGATGCGCTGTGGCCAACGTTGGCCGCAGGCGGCAAGCTGCTGTACGCCACGTGTTCCATCATGCCCGAGGAAAACCGCCAGCAAGTCGACGCTTTCCTCAAGCGCCATGGCGATGCGAAACTGTTGAAAGACGAACAATTGCTGCCTACCTCGGAACATGACGGCTTCTACTACGCCCTGCTGGTTAAAAAGGTTTAGCCTCGCGCTAGGCTTTTTGCTGTGCCTGCTGTCTGCGCTGCCTGCGCAGGCGGCAGAGGACATCGTGGCGCGCCGTCTGTCTGCCCGTATCGAAGAGGGCGCCCTGGAGATTTCCACCCGCTACCAGACCACCCTGCCGGCACCGTTGCAAGACGCGCTGCAGCAGGGTGTGCCCCTTACCTTCCAGCTGACCTTCGAGCTGACGCGACCACGCTCATCTGCCTGGTGGCAGCAACTCAAAACCCTGTTTGAACCCACGGCTACGCTGAGCTTCAAGCTGGTGTACTACCGGCTGACCAATCGCTACCGCGTGGCCATTGGTGGCCTGGCGACCAATTACGGCTCCTTGAATGAAGCCCTGTCTGCCGTGGGAAGCATTGCTGGCTGGCGCGTGATGGATGTGTCTGCCTGGGATAGCGACAGCCAGCACAGTTTGCGCGGCAGGGTGCGCCTGGAGCTGGACATCAGCCAGCTACCGCGGCCGTTCCAGCTTAACGCGCTGGGCTCGCGCGACTGGAAGCTGGAGTCTGACTGGATAACGGTAGCCCCCGAGGTAAATAACTGATGCGTTACCCGGTGATTGCGGCGGCACTGGGTGTCGTCATGCTCTACCTGCTGGCCATTTCCACCGGCAATACGTCCAAGCTGGCCGAGTACTACTGGTGGGTGTTCGGCCTGAACGTGCTGGGCCTGGCTGGCTTGATGGGGGTGGTTATCCGCCAGCTGTTGCGTCTGCGCCGCCGTGTGAAAAGCCGTGAATTCGGCGCCAAGCTCACACAGAAAATGGTGGTGATGTTTGCCGTGGTGGCGCTGCTGCCGGGCATGCTGGTGTTTACCGTATCGGCGCAGTTCCTGACGCGAAGTATCGAAAGCTGGTTCAACGTACAAGTAGAAAGTGCGCTGGATCGCGGCCTGGAGCTGGGCAAGAACGCGCTGGGCTACGTGCTGACCGATGTGTCGCGTAAAGCCCGCGTGATTGCACTGGATGTGGCCGACCAGAGCGAACGCGAGCTCAATAGCCGGCTTTCCCGCCTGCGGGAACAGCTGGGGGTGGAGGAGGTGGCGGT
Source organism: Vogesella sp. XCS3 (assembly GCF_020616155.1). NCBI lineage: Bacteria > Pseudomonadati > Pseudomonadota > Betaproteobacteria > Neisseriales > Chromobacteriaceae > Vogesella > Vogesella sp. XCS3. The sequence goes on along the minus strand of NZ_CP085530.1, from coordinate 2,168,558 downwards.
CTATACCCGCCAGGGCCAGCTGGTGAGCTTTGCCGGCCCGGACGATACCCGTTACCTGCCGCGCGCGCCCGACTACGAGCTGCTGCGCTCCCTGCAAGGCCGCAAGACCCATGAGAGCATCGACAATGACGCACGCAGCGGCCTGCTGCTGAAAGTGCTCATGCCTTATCGCAGCTTCATCTCCGGCGAGCAGCTGATCCTGCAGGTCATCCAGCCGGCCCCGGCCGATATCGCCCGCGATGCCGAGCTGATCGAAGAGGCGCGCACCGATTACCGCCAGCTGGTGCTGGCGCGGGATGGCCTCAAGACGTTTTACATGCTGACGCTGGCGCTGGTGTTCCTGCTGGCGCTCACTGCCGCCCTGGCGTTTGCGCTGTTTATTTCCGAGCGGTTATCGGCCCCGCTGTCCGAGCTGGCCGCCGGCACCCGTGCCGTGGCGCAGGGCGATTACTCCAAGCGCCACCCGGTATACCGCAAGGACGAGCTGGGCATTCTCACCACCATGTTCAACCGCATGACCCAGCAGCTGGACGAGGCCAGGCATACCGCCGATGAAAGCCGTCGCCTGCTGGAATCCAGCAAGTTGTATCTGGAAAGTATTCTGGCCAACCTGTCTGCCGGGGTGATGGCTTTTGATAGCAGCTGGAACCTGCGAGCGGCCAACACCAGTGCCGGGCGCATCCTGGGGGTGGACTTTGCCGAGCTGGCCGCACACGAAATACAGGTATGGCCGGCACTACGGCCGGAGCTGTCACCGCTGGTAGATACCATCCTGCGCGAGGCCGCCAATGCCAGCCCGCACGACTGGCAACAGCAAGTGGATTACCTGGGTTCGCAGGGCAGCCGCCAGCTGGTGGCGCGGGGGGCGGTATTGCCAGAGCAGTCCGCTACCGGCTATGTTGTGGTGTTTGACGATATTACCGAGCTGGCGCGCGCCCAACGCGACGCCGCCTGGGGTGAGGTGGCCAAACGGCTGGCGCATGAGATTCGCAACCCGCTCACGCCGATACAGCTGTCTGCCGAGCGCCTGGCCATGAAGCTGGCCGACAAGCTCGAAGGCAGCGACGCCGATATGCTGCGGCGTGCCACCGATACCATCGTCAAACAGGTAACGGCCTTGAAAGGCATGGTGGATGCATTCCGGGATTACGCACGCGCCCCCAGGACAAAACTGGTGCCGCTGGACCTGAATGAGCTGGTACGAGAGGTATTGATCCTCTACGAAAGCAACCCTGCCCTGAGAGTGGATTTGAGTCCGGAACCCTTGCCGTTTATGGGTGATGCGGCACTTTTGCGCCAGGTTTTGCATAACCTGCTGCAGAATGCGCAAGATGCAGTCCTTGACGCTAGCATCCCGATGATTCAAATTAGCAGCCGACTAGAAGGAAGGAACGCGCTCGTCTGTGTACAGGACAACGGCGCCGGGTTCAGTGCAGACATTCTGCCACGTGCCTTTGAGCCTTACGTAACCAGTAAGGCGAAAGGGACCGGCCTGGGCCTTGCTGTGGTGAAAAAAATAGTGGAGGAACACCACGGCCAGATTTATCTGGCCAATGCAGACAGTGGCGGTGCGCGGATCCATCTCACCCTGCCATTGCTGGAGGCTTAATGCGAAGCAGCGATATTCTGATTGTTGATGACGAGATCGGTATCCGGGAGTTGCTCTCGGAAATCCTGCAGGACGAAGGTTTTACCGTCGCCCTGGCAGAAAATGCCGAAGTTGCCCGCCAATTGCGGAACCAGACACGCCCGGCCTTAGTGCTGCTGGATATCTGGATGCCCGATTGTGATGGCGTTACCTTGCTAAAGGAGTGGGCCAAATCCGGGCAGCTCAATATGCCGGTGGTGATGATGTCTGGCCATGCCAGTATCGACACGGCGGTTGAAGCCACCCGTATCGGCGCTTTCGATTTCCTCGAAAAGCCGATTGCATTACAGAAACTGCTGACTACGGTGCAGCGTGCGCTGAAATATGGCGACATGCAGGCGAATACCTCGCTGAACCTGGACAAGCTGGGCAAGAGCGCGCCTATTCACGAACTGAAGCGCCAACTGGAGCGTGTTTCCAAGGTGAAGTCGCCGGTGTTGCTGACCGGTGAGGCAGGGGTAGGTTTCGAGCTGGTGGCCCGGTTTTTCCACCACGGCAATACCCCGTGGGTAACGCCAGCCAAGCTGGAACAGCTGGCCGATGCCCCGCTGGAACTGCTGCAAAAAGCCAATAACGGCGTGTTGTTCCTGCCGGAGATCGGTCAGTACAATCGTCGTACGCAGCAAGGCTTGCTGTTCTTGCTATCCAAACTGGACCGCTTCAACGTGCGCCTGGTGTGTTCCTGCAGCCGGCCCTTGCAAGAGCTGCTGGTAGACCCGGAGTGCGATAACCGCATGCTCACCGCGCTGTCCAGCGTGATTGTGCCGATTCCGCCGCTGCGCGAGCACGCGGAAGACATCACCTTCATTGCCGAGCAGATCCTGCACGAGCTGATCGAGTCCAAGCAGATGCCCACGCGCCGCCTGACCACGGCGGCACTGAATGCCATGCGCCAGTATGAGTGGCCGGGCAACCTGGAGCAGCTGCGCAGCATCATCAAGAGCCTGGGCCTGACCGCCGAGTCGGATGATATCGATGCGGCCGAAGTCAACAAGGTGCTGGCGCAGTTCCGCCACGAGAAACCGGTGGAAGAAACCGGCTTCGACTTCAGCCTGCCGCTACGCGAGTTGCGCGAACAGCTGGAGCGCCGTTACTTCGAGTACCACATCGTGCTGGAAAACGGAAATATGAGCCGCGTAGCGCAGAAAGTGGGCCTGGAACGAACCCACCTGTACCGCAAGCTCAAGCAGCTGGGTGTGAAATTTAGCCGCAAGGTGGCGGAAGAGTAAGCCTGCCTTTTTACTGCTCCTGCGGGGGCTACCCGACGGCCGCGCAAGCGGCCGTTTTACATCATGACAAAAGAACTGAACGACAGCGCCTTGCTGCGCTACAGCCGGCATATCCTGTTGCCCGAGATTGATATCGAAGGCCAGCAGCGCCTGTTGGCCGCACGTGTTCTGGTGGTGGGCGCCGGTGGCCTGGGCGCGCCGGCCTTGCTGTATCTTGCCAGCGCCGGGGTGGGCCAGCTCACGCTGGTAGACGACGACACGGTAGAGTTGACCAATCTGCAGCGCCAGGTGATTCACGACATGCAGACATTGGGTCAGCCCAAGGTTGCGTCGGCCGCGGCGCGACTGGCAGCCATCAACCCCGACGTACAGCTGCGCTTGCTGAACGAACGCCTGGCCGGTGAAAGGTTGGCCGCAGAGGTGGCCGCACACGACCTGGTGCTGGATTGCAGCGACAACTTTGCCACCCGCCATGCCATCAACCGTGCCTGCGTGGCCGCCCGTGTGCCGCTGGTATCGGGTGCCGCGGTGCGTTTCAGTGGTCAGCTGGCGGTATACGACGTACGCGACGCAGCCTCGCCGTGTTATCACTGCCTGTTTCCGGAGGAAGGCGAGGCCAGCGACGGGCCGTGTGCCACCTTTGGCGTGCTGGCACCGCTGGTGGGCGTGATCGGCAGCCTGCAGGCGGTAGAGGCGGTGAAGCTGCTGGCTGGCCGCCGCCCGGCGCTGGGGCAGCTGACCCTGTACGAGGCGCTGGAGGGGAGCTTTCGCCAGCTGAAGGTGCCGCGCGACCCGGATTGCCCGGTTTGCGGCCAACGTTAGGCTGTGCCAATAAAAAAACCGCTTCCCTTGGGAGGCGGTTTTTTACTGCGGCGGCGGATCAGGCTTTCAGTTGCTGCTCGATCAATTGGTGCAGTTCATTGAAGTCCGGTTCGCCCACGTAGCGCTTCACGATATTGCCCTGTTTGTCGATGAGGATGCTGGTGGGGGTCAGCTGGATTTCGCCGTAGGCTTTGGCAATGCTGCCATCCTTGTCCTGTGTGACAAAGAAAGGCAGCTTTTTATCATTCACGTAGGCCTGTACATAGTTCAGCGGGTCGTAGCTCATGGCCACGGCCACCATCTCGTAGCCCTGCTTGGCGTATTTCTGGTGGGTTTCCACCATTTTGGGCATTTCTGCCATGCAGCCGCTGCAGCTGGTCGCCCAGAAATTCACTAGTACCACCTTGCCTTTCAGGCTGTCGGTGCTGGCCTGCTGGCCGGACAGGCTGGTATAGCTTACTGCCGGGGCGGCGTCGGTAAACGCGCAGCCGCTAAGCGTGGTGGCGGCGCCTAGCGCCAGGATCATCAGGGTGTGCTTGAGCTTCATCGTACTAAATCCGTCAGGTAAGGCCGCTTTACAGCGGCCTGGCAGGTCAGGCTTGGTGTTGCAGGCCTTCCAGAAGTTCCCGCATTTTGCCTTCAATTGGTACCGCTTTGTTTTGCCGGCCATCAAACGCGACAAACGTCACGTCGGCTTCGGCCACCACCTTGTCGCTACCATCCAGGGTAACGCGCTGGTGGATGACCGCGCTGCGGTTGCCGACCGACTTCACCGACGTGGCGATGGCCAGCTCGTCGTTCATGGTGGCGGGGTGACGGTAATCGATATTGATGTTCACCACAATCAGGGCAATACCGGATGCCAGAAAAGCTGGCAAGTCGGCGCGTTCTTCAAAGTAGGTCCAGCGGGCTTCTTCCAGAAACTCCAGATAGCGCGCGTTGTTCACGTGCTGGTACAGGTCCAGATGGTAGCCGCGTACCTTGATCTTGGTGATGTGTTGCATGTTTCCCCTCGTGTGGAAAGGTTGGCCGCAGCGAGCGCCGCGGCAGGGTGCCAGCCTGTTTTAGTTTTGATCCAGGTCCAGCGGTATGAAGGCTTCGCGCTCCAGCGGCTGCTCTACCAGGTCGGTCAGCACGGAGTGGATTTCCACGTCGAACCACTCGGTAAACAGCACAGGGGTCAGCTCGGGCCAGAATGACTCGTCGTCGCACCAGTCGGCCAGCTCGGCACTAAACAGCGAGTGGTAATGCTGGCGGACAAAATCTTCGGCACTGTCGTAGTCGTCGGCAGCCGGAATCAGCAGTGCGTTGCAGTCGCCGCGCAGTTGCACCAGTTCCAGCTGCTCGTCCAGGCCGCCTGGCAGGCTCTTGAGCCAGTCCAGAAAGGGCTGGCGCGGTTTGAGGATGGCGATGCTGCGGTTGACTTCGTACATGGTGTGTCCTTTTGCGGGTAAGGGCGATTAGCTGCCGTCTAGCCGGTGTGCCGTGGTAAATGACCATTTTCGCACGACTTCCAGCGATGAGTACTCTTGCGCAAGTCGCGCGGGGAACGGCGGGTAGGGCGCGCCAAGGCGAACGATATCGATGGCGGCCTGGTCCAGTAGCGGGCTGCCGGAGCTGCGGGCAATGCGGACATTCATCAGCTCGCCGGTATCACGCAGGGTCACGACCAGCTCCAGGCTGCCGTACAGGCCGCGTGCGCGCGCCTCGGCCGGGTAGTGGCGGTTGCCGATGCGCTCGACACGCCGGCGCCAGTCTTCTACGTAGGCTGCCCAGCTTACGCCAACCGCAGCGGCGCCCAGGCGCGCTTGCTGGCGGTTGTCGCGCACCGGTGTCGCGCTGTCTTGCTGGCTATCGGGGGCTGTGTTGGCCGCGCGCAGGCTGGCTTGCGGAGTGGTGCGTGCCGGGGCGGCGGGGGGGCTGTTGTCGCCAGACGGGTTGGCGCTGCCTTGGCTGTCATGCTGTGCCAGCACGTCTGCGCGGGCGGGCTTGGCAGAAGGCGGGGTTTTCAGCACGGTAACCTGCAGCGTGCTGTGTGGCCACACGGGGGGCGTAATGGGGGGAATCAGCCCGCCGGCGCTGGCGAGCAAAAGCAGATGTAAGGCTAGCGATATCAGTATCGCTACCTTGAACAAAGACCCGTCTACCGCAGCGGGGACGGGTTTGAATAAGCGAGGTGCGGGCATGGCGGACTCCTGTGCGGAGTGTAGCATGCCCGCTACCTGCTTAGCCTTCGAGCAGGCTGCGCAGCATCCAGGCGGTTTTTTCGTGTACCTGCAGGCGCTGGGTCAGCAGGTCGGCGGTAGGCTCGTCTGCGGCAGCGTCGGCCAGAGGGAATAGCGAGCGCGCGGTGCGACAGACGGTTTCGTGTGCCTGTACCAGTTCGCGAATCATGTCTTGTGCCTTGGGTACGCCCTGGCTTTCGCTGATCGATGTCAGGCGGGCGTAATCGCCATAGCTGCCGGGGGCGATGTGGCCCAGGGCACGGATGCGCTCGGCAACCTGGTCTACTGCCAGTGCCAGCTCGTTGTACTGGGTTTCAAACATCAGGTGCAGGGTCTGGAACATGGGGCCGGTCACGTTCCAGTGGAAAAAGTGGGTCTTCAGGTACAGGGTGTAGCTGTCGGCCAGTAGGCGTGACAGGCCTTCTGCAATGCGTGCGCGGTCTTGTTCGGAAATGCCGATATCCATGGTGATACTCCCGTGAAACGTGATGACGATACGTTTTACAATGCTTCCTTTTGCAAAGAAGCCCGATGAAACCCTGGTTAACCATTCAGCCCGAAGGCATACGCCTTACCTTGCACGTACAGCCCGGTGCACGCAAGAGCGAGATTGCCGGCGAGCATGGCGAAGCGCTGAAGATCAGGTTGGCCGCACCGCCGGTAGAAGGCAAGGCCAATGCCGAACTGGTGCGCTGGCTGGCAGGCTATCTGGGCCTGCCACGCAAGTCGGTGGTGCTGCTCAGTGGCGAGCGCAACCGGCACAAGATCGTGGCCATTGCAGGGCTGGATGCCGCGGCCGCGCTGGCGCTGTTACTGCCGGAGGCCTAGTGCAGGCGGCGATCGTTCGGCGTATGGCGATCTACGTGTTCGTATTCGCCTTCGATAATGTCACCGTTGGCCGCATTATCCTGGCCATGTTGCTGGGCGCCGGGTTGGCGGAAGGCCTGGCTCATATCGATATTGGCAAGTTTGGGGCCTTTCCACGGCAGCATCAGCAGCAGGGCCAGCACATCGCTTACCAGGCCGGGGATGGCCAGCAGTAGGCCTGCCAGCATCACGCGCAGCGGCCACAGCAGCGAAAATAGCGAGACCTTGCCTTCGCGCAGGGTGCCTGCCAGGGTGAGCAGCCCACCCAGCTTGCTGTTGCGCATCAGGGCGCTACCCAGCAAGAAGGTGACAATGACCCAGGCTAGCGTCCAGCCGCCGCCGATATGGTCGGCCAGGCTGAAGAGCGAGTACATTTCCAGAAACGGGTACAACAATAAAAGTATCAGTAATCCACGCATGAAACGGATATCCGCATGAAGGTGTTAATCGTAGTGTGCAATGTGCCGGATGAAGCGCTTGCGCAGCATATGGCAGCGGTGCTGGTGGGCGAGGGCTTGGCCGCGTGTGTCAATATCTTGCCGGCCTGCCAGTCGGTCTATCGCTGGGAGGGGCGTATTGAAACCGCCAGTGAAATCCCGTTGCTGATCAAGACCACTGCAAACCAATATGAGGGGTTGCAGGCCAGAATCCAAGCACTTCACCCCTATGATGTACCAGAAATTATTGCCGTGGCAGCAGAATGCGGTTTGCCAGCGTATCTGGGCTGGGTAGGGGCAAGTGTTGCAGGGGCATGATTTCGGCATTCCTGCTGGGTAAAGGTTCCGGATTTGGCGGTTTTCAGGTTTTTTTACGGAAACTGCTTGACGTACCAGCCTTCGATAGGTATAGTCGCTTTCTCTCAAGGACGGGTCGTTAGCTCAGCTGGTAGAGCAGCGGACTTTTAATCCGTTGGTCGCAGGTTCGAATCCCGCACGGCCTACCACTCCGAGAGAAAATGTATGATGGGTCGTTAGCTCAGCTGGTAGAGCAGCGGACTTTTAATCCGTTGGTCGCAGGTTCGAATCCCGCACGGCCTACCATCATACCGCCACACGGCGGGTCGTTAGCTCAGCTGGTAGAGCAGCGGACTTTTAATCCGTTGGTCGCAGGTTCGAATCCCGCACGGCCTACCAAGAAATTCAGAAAAGCCCAGTCTTCGGACTGGGCTTTTTGCGTTTTCCGCCTGCCGCCAGGGTTGGCCGCAGGCGTGTGCTTTACGCGTAGTCGTACTGGCCGCCTGCCAGCAGCGCTTCCTGATAAGCAGGGCGCGCATGGATGCGTTGTAAAAAATCCTGGATGTGCGGCAGTGCCTTGCACAGGGGCACGCGGCTGTTGGCTGCCTCCAGTACAAAGCTCATCTGGATGTCGGCGGCGCTGAAACTGTCCCCGGCAAACCAGCCGCTGCCGGCCAGATGGTTGTCGATATAGCGTAGGTGCATGTCCAGCTGCGGGTCGATATAGCCTTTTCGCACGCCTTTCTCGATCATGCGTGCCAGGGGGCGCAGCAGCGCCGGCATCGGGGGCTTGCTGATGCGGCTGAACACCAGGCTCATCAGCAACGGTGGCATGGCCGAGCCTTCGGCATAGTGCAGCCAGTAGGTGTAGTCGCGTGCCGCCTGGCTGCCAGCGGCGGGTTTCAGGCGGTGCGTCGTGTCGTACGTATCGACGAGGTATTCCACGATGGCGCCGGACTCGGCCACCACAATGTCGCCATCGCTGACGACGGGCGACTTGCCCAGCGGGTGGATGGCCTTGAGCGCGGCGGGGGCCAGCAGTGTGGCCGGGTCGCGTTGATAGGTGGTGATGTGGTAGGGCAGCGCCAGCTCTTCCATCAGCCACAATATGCGCTGCGAGCGCGAGTTATTCAGGTGGTGCAGAGTGAGCATGGTGGTCCTCGTGGTGGGTAGGGGGGGCTACAGTAGCTGCGCCAGCTCGGTTTCGTTATACACCGTTATGCCATGTTGTTGCAGTAGCGCGGCGCACACGCCGGCGCCCTCCTGCAGCTGGCCGTCGAATTGCCCGCTGTAAATCTGCCGGTTGCCACACGACGGGCTGTTGGCTTTCAGCAATGCCAGCGTACAGCCGTGCTGCTGCGCCAGCGCCAGAGCCAGTTGTGCACCGTGCACAAAGGCCGCGCTTACGTCGTCACCGCTGGCCGTGCGTACCGTTGCCTGGCCGGCCAGCACGTGGCTACCATGGCCACCGTGTATTTCGGCTGCCGGTCTTGGCGTAGGCAAGCCACCCGCGCATTCCGGACAGAAAGGCAGCAGTGTGTAGTGTGCGGCCAACTGCTGTTGCCAGCTCGCCGCCATACCTTTGCTGGCGCCGTCGTAGCGTACCGGCTGGCCCAGCAGGCAGGCACTGATCAACAGGGCAGGTTTAGTCATGGTGTGGTACCGCTTGTAGCACGCGAGCCAGGGTGGCAACGCCGTGCTCGATGGCCTGGTGGTCGACGCCGGCATAGCCCAGCACCAGCCCGTTTTGTGTTGGTGTGCCCAGATAGTGGCGAGCCAGCGGGCGTAGCCACACTTGCTCTTTGGCGGCGGCTTGGCTGATGGCGTGCTCGTTTAGGCTGGCGGGCAGGCTGGCTACCAGGTGCATGCCGGCGTGGCCGGGCGAGAGTAGCAGGTTCTCAGCGCTACTGTTGGCCAGTGCCTGACGCAGCTGGTGCTGGCGCTCTCGGTATAGCTCGCGCATGCGCCGCACGTGGCGGGCAAAGTGGCCCGCGGTAATAAACTCTGCCAGCGCGGCCTGTACCGCGTAGCTGCCCTCGCGGTATAGCCGGGCATTGGCCGCGCGAAACGGGTCGATCAGGCTATCCGGGACGACCAGGTAACCCAGGCGCAGGCCGGGGTACATCACCTTGCTCATGGTGCCCATGTAGATCACGCGTTCGTCTTGCGCCAGCCCCTGCAGCGCAGGCAAGGGTTGCGAGCTGTAGCGGAATTCGCTGTCGTAGTCGTCTTCCAGTATCCAGGCACCACTGCGTGCGGCATGGGCTAGCAAGGCCAGCCGGCGCGGCAGGCTCATTACCACGCCCAGCGGGTACTGGTGCGATGGTGTGGTGTAGATCAGCCGTGGCGGGCGCGTGTCGGTGACGGCGGCGGGATTCAGCCCCTCGTTATCCACCGGTACCGGCACCAGCTGCAGGCCGGCCCCGCGCAGCGCGGCATGGGCGCCGACATAACCGGGGTCTTCCAGCCAGGCCACATCACCGGGGTCGGCCAGCAGGCGTGCGGCCAACTCCATGGCCTGTTGTGTGCCCTGGGTTATCAGCACCTGCTCCGGCCTGCAGCGCACGCCACGCGATAGCTGCACGTATTCGGCCAGCGCTTCGCGCAGCTGCGGCAGGCCGCCGTCGGCGGTATAGCCCAGCATGGCCGGGCTGGCCTGGCGCTGGTGTCGCGCCAGTAATCCTTGCCAGCAGGCATGCGGAAACAGCGGGATTTCCGGTACGCCTGGGGCAAACGCACCGTACAGCCCGGTGGGCAGCCCCACACTGTCGAACAGCATCTGACCGCGTTGTGACAGGCCCAGCGGTTGAGCGCGCCGGGTGATGGGCTCCGGCTGGCCTGCAAACAGGCCGGACACGAAGGTGCCGGCGCCGTGGCGGCTATGCAGGTAGCCTTCAGCCTGCAGCTGCTCGTAGGCTTCCAGCACTGTGTTGCGGCCCAAGCCCAGGCTGTGCGCCAGGTCGCGGCTGGCCGGCAGCCGGGTGTCGCCGGCCAGTTGGCCGCTGCGGATGCGCTCGCGCAGCAGGCGCATCAGCTGGCGCGCCAGGCCCTCTCGGCTATCGCGCTGCAGGTCGGTGGCTAGCGCGTCGATGATCCATTGTTCCAGCAAAGTGGCTCCCTCCTGTCGGGAAAAACTGGCCCTTACGAGGGGCCGCACTGCTGTTTTACCATGCTTGCATCAACCCTGAACAGGAGAAAGCAGCATGGATCAGCTAGCGTTTTACCGGGCCAAACTGGCATTCGAGATTGATAGCTGGGACGTAGCCGATCAGCTCAAGCAGGGCGCGGCTCTGCAGCTGGTGGATGGCCGCTCTGCCGCCGCCTACGCGCAGGAAACCCTGCCGGGCGCCATCAACCTGCCGCACCGCACCATTAGTGCCGAGACCACGGCGCAGCTACCGCGTGACGTGCTGCTGGTGACCTTCTGCGACGGTATCGGCTGCAATGCTTCCACCAAGACTGCACTGAAGCTGGCCGAGCTGGGTTTTACCGTCAAAGAGCTGCAAGGCGGCGTGGACTGGTGGAAGCGCGACGGCTACCCCACGGTACAGGGCGGTGCCAGCTGCGGCGTTGCGCCGTCGGACGACTGCGGTTGCGGGGGCTGATATGCACTACGACGCGTTTCAACAGCCACTGGGTGTGCCGGTAGCGGGCTGGCAGGGCGCCTGCCCGCCGCAGAAAGTCACGCTGCAAGGCCGGCATTGCCGGCTGGAGCCGTTCGAGCGCGCCCGCCATGGCGACAGCCTGCGGGCGGCGCTGGAACTGGACCGCGACGGCCGCGACTGGGCCTACCTGATGCCGCGCCCGCAAAGCGATGCCGACTGGGACACGTGGTTTGCCATGATGGAAAGCAGCTGCGATCCGCTGTTCTTTGCCATTGTCGATGGTGTGAGCGGCGATGCCATTGGCAGCTGTAGCTATCTGCGCATCGATGCGGCCAACGGTGTCATCGAGGTGGGTTGGCTGCGCTTTTCGCCGCGCTTGCAGCGCACGGTGGCCGCTACCGAAGCGATGTACCTGATGATGAAACAGGCTTTTGAGTGGGGCTACCGCCGCTACGAGTGGAAGTGCAACAGCTTGAATGCACCGTCCATGCGCGCTGCCGAGCGGCTGGGCTTCACCTTCGAAGGCATTTTCCGCCAGGCGCGCGTCAACTGGGGCCTGAACCGCGATACCGCCTGGTTCAGCTTGCTGGACAGCGAATGGCTGGCCAACCGCGCGGTGCTGGAAGCCTGGCTGGATGCGGCCAACTTTGACGCTGCCGGGCAGCAGATCCACCGTGTGGATCAATGCCGCCGGCAGCAGGCCGCCGCTACGCTACCTGACGGTATCCGGGCTGCTACGCTGGCCGACCTGCCACAGTTGGCCGCACTGTTTGACGCGTATCGCCGCTTTTACGGTAAGCAGGGCGACGCGCCAACCTCGCACGACTTCATCCGCCAGCGCCTGATCCAGGCCGACAGCCACGTGCTGGTGTACCAGCAGCAAGGGCAGTTGCTTGGCTTTACCCAGCTGCTGCCGCAATTCAGCTCGGTACTGGCCGCCCCGGTGTGGCTGCTGAATGACCTGTATGTGGTCGAAGCCGCCCGCCAGCGCGGCGTGGGCCAGGCGCTACTGCAGGCAGCGGCCGCACTGGCGCGTCAGCACGGTGTACAGCGGCTGGATCTGGTCACGGCTGTGGATAACCATACAGCGCAGGCGCTTTATGCCGGGCAAGGCTGGCAGCGCGACGAGCGTTTCTATCGCTATCAGCTGACATTGGGATGATTAATTTCACGGTGCGGCCAACGTCGGGGTAAAATCGCTGGTTTTACAAGGCAGTAACGACGTTAGCCGCATGAAATCCCACCCGCGCAATGCCCGCATCAAGGGCGATCCTTTTATTCCCAGCCGTTTTATCTTTGGCGATGCCGTCGAAGAGAAAGGCCTGGAGCCTTACGAGTATGTGATTCATACCGTGACCCCGGCTTTTGTCTGCCGCCTGGTGGGCATGGATCAGACCCCGTTTGACAGCCGTGAGCAGGAAGGCTTTCAGAGCGATGTACTGTTTGATGCTGCCAACAATCTGACGCACTACGTCACCAACTCGGGCTTTCGCCTGTTCGATTTCAATTTCTGGGGCGAGCTGCCCACCGCGGCACAGCTGAAAAAAGTCTGCGACGACGCCATGCAGGAGTACCAGCGCCTGCAAAAAGCCTATATCGAGCGCGAGGTCGCGCCCAAAGAGCGCGATTTCCGCCTGGTACCTACCGAGCCATTGCCCCCCGCAGAGCGCCAGCAGCGCATCAAGGAGCTGGTGAGCACGGCGATGGAAGCCGATAGCAACCCGATGAAGCGCATGCAGCTGCCCATGCTGGTGCAGCAAGCGCTGACCGGGGGGGATCAGGCGGTGTTTACCGAGGCGCAGCTGGCGCTGCAAGAGCACACCGCCGCCCGCGAGCAGCTGCTGGCACTGGCGCGCGACAGTATTGCCTTCCCCGAAGTGATGCGCCCGGACGGCAGTGTGGTGTCTTACGAGCTATGGGCGCTGCCCATGATCTTCTCGCGTGCGCAGGGCGGCTTCTGGTGGCACTTCCCGCTGCTGGAGCGCGTGGAGCCGGCGCTGGTGGATGCCTTGGGCCTGCCGGAAGACACCGTGCTGTGGCTGTCGCCCACCATCTTCAATACCGACATGCTGATCGAGCGTAGCTGCCAGTCGCTGGTGCACCTGGCGGCCATCATGGATGCCGGTTGCGACATGGCGCAGCAAGACGTGGACGCCGCGCGCGCCACCTTTGACGCCGCCAGCCAGACGGTGAACCCGCAGTTATCGTTGTGCTGGCTGCCATTTATCGTGGAAAGCGGCAAGCTGGATATCGACCGCGTACGCCAGCACGCCCGCAAGGCGCTGGATGCCGCCATGCCGCTGGTACAGCAGGCGATTGCTGCCGAAATGAAATACGGTGAAGCCGAGTTGTTTGCCCCGCTGCCCTGGTGGGACGCACTGGGCGCTGGCGTCTATGCCTTTAACCGCAAGCGCCTGGGCCTGCATATGGCGCTGGTGCAGGGCAAAACCGATAAGCTGGAAAACGTCGAGGCGGTGGCCGAATTCTTGCCCGAGCAGCAAGCTTACGATGTGCAGTTGCTGGAGCGAGACAGCGGCACCCTGCTCAATCGCGTGCAATGGCTGCTGGTGCCGGACCTGGGGCCAAGTCGTGTGCAGGCGTGGGTGGATTTGTCCGAGTGCCTGCGCCAGGCCGGTATTGCCCTGCGCGAACAGCAGGCCAGATACCATTGAGCGGCTGCCCGGCTGGCGAGTTGATGCTGCTGTCGGGCGCCTGAGTAAGCTTGGTACGCGGTTAGCGCCGAGCTTTTCATATACTCTTTTATAGAAACAATGCCATTGAGGCAAAATAATTGGCTATTTAATGATATTTTCATGTAGGAGCTGTATTTGCCCGGCTGGCTTGGCTTGAAATCCTTGCGCACACGACTGGCGCTGTTCTGTTCACTCCTGATGGTAGTAGTGGTGCTGTTTACCAGCTCGCTCAGCTATCTGGAGGGCAAGGCGCGCGTGCGTAAAATGCAGCTACAGCACCTGGAAGATGTGGTTACCCGGCTCAGTGACGATATAGACGACCGCGTACGCACGCGCCACGTGTTGCTGGAGCAGGCGGCTGCCAGCCTGCAGCTGGACCGCAACAATATTAGCAAGCACGCCCCCGAGATCCTGCATGGTTTTCGTTACCTGAAGGGCAGCTTCAGCAGCATCATGCTGTTCGATGCAGACGGCAATGTGGTGGCCGATTACCCCGAGCTGCCAGGGCGGCGCGGCACCAGCGTGCTGGACCGCGCCTATTTTGCCCAGACACGTGACACCCTGCGCTCGCAGATTTCCGAGCCGGTTCGCGTGGCTGGCGACATCAAGCGCAGCCTGATCATTTTCACCTCGCCTATCCTGGACGAGCACGGCCAGTTTGCCGGCGTGCTGGGTGGTAGCCTGGAGCTGTTTGCACCAGAGCTGTTTGGTGATTTGCGCTCCATTGCCATCGGCGGTACCGGCTACATCAATATCAATACCCGCGCCAGCCGGCTGACCATCTTCCACCCCGACCGCAGCCGTATCATGCAGGCCAGCCCCGATACCAGCCGCGACCCGGTATTCGGCAAGGCACTGCAAGGCTGGGACGGCAGCACCGAGAGTATTGCGGCCAACGGCGAACCCGCGCTGATGGTGTACCGCAATATGAAAAACGTGAACTGGGTGGTGGGTGGCGTGTTTCCCCTGCGCGAAGCCTACGAACCCATCAGCGTAATGGCGCGTAACCATATGCTGATCGTGCTGTTGGCTACCTTGCTGGCGTTTCCGGTGGGCTGGTGGGGCGTGCACCGCCTGCTCGGGCCGTTGCAGGCGCTGCGTGGCAAAGTGCAGGCCATGGCATTCGGGGCAGAAGATCGTGTCCACATTCACGGCAGCCACGAGCTGGAAATGCTGGCGCAAACCGTTACCGATGTGTTTGGCGAGCGTGAACGCATCAGCCAGGAGTTGGCCGCACGCGAGGCGTTTTTCCGCGCCTTGAACGAGTCATCGCCGCTGGGCATTTTTGTCACCGATGCCGATGGCCTGCTGGTGTATTGCAACCACGCCACCCTTACGCTGGGCGGCCTGGCACAGCGCGAAGAAGACTGGCTGGGGCGCCACTGGCTGGATGCGGTGCACCCGGCTCAGCGCGCCACCATCGAGCCGGAGTGGCAGGCTTTGCGCCACGGTGATGTAGCGGGATTTTACCAGCTGTGCCACCTGACCGGCGCCCGTGGCACGCCGATCAAGGTAGAGCTGCGTTTTACCCGTTTGCAGCAGGGCAGCATCTTGCGTTTTCTCGGCGTTGTGCACGATGTCAGCGACAGGGAAGACGCCCTGCTGTCGATGAACGCCGAACGCGAGCGCGGCATGGCCATTCTGACGTCCATTGCCGATGCGGTAGTGCTGACCAACCAGCTGGACGAGGTGTGTTACATCAACCCGCCCGCCCAGCGCCTGCTGGGCCTGAATGCCGAAGAAGCCCAGGGGCGCTCGCTGGCGCTATTCGTCTCGCTGGCGTATCCGGATAGCGGCCAGGCGGTATCGCTGGCGACCCTGGCTGAAACCCGTATGGCTGTGCCGGTAGAACTGGATTTGCTGTCGCGCGATATGCGCCTGCAGCCGGTGGTGCTAACCCTGTCGGTGGTGCAGGCTGCCGGCAGCATGCACGGTTACAAGATCTGCGTACTGCACGACGATAGCGAGCGCCGCCGCCGTGAACGCAAGCACCGCTGGGAAGCCACCCACGACGTGCTCACCAACTTGCTGAACCGCCGTGGCTTCCTGGGGGCGCTAACCGTGTTGCTGGATAACGGCGAGGCGATGGCGCAAAACAATGTGGTGGTCATGATGGACCTGGACCACTTCAAGCAGGTGAACGACAGCGGCGGCCACCAGGCTGGCGACCAGATACTGCAAGATATTGCGGCCATTCTGCAAAAACGCCTGCGCAATACCGATGTGATCGCCCGTCTGGGCGGCGACGAGTTTGCCCTGATTCTGTACAACTGCACGCGCGATACCGCGCAGGGCATCATGGAAGCCGTGCGTGGCGATATTGCCCGCCTGCGCCCGCAAAGCAACCCGGAAGTCTGCCGCGTTACCGCCAGTATCGGCCTGACCCAGATCCAGCCGCAGGACACGCGGCCGCACGACATCATGCAGCGCGCCGACCTGCGTTGTTACCAGGCAAAAGAGCAGGGCCGTAACCGTGTGGTGGTCATGCTGGACGGCCAGTAAGCTGCGCCGCTGGCTACGCGGTGAGGCTGTAAAAAAAAGCCGGCCCCGAGAGGGACCGGCTTTTTGCATGCCACACAGGCTTACTTGTCGATACCGCCCAGTAGCACGTATTTGATTTCCAGGTAGTCTTCGATGCCGTACTTGGAGCCTTCGCGGCCCAGGCCGGACTGCTTCACGCCACCGAACGGTGCGGCTTCGTTGGACAGGATGCCGCTGTTGACGGCCACCATGCCGTACTCCAGGCCTTCGGACACGCGGAAGATGCGGCCGATGTCGCGGGCGTAGAAGTACGACGCCAGGCCGAACTCGGTGTCGTTGGCCATCTGGATGGCTTCTTCTTCGCTGTGGAAGCGGAAGACCGGTGCCAGCGGGCCGAAGGTTTCTTCCTTGGCCACTTTCATCGCCGGGGTCACGCCGGTGATCACGGTCGGTTCGAAGAAGCTGTGGCCCAGCGCGTGGCGTTTGCCACCGGTGACCAGCTGGCCGCCTTTGGCCAGCGCGTCGGCGATGTGCTCTTCCACTTTGGCCACGGCATTCTGGTCGATCATCGGTCCTTGGGTCACACCGGTTTCCAGGCCGTTACCCACCTTCAGTTTGGCCACGGCGGCGGCAAACTTCTCGGCGAAGGCGTCGTACACGCCGTCCTGTACCAGCAGGCGGTTGGCGCAGACGCAAGTCTGGCCGGCGTTGCGGTACTTGGAAATCATGGCGCCTTCCACGGCGGCGTCCAGGTCGGCGTCATCGAACACGATGAACGGCGCGTTGCCGCCCAGCTCCATCGATACTTTCTTCACCGTTTCGGCGCACTGGCTGATCAGCTTGCGGCCAACTTCGGTGGAGCCGGTGAAGGAGAACTTCTTCACGGTATCGCTACCGGTTAGCACGCCGCCGATTTCGGTGGAACCACCGGTCAGCACCGAGAACACGCCGGCCGGAATACCGGCGCGCTCGGCCAGTACGGCAATGGCCAGCGCCGACAGCGGGGTCTGGCTGGCCGGGCGTACTACCATCGGGCAACCTGCGGCCAGCGCCGGGGCAGCCTTGCGGGTGATCATGGCATTCGGGAAGTTCCACGGGGTGATGGCGGCGGTGACACCGATCGGCTCCTTGGTTACCAGAATGCGCTTGTCGGCACCGGTAGACGGAATGGTGTCGCCGTAGATGCGTTTGGCTTCTTCCGCGTACCACTCGATATAGCTGGCACCGTAGGCGATTTCGCCTTTGGCTTCGGCCAGCGGCTTGCCTTGTTCGCTGGTGAGGATCACGCCCAGGTCGTCCTGGTTGGCCATCATCAGGTCGAACCATTTGCGCAGGATATTGGCGCGCTCTTTGGCGGATTTCTTTTTCCAGGTTTTAAAAGCTTCGGCTGCGCCGGCCACGGCACGCTCGGCTTCGGCACGGCCCATTTTCGGCACGTGGGCGATCACTTCGCCGGTAGCCGGGTTGGTGACAGCGATGGTTTCGCCGCTATCGGCATCTACCCACTGGCCGTTGATGTAGCACTGCTGGCGCAGCAGGGATGGGTCTTTCAGGTTCAACATGGCAGTTCTCTCTTTATTGGCCACAGAAGCACACAGAAAGACACAGAAGGCAGCGATGGTCGCTGTAGATCATTCCGTGAGTTCAGTGTGCTTCCGTGGCTAGCAATGCAGTGTCAGTATCAGGCCTTGATGGCGGCAACCAGTTTCTGCAGCGCTTCTTCGAAGATTTCGTCTTCGATGGTCAGCGGGAACAGGAAGCGCACCACGTTGCCGTACACGCCGCACAGCAGCAGGATCAGGCCGGACTCCAGCGCCTTGGTCTGCACTTTCTTGGCGAAGTCGGCGTCCGCGTCGTGGCTGCCGGCCTTGTTGAATTCCACGGCAATCATGGCGCCCGGGCCGCGTACGTCGGCAATCTGCGGCACGTCGGCTTTCAGGCCGTTCAGGGTTTCTTTCAGCTGCGCGCCCAGCTTATTGGCGCGTTCCAGCAGTTTTTCTTCCTGGATGGCGCTGATCACGGCCTTGGCTGCGGCCAGGGCCAGCGGGCTGCCGGCGTAGGTGCCGCCCAGGCCGCCAGGGGCGGGGGCATCCATCACGCTGGCGCGGCCAACTACGGCCGAAATCGGGAAGCCGCCAGCCATCGATTTGGCCATGGTCATCAGGTCGGCAGCCACGTCGTAGTGTTCCATGGCGAAGAACTTGCCGGTACGGGCAAAGCCGGCTTGTACTTCGTCGGCGATCAGCAGGATACCGTGCGCATCGCACAGGGCGCGTAGCGCGCGAACCCACTCGGCCGGTGCTTGGTAGAAACCGCCTTCGCCTTGTACCGGCTCGAAAATGATAGCGGCTACGCGGGTAGCTTCAATGTCGTACTTGAACAGCTTTTCGATGCTGGCGATGGATTCTTCAATCGACACACCGTGCAGGGGATTCGGGAACAGCGCGTGGTACACGTCGGACGGGAAGGGGCCGAAACCGATCTTGTACGGGGCCACCTTGCCGGTAAGCGCCATGCCCATCAGGGTACGGCCGTGGAAGCCGCCGCCAAAAGCGATGATGCCTGGGCGGCCGGTGGCGGCGCGGGCGATCTTGACGGCGTTTTCAACAGCTTCGGCACCGGTGGTGTAGAAGGCGGTTTTGTTCTCGCCCGGGATCGGGGCCAGCTTGTTCAGCTGTTCGGCCACCTCGATGTACAGCTCGTACGGCACCACCTGGTAGCAGGTGTGGCTGAACTTGTTCAGCTGTTCGGCTACGGCAGCTTGCACTTTGTCGTGCAGGTGGCCGGTGTTCAGTACACCGATACCGCCGGCAAAGTCGATGTAGCGCTTGCCTTCGGTGTCCCAGATTTCGGCGTTTTTGGCACGCTCGGCAAAGAAGGAACACATTACGCCCACACCGCGCGGGGTGGCGTTGGCTTTACGCTGCATCAGTTCTTGCGGGTTCATGAATCTCTCCTAGATAGACGACCGGGCTGGCCTGGTTTGCCGCGACACGGGCAAAGCGCATCGTTGGCCATTGTTTGAAAGCATTCTAGCGTCGTGTTTAGTAAAAAGTCACGGGTGATTGATTATTTAAACACTACGATTGCTTGCACTGTGGTGATTCGGCACGCCAATAAAAATGCGGCCAACCTGGTGACAGGTTGGCCGCATGCGGGCAGGGCGGGGTGGGCGGCGCTTTTAGAAGAAGCGGTTCACCTCGGCCACGGCCTTGTCGTCCAGCTCGCCGGCTGCTTGTGCCAGCGACAGGCGGGCGTACAGGTAGTTGTAGCGCGCTTCGGCCAGTGCGCGCACGGCGTCCTGGTAGTCGCGCTCGGCGTTGAGCAAGTCCAGGTTGGTACGTACGCCTACATCTTTACCCAGCTTGGTGGAGTCCAGTTTGCTCTTGGCCGAAACCTGCAGCTGTTCCTGGGCTTTGACCAGCGCGGCACCGTTGCTGACACCAAGCCAGGCGCGGCGGATATCCAGCCTTACCTTGCGGCGTGCGGCTTCGACATCTTCACGGGCTTTGTCCAGGTTGGCCGCGGCCTCGGTGACTTGCGAGTTGATCGCACCACCGGCGTATAGCGGCAGGCTCAGGTTCAGGCCCAGGGTATTGCCACGCGTACGCTGCTGGCCGCTAGCCTTGCTGCTGGCGCTGGTGCTGTAGTTATCGCTCAGACCGGCGCTGAGGTTGACGGTAGGCAGGTGTTTGCCGCGTGCCTCTTCCAGATTACGTTCGGCCAGCTGCTGTTGTTGCACGGCGGCTTTCAGCGCCAGGCTGCCGGCCTCGGCACGCTGGATCCAGGCGTCCAGCTCACCGGCGCTCTGGGTGGCCAGGGCGGGCTGCTGGCGCAGGCGATTGATGCTTTCCGCTTGCAAGCCGGTCAGGCTGGCCAGCGCATTACGCTTGATTTCCAGGTCGCTCATCGCGGCAATTTCACGTGCTTGGGCCGCGTCGTAACCGGCTTGGGCTTCGTGGGTATCGGTGATGGTGGCCGTGCCGACTTCAAACGACTTTTTGGCCTGCGCAAGCTGGCGGTCGTAGGCTTTTTTGGTGGCCTGGGTCACGTTCAGCACGTCTTCGGCCAGCAGCACGTCAAAGTAGGCGCGCGCGACGTCGGCAATCAGTTGCTGGCTGCTGGCGTCGAACTGCACGCCGGACAGTTCGCTGGCGATCAGGCCTTTCTTGTAGGCGCTGTAGTTGCCGATATCGAACAGCGGCTGGGTGAGCTGTACGCCGACACTACGGGTGTTGTAGGGGTCGGCGTCCGGCTTCATGGCGTCGGTGCGGGTAAGGCTGGCAGACAGGCCGACGCTAGGCAGCAGCTGGGCGCGGCCCTGGACGGCTTTTTCCTGGCCGGCCTGCAAGGTAGCGCGGGCACCGGCATAGCCTGCATCGTAGCTGCGTGCGGCTTGTACCGCGGCATTCAGGTCGAAGGCCTGGGCACTGCTGGCGGCACCTAGTGCCAGCAGGGCGGTAATGATCAGCGGATGTCGTGTGTTCATCACTCGTTCCATAAAAAAGTAAACTGTTCTGCAGTTATCACCATAACGGAATATGGCGCGCTTTTCAGCAGGAAAATGATTAATGTTTTTGTGGCCGGCGCACCTTGAACCATGCCGAGTACAGCGCCGGCAGGAAAAACAGCGTGAGCAGGGTAGCCACCAGCAAGCCGCCCATGATGGCCACGGCCATCGGGCCCCAGAAGGTGCTGCGCGTCAGCGGTACCATGGCCAGAATGGCGGCCAGGGCGGTCAGCATGATGGGGCGGAAGCGGCGAATGGTAGAGCCCACCACGGCTTCGAAGCGGTCTATGCCTTCGCTGATGTCGCTTTCGATCTGGTCGACCAGAATCACCGAGTTACGCATGATCATGCCGGCCAGGGCAATCACCCCCAGCATGGCGACAAAGCCGAACGGGGCGCTGAACAGGATCAGCGTCAGTGTGACGCCGATCATGCCCAGCGGGGCGGTGAGTACCACCAGCAGGCTGCGCTGGAAGCTTTTGAGCTGCAGCATCAGCAGGGTAAACACAATCACCAGCATTAGCGGCTGTACCTTGGCAATGGCCGCTTGCGAGTTTTTGCTGGATTCCAGCGAACCACCCAGCTCGATGTGGTAACCCAGCGGCAGGGTTTTTTCCAGCGCCTGCATCTTGGGCCACAGTGCGTTGGAAATATCGGCCGCTTGTACGCCGTCGGCAGCGTCGGCGCGTACCGACACGGTAGGCAGGCGGTTGCGGTGCCAGATGATGCTTTCTTCCGGTGCGTAGACGATGTTGGCTAGCTGCGATACCGGCACGTAGCGGCCGCTGGCCGTTTGTACCATCAGGCTGCCCAGCTGTTCGATCTGCTGGCGCTCGTTGCCTTCCAGGCGGGCGCTGACGGCTATGGCCTTATCGCCTTCGCGCCACTCGGTTACCGTGCTGCCGGTCAGCATCATCTGCAGCTGGCGGCCCAGGCTCTGGCTGGACATACCCAGCGCACGTGCCTTGTCCTGGTCGATCTCCACGCGTAGCGAGCGAGCCTGTTCGCCCCAGTCATTATTGATGTGGCGGGCGCCAGGGTGGCTGCGCACCAGGGCTTCTACCTGTTTGGCGATGTCGCGTACTTTCTGGTGGTCTTCACCCATCACGCGGAACTGCACGGCGTAGCCTACCGGCGGGCCGTTTTCCAGGCGCGTGACACGGCCGCGTACCAGCGGGAAGTCGGTGTCGAACATTTTTTCCAGCTTGTGTTTCACCTGCTCGCGTACTTTTTCATCGCGCGTCATCACCATCAGCTGTGCATAGTTCAGGTGCTGCTGTTGCTGGTCCAGTGGCAGGTAGAAGCGCGGGCTGCCGCCGCCAACATAGCTGGTGACGCTGACGATATTGCTATCCCCTTGCAGCTGGCTTTCCAGCTTTTTCACCTCGCGCTCGGTGGCCTCGTAGCTGGCGCTTTGCGGCAGCCACATGTCTACCATCAGCTCCGGTCGGTTGGACGATGGGAAGAACTGCTGCGCCACGAACAGCTTGAACGCCACCATGGACAGCACGAAGGCGGCCAGGGTGAGTGCGATGACGGTCTTGCGGTGGTCCAGGCACCACTCCACGGCACGGCGAAAGCGGATGTAGAACGGCTTCTGGTACACATCGGCGTGACCGTGGCCTGCCATGGTTTCCGGCAGCAGGCGGTAGCCCAGATACGGGGTAAAGATCACGGCAACGATCCACGACAGGATCAGGGCAATGCTCACCACCGAGAACAGGCTGAACACGTATTCACCGGCATTGGACTTGGCGATACCCACCGGCAGGAAAGTGGCGGCGGTAATCAGCGTACCGGTCAGCATGGGGAAGGCGGTGCTGGTGTAGGCAAAGGTAGCCGCCTGGAATTTGTTCCAGCCTTGCTCCAGCTTCATGGCCATCATTTCTACCGCGATGATGGCGTCGTCCACCAGCAGACCCAGTGCGATGATCAGCGAGCCCAGCGAGATGCGTTGCAGATCCATGCCCAGGAAGTACATGGCCAGGAAAGTCATGGCCAGCACCAGCGGAATGGACAGCGCCACCACGATGCCGGTACGCACGCCCAGGCTGAAGAAGCTGACCGCCAGTACGATGACCACGGCTTCGACCAGCGAGCGCATGAACTCGTTGACCGCGGTCTTCACCACCTTGGGCTGGTCGGATACAGCGTGCACTTCCACGCCTACCGGCAGCTTGCTTTTGACTTCGTCCATCAGCAGCTGCAGGTTGTTACCCAGCTTCAGCACGTCGCCGCCTTTTTTCATGCTGATGGCCAGGCCAATCGCCGGTTTGCCGTCAAAGCGCATGCCAAAGGTGGGCGGGTTGACGAACTCGCGGCCAACCTTGGCAATATCGCCCAGGCGGAAGGTTTTGCCGCCGGCACTGATCGGCGTGGCGGCGATCGCGTCTACCGAGTTGTAGCTGCCGCTGACGCGTACCCAGATGCGCTCGCTGGCGGTGTCGTAATTACCCGCCGGGCTGATGCTGTTTTGCGCCGACAGGGCATTCCAGATCAGGCTGCTATCCAGCTGCAGGGCAGATAGTTTGGCGGTATTGAGCGTGACGTAAATCTTTTCCTCTTGTTCGCCGATGATGTCTACCTTGCCCACGTCGGGCACGCGCAGAATCTCCTGGCGGGCTTTTTCTACGTACTTGCGTACGTCTTCGTAGCTGAAGCCATCACCGGTAAACGCGTACAGGTTGCCGAAGGTATCGCCGAACTCGTCATTGAAAAACGGGCCGCGGATGTCACCAGGCAAGGTGTGTTTGATGTCGCCTATTTTCTTGCGCACCGTGTACCACAGCTGCTGGACGTCTTTGGGGGAAACGTCTTCGCGGATGGACAGGATCAGCAGGGCTTCACCGGGCTTGGTGTAGCTTTTGACGTACTCCAGCTCGCCCATTTCCTGCAGTTTCTTTTCGACGCGGGCGGTGACTTGCTGCTCGGTTTCCTGCGCGGTAGCGCCGGGCCACAGTACGCGCACCATCATGGCCTTGAAGGTGAATTCCGGGTCTTCCTTTTGCCCCAGCTGGGTATAGGCAAACATGCCGGCCAGCATCAGTACCACCATCAGGTAGCGTACCAGCGAGCTATTGCGTATCGCCCATTCGGACAAATTCAGTGGTTGTTGCTTCATGATGGGTGCCCTTATTTCGCCAGCAGGGTAACGCGTTGGCCGTCGCGCAGCAGGTGTACGCCGGCGGTCACGACTTGTTCACCCCCGTTCAGCCCGGCAGTGATATCGATGCCCTGGCTATCCGGGCGGCCCACGCTCACGGCCTTGCGGCCAACCTTGGCGGTTTTCGGGTTAATCACCCAGACATAATGCTTGCCCTGCTCGTCCAGAATGGCGCTCAGCGGCAGCTTGATGGCGGCGCTGTGCTGGCCTGGCAGGGTGGCTTCTACCGTGGCGGTCATGCCCAGGCGCAGCCCGTCAGGCTGGCCGGACAGCTTCAGCCGTGCCGCGTAGGTACGGGTGGCCGGGTCGGCATCGCCGGACAGCTCGCGCAGGGTGGCAGGGATGGCTTGCTGGCCCGCCCACAATTTCACGTTAAAGCTGCTGGCCTGGCGTAGGTCGCCCACGGCGTTTTCCGGTACCTGGATCAAGACTTCGCGCTCGCCCGCGGCGGCGACTCTGGCGACGATCTGGCCGGCTGCTACCACCTGGCCGGGCTCGATGCTGATTTCGCTGACGCTACCGTCGCTGTCGGCGATCAAGCTGGTGTAGCCGGCCTGGTTGCGGCTGGCCGACAAGGCGGCCTGGGCTTGCTGCACGCTGGCCTGGGCGCTTTGCACGGCGGTGTGCTGGCGCTCTACCTGCGCGGCGCTGATGAAGTTTTGCGCCAATAGCTCGCGGTAGCGCTTCAGGTCGGCAGCCTGCTGGGCCAGATTGGCCTGGGCTGCGGCCAACTGTGCCTGCTTGGCCTGGCTGTCGAGCTGGTAGTCGCTGGCGTCCAGTACGGCCAGTACCTGGCCTTTTTTCACACTGTCTCCGCTGCTGACGCGCTTTTCTACCACTTTGCCGGCTACGCGAAACCCCAGGCGGCTTTCCTGACGGGCGCGTACTTCGCCGCTGAACTGGCGGATAGGGTTTTGCTGGCCTGCGCCGGCAATGGTGTAGCGCACAGGGCGGATTTCTTCCACCGGTTTGACTTCCTCTTTGCAGGCAGTCAGTGCCAGCAGCAGCGCGCTGGCCAGTGCCAGCTTGTGATAGTGCGGAGTCATGTGTGTTTGCCTCGTTCTATATGGAATTATTTATAGGTTCAGTCGGACGTTTTCAGACCATTGAGCATCAGGTCCAGCGACAGCTCCAGATACTCCAGCGGCGGCAGCGAGCGGTGCTTGGTATCGGTCAGTACCCGGCCAAACGAGCAGCGCCAGGTCATGGTGAGCATCATGGGCGCCACCAGGGTGTCGACCACGGCGTCCGGGTTGATGCTGCGAAACTCGCCGCGCGCCATGCCGCGGCGCAGTACCTGCAGCAACATCTGGTGGCTGGGCTCGATGACTTCGGCGTGATAAAAGCGCGCCAGCTCGGGAAAATTGGTGGCCTCGGCAAACATCAGCTTGCAGATGCCGCCCAGCGGCGATTCGCCCACCTCCAGCCACCAGCGGCGCATCATCAGGCGCAGCAGGTCGGCGCTGCTGCCGTCAAACTGCTGTACCAGCTCGGCAAAGCCTGCCAGGCGGGTAACCAGGTTTTCACGGATCACCGCCTTGAAGATGTCTTCCTTGTTTTCGAAATACAGATAGGGCGTGCCTTTGGTGACACCGGCGGCTTTGGCGATGTCTTCCATTTTGGTGGTCTTGAAGCCCTTTTCCACGAATAGCGCCAGTGCCGCGTCCAGAATTTCGGCAGGGCGCACTTCCTTGCGACGGCGCCAGCGCGCTACCGGACAACAGGATTCCTTGTCCATTCTTGCCTTCTCTGAAAATTGGTTCATTAATGAAGGGTGAAATGTAGAGCAAGCACTCTGCCAGTTCAATTAATAAATCAATATTCACTAAGTGGCATGGTTAGAATGCAACACCTGACAGTTATTGCTGTGCAGCAACCTGTGTCCCCATCTTGCTACTGGAGAATCCGACGTGAGCGTAGCCCCTATCGACAAGGCAGCCATTCTGGCCGAGGCCCTGCCGTACATCCGTTCCTTTAATGGCAAAACCATCGTGATCAAATACGGTGGCAATGCGATGACCGACGACAAGCTGAAAGAAGACTTCGCCAAGGATGTGGTGCTGCTGAAGCTGGTAGGCCTGAACCCGGTGGTCGTACACGGCGGCGGCCCGCAGATCAACGACCTGCTGAACCGCGTGGGCAAGGAAGGCCAGTTCATCCAGGGCATGCGCGTGACCGATAGCGAAACCATGGACGTGGTAGAGATGGTGCTGGGCGGCCTGGTGAACAAGGAAATCGTGTCGCTGATCAACAAGCACGGCGGCAAGGCGGTGGGTATCACCGGCAAGGACGGCCACTTTATCCGCGCCAGCAAGCTGTACCTGAAATCCGAGTCCGACGAAGACATCGATATCGGCCAGGTGGGCGATATCGAGCACATCGACCCTAGCCTGGTGTCCCTGCTGGATAGCCAGGACTTTATTCCGGTGGTGGCGCCTATCGGCGTAGGCAGCGAAGGCGAGGCCTACAACATCAACGCCGACGTAGTCGCCGGCAAGCTGGCCGAAACGCTGAAAGCCGAAAAGCTGGTGCTGATGACCAACACGCCAGGCGTGCTGGACAAGCAAGGCCAGCTGCTGACCGGCCTGACCGCCGCCCGTGTGGACGAGCTGTTTGCCGATGGCACCATCAGCGGCGGCATGCTGCCTAAAATCAGCTCGGCGCTGGATGCCGCCAAGAGCGGTGTGAACTCGGTACACATTATCGATGGCCGTGTGCCGCACGCGCTGCTGCTGGAAATCCTGACCGACGCTGGCGTGGGTACCATGATCAAGGCTGGCTAAGTCGTTGAGATCGCAATAAAAAGGCTGCCGCGTGGCAGCCTTTTTTGCATTTGGCAGATGCATGACGGCGGCTATAGTACAAGGTGCTGGCGTCATGGGGCGCCGCTGTGTTCAACCCGCACCGTGTGGAGGTGTCATGCAGACAGTCAGGCAGTTATTGGAAAGAAAATCCGGGGAACTGATTAGCGTCAGCCCGGATGCCACCGTGTTTCAGGCGCTACAGGTCATGGCCGAGCAGGATATCGGCGCCGTGCTGGTGATGGACATGGGCGATGTGCTGGGCATTTTTTCCGAGCGCGATTACGCCCGGCGCATCGTGTTGCAAGGGCGTACCTCGGCGGGTACCAAGGTGCGCGACATCATGACCAGCAAGGTGGTGTACGTGGGGCCGCAGCAAAGCGTGGCCGAATGCATGGCGCTGATGACGGACAAGCACTTTCGCCACTTGCCGGTAATGGAAGCCGGCCGCGTGATAGGCATGCTGTCTATTGGCGACCTGGTACGCGCCACCATCGAAGAGCAGCAGCTGGTGATCGAGCAGCTGGTGAACTACATCCGCGCCTGAGTCTGGCGCGGCAATAAAAGACAAAGGTTGGCCGCAGCATATGCGGCCAACCTTTTGCTTTATGCGCCAGGCACGATCTGCCGTGCCAGCTGTAGCAGGGCTGGTGCCACCTGGCTGCGCATGGTCTCGGCGTCAAAGGCAAAGGCCGGGCCACTGGCGTTCAGGCACAGGCTGCCCTGGCCGGGGGCGGGCGAGGGCAGCGCCACGCCAACCGCCATCACGTCGCGTTCAAACTCGCCAAACGACTCGCTGTAGCCGCGTTGCAGTACCTGCTGGCGTGCCTGCTCCAGCTTGGCTTGCACCAGTGGCCAGTCTTGTCCGTAGCGTGCCGCCATATCGGTGTCGGCCAGCTCGCGTTCGGCAGCACTCAGGCTGCTGTAGCAAGCGCGGCCGATAGCGGTGCTGGCCAGCGGCACGCGCGAGCCCACGCTGAGCTGTACCGATACCCGTGCCTGGCTGCGGCAGGTTTCCAGGTACACGATGTCGCTGCCGTCGCGCATGCCCAAGCTTACCGAAATGGTGTGCTTGAGCGCGAAGTCGCGCATCAGCGGGGCGGCCACACGGCGGATGTCGTAGCTGCCCAGTACGGCCGAGCCCAGCGCCAGTACCGCCAGGCCCAGGCGGTAATAACCGCTGTCGGCGTCTTGCGACAGGTAGCCAAGTTTGGTCAGCGTATAGGTCAGGCGCGATACGGTGGATTTGGGCAGGCCGGTGCGCTGCGCCAGTACCTGGTTCGATAGTGCCGATTCGCCGGGGCGAAACGCCGACAGCACGCGCAGGCCGCGTGCCAGCGCCTCGACAAACAGGCGGTCTTTGCTTTCGTCTTCCTGCGGGGTGAACGACATGGTGGAAATGCTCCTGGCTGAAGAGTGGCAAGAATAGTGCAGTGCGCGCCTTGCTCCCACAAAAAACTTTACATGCCCCGGCCGCCTTGCTAGTCTATTTTGCAATACAGAACTATATTCCGCAATGCGGAACAAAGTGCAAAGGAGAACTGCATGGCCGCTACCTCGAATCGCGCACCGTTCAACTGGGACGATGCCCTGCTGCTGAACGATCAGCTCACCGACGAAGAGCGCATGGTGCGCGAAACCGCCTACGCCTACTGTCAGGATCGCCTGATGCCGCGCGTACTCACCGCCAACCGCGAAGAGCGCTTTGATCGCGAGATCATGAGCGAGATGGGCGAGCTGGGCCTGCTGGGCTGCACCATCGACAGCCACGGCTGCGCCGGCTTGTCGCACGTGGCCTACGGCCTGATTGCCCGCGAGGTAGAGCGTGTGGATTCCGGCTACCGTTCCGCCATGTCGGTACAGAGCAGCCTGGTGATGCACCCGATCTGGGCCTACGGCACCGATGCACAAAAAGACAAATACCTGCCCAAGCTGGCGAGCGGCGAGTGGGTAGGCTGCTTCGGCCTGACCGAGCCCGACGCCGGCTCCGACCCGGCCGGCATGAAAACCCGCGCCCGCAAGGTAGACGGCGGTTATGTACTGCACGGCAGCAAGATGTGGATCACCAACAGCCCGATCGCCGACGTGTTTGTGGTGTGGGCCAAAGACGACGAAGGCGAGATCCGCGGCTTTGTACTGGAAAAAGGCATGAAAGGCCTGTCCGCGCCCAAGATCGAAGGCAAGTTCTCACTGCGTGCCTCCATTACCGGTGAAATCGTGATGGACAACGTGGAAGTAGGCGAAGACGCGCTGCTGCCGCACGTAAAAGGCCTGAAAGGGCCGTTCGGCTGCCTGAACAAAGCCCGCTACGGTATTGCCTGGGGCGCGATGGGTGCCGCCGAGTTCTGCTGGCACGGTGCCCGCCAGTACACGCTGGACCGCAAACAGTTCAACCGCCCCTTGGCCGCCACCCAGCTGGTGCAGCTGAAGCTGGCCAATATGCAAACCGAAATCAGCCTGGGCCTGCAAGCCGCGCTGCGCGTGGGTCGCCTGATGGACGAAGGCCGTGCTGCGCCGGAAATGATCAGCCTGATCAAGCGCAACAACTGCGGCAAGGCGCTGGATATTGCCCGTATCGCCCGTGACATGCACGGCGGTAACGGCATCAGCGACGAGTACCACATCATCCGCCACGTGATGAACCTGGAAGCCGTCAACACTTATGAAGGCACGCACGATGTGCATGCCCTGATTCTGGGCCGCGCCCAGACCGGTATTCAGGCATTTGCCTGATGTGATGTTCCGCCGGCGGGCTTCACCCCGGCGGGATGTTGGTTCCTGTCTGTCCTTGAGGCCCGGCTGCAATCCGGGCCTGTTTTTTTTGCAGGCAGCCCCACGTTACAGGAGACAAACATGTCAGGTGCACTGTCAGGTATCAAAGTCCTCGACCTTACCCGCGTACTGGCCGGGCCCTGGGCGGGCCAGCTGCTGGCGGACCTGGGCGCAGAGGTTATCAAGGTAGAGCGCCCCGGTACTGGCGACGACACCCGCCAGTGGGCGCCACCCAGCCTGCCGGACGGCACGGCGGCTTACTATCTGGCGGCCAACCGTGGCAAACAGTCACTGACGGTGGATATTACCCAGCCGGCAGGGCAGGAAATCGTGCGGCAGTTGGCCGCACAGGCCGACGTGCTGCTGGAAAACTATAAGGTAGGTGGCCTCAAGAAATACGGGCTGGACTACGACAGCCTGCGCGCCATCAACCCGCGGCTGGTGTATTGCGCCATTACCGGCTTTGGCCAGACCGGCCCCTACGCCCAGCTGCCCGGTTACGATTACATCGTGCAGGGCATGTCCGGCCTGATGAGCATCACCGGCCCCGCCGACGGCGAGCCACATAAGGTAGGTGTGGCAGTTACCGATCTCTTTACAGGCCTGTATGCGGCCAACGCCATCCAGGCTGCGCTGCTGGCGCGCTACCGTACCGGCGAAGGGCAATATATCGACATGGCGCTGTTCGATTGCTCGCTGGCCATGCTGGCCAACGTCAATATGAACTGGCTGGTGGGCGGCGAAGTACCGCCACGGCTAGGCAACGCCCACCCTAACATCGTGCCTTACCAGGTGTTCCGTACCGCTGGCGACAGCCACTTTATTCTGGCCTGCGGCAACGACAAGCAATTCCGCACAGTATGCGAGCTGATCGGCCGGCCAGAGTTGGCCGCAGACCCTCGCTTTGCCACCAACCCGCAGCGGGTGCACTACCGCGACCAGCTGGTGCCACAGCTGTCCCAGGCATTCCTGGCGCGTGGCCGCGACGAGTGGCTCAAGCTGCTGGATGCAGCTGGCGTGCCGTGCGGCCCGATCAATACCGTAGACGAAGCCTTTGCTGACCCACAAATACAACACCGGCAGATGGCGATCCAGCTGCGCGATGCAGCCGGCCAGGCGGTACCGCAGGTAGCCTGCCCCATCAAAATGAGCGGAACCCCCCCGCAGTACCAGGCGGCACCACCAAAACTGGGCGAGCATACCGATGCGGTATTGAAATCATTGGGCTATAGCGCTGAGGCGATTGCACAACTCAAGGCGAACGTTACCGTTTAAACGCTTGTTTGATTTTGACGCGCAGCATCAATCATTGCATCATTGGGCAATCAAACCTCCCCCTGCGCAAAGGAGAAGCGGTGGAACGCGAATACATGGAATACGACGTAGTGGTTGTCGGCGGTGGCCCATCCGGCCTGAGCGCTGCCATTCGTCTCAAACAGCTGGCTGCAGAAAAAGGCCAGGAGATCAGTGTCTGTCTGCTGGAAAAGGGCTCCGAAATCGGTGCGCAC